>CAYPCG010000001.1:0-81712 GCA_964409175.1 uncultured Burkholderiaceae bacterium
CTGAGACGGATAGGCCTGGACGACAGGGGTCGTCTGGACTGGCTCGGCAGACCCTGATCGCCACAGCCACACCCCGATAAGGACGACGGCGGACCCAAGGATCCACCCCCAGAATCGTGAAAGCCCTGATAACCTAGGAAATCGCATTTTGCTAAGGTCACTCTCGCTAAAGAAATCGATCTTACGGGCAAAATCGACCGATCACAAAGGAGCATGAACTGCCATGACCACATCTTGGATTTCACTGAAAGCCGATAACGGACAGTCTTTCGATGCCTACCTGAGTCTTCCCCCAACCGGGAAAGGACCAGGACTTCTCCTGATTCAAGAAATCTTTGGCGTCAATGAACACATACAGGCGGTCGCCGACCAGTATGCGGCCGATGGCTACACCGTCATCGCACCCGACATCTTCTGGCGAATGGCACCACGTCTTTCACTCGGATACGATCAAGCCGGCTTCGAGAAGGGGCTTGCGATGCTTGGGCAGCTCGACCTTTCGGCTGCAGCCCGAGATATGAAAACCTGTGTGCAGACCCTACGCCAGCACGCAGCCTGCACGGGACGTGTTGGATCAGTGGGCTTTTGTATGGGCGGCCTGCTCAGCTACATTGCCGCTGCAGAAGCGGGCGTGGATACAGCGGTCTGTTACTACGGGGGCGGCATTCACCAACATCTAGAGAAAGCCACCAAGATCAAGGCTCCGCTTCTCTTTCACTTTGCTGAAAAGGACAGTTATATCCCTCAGTCCGCGGTCCAGTCAGTCCGCGAGGCATTTGCCGGTCGTGACAATGTTCGCGTCATCGTTCACCCAAAAGTGGACCATGGATTTAACTGCTGGCGTCGACCTGCATGGGATCAGGTGACTGCAGCCCGCGCTCGGGGACAGTCGCTCGTCCATCTCGCAGAAACATTGAGATAGCCAGCGGCCCTGATCTCGGGTTGAGCTAACGCTTGTCGGCTGCCGCACTCGCCCTCGTCCTGGCGGCAGCCGTCTGTCACGCTGGATGGAATCTCGCCCTAAAAAAAGCGCGAGGAAACGGATTAGCCTTTTTCGCGGTACTCGGGATTCTCGAAGTCGCCGTCTGGTCCATCCCAGTCGCCTTGCTGACGCCCGACATTGGGGACTTCAGCCCCGAGTGGCTGGTGGCCATGGCGGTGAGCGCAGCGATCCACATGGCGTATTTTCTGTTGTTACTCAAAGCCTATAAAAGCGCAGATCTCTCGCTCGCTTATCCACTTGCCCGCGCTACTGGTCCGCTCCTCTCGGTGCTTGCAGCGATCATCTTTCTCGGCGAGTCACCGTCCGGCATTGCGCTCGTCGGCGCACTCTTGATCATCGCGGGATCGACGTGGATTGGATTATCTGGTGCCCGAGTCAGCGGGATTGGACAATCCCAACTGAAAGGCATCGCCTTTGCAGTTCTGTGCGGGATGATGATTGCCGCCTATACCGTCTGGGATCAGCAATCGGTCACACGATTTGCAATTCCAGTCCTCATCTTTTACTGGGGGTCCATTCTCATGCGAATCGCAATGGCATCCCCAGCGCTCTGGACTGAACGACACACGATCTCAACCTGGTTTTGGCATGACTTACGAGTGCTGTTAGTCGTTGCAGTGTTGGCCCCTCTGGCCTACATCCTCGTCTTAGTGGCGATGACCCTCGCCCCGTTAAGCCTCGTTGCACCGGCCCGTGAGATCAGCATCCTGCTGGGCGTCATTGCTGGCGCAAAGCTGCTCCAAGAGGGGCAAATGCTCTCGCGACTCGGCGCCGCAACCATGATGGTCACAGGCATCGTACTGCTCTCTGTCGGCGATCGGCTCTTTTCCTAAGCCATACGGCTCCCAGGGACGCGGAAATGATCGCTTGATCCATATAACTTTATCTATAAAATTATTAATGTCTTGTCGCCGTCCCCACCGCCGAGCTGCGATTGATCCCCTAGAAGGAGCCTGCCGTGACACCCCCCGACTTCGGTTCAATCGATAATGAGCTCAGCGAGCTCTATGAATGGCGTAAGCGCGCAAGAAGAATAGGAAGCATTGGTCTTGTGGGGTTATTAGGATTTAACGTCGGAATCGATTACATCGATTTCCTGTCAGGCGAGTTTCGAGTGCTCACCGCCATCACGACGGCGGGCTTCTGTCTTTTTGGCTACTACGCCTACCGCCTGAACTATCAGGTCGAGCGACTCGTGATACAGACGCTTGTGCTGCAGCGAGAAGTGATCGAACTTCGACGAGAAGCAGGCCAACCAGACCGCTAGAGACACGACCGACGGGGTCTTTGGTATCCTCGTTGAACCAAATCGTTGAAGATTTCTTTGAGGACTTCGTTGCGTGGGGAAAAACCTCTGGTTTGAACTAAGGGCATTTGCACGACGCGCTATTCTTGAATCCGATCTTCATGCGCTCGATCCAAATGCTTTTACCTTGCTGGAATGGCTCGTCGACCAGACACAGGCCCGTCAGGATCCGATCTATATGCAACAAGTGGTCATGGACTCGAGGGTCGCCTCGCCGGCAACCACCTTCAAATGCGTCGGGTTGCTCGAAAACGCGGGGCTCGTCTCCGTCACGATAGACCGTCGGGACGCTCGCCGCCGGATCATTCGCCCGACACGGCGTGCCCTTCAGATCATGGAGGCCCTGAGCCAGAAAACCGAACAATGGCTTGCCCATCGTCGGCGGCTATCCCAAGAGGGCAAAAGTTCTTAAGAATTGGTAGCGGGGGCAGGATTTGAACCTACGACCTTCGGGTTATGAGCCCGACGAGCTGCCAGACTGCTCCACCCCGCGTCAGAGAGATAATGAGTATATATGAAATTCTGCCCCTCATGCGGCGGTGCAAACGAAATCCGAGTCCCTGAAGGCGATAGCCGGGAGCGGGCGGTCTGTAGCACCTGTGCCACGATTCACTACGTCAATCCAAAGATTGTCCTGGGGACCATTCCAGCATGGGAGGACCAGGTGCTGATGTGTCGCAGAGCCATCGAACCGCGACTCGGGTTTTGGACACTGCCTGCGGGATTTATGGAAGTCCAGGAGTCCACCGCACAAGGTGCGATTCGTGAGACCTTCGAAGAGGCCGGCGCAGAGATCCATTTGGGGAGCCTGTTTTCAGTTTTTGATATCCCTCATGTCGATCAGGTTCATCTCTTCTATCTCGCAACGCTGCGTCACTTAGATGTGGCGCCCGGTCCTGAGAGCCTTGAGGTCCGACTCTTTCGAGAATCCGAGATTCCTTGGGAAGACATCGCCTTCCGAACGATTACAGCGACGCTCCGTTTCTATTTCCACGACCGCAGGCAGGGACAATTCGGCCTGCACACGGGTGACATCCGTCAGATTCAGCTTCCGCATGACCCGTCCGCTCCTTTGGGTTAATCCGAGCGACCCGCTTCCGCCAACGCACCTTGCTTTTCGTGCGGACGAAGGGGCAAACGGATTGCTCGCCGCAGGTGCAGACCTCTCCGCCGAGCGACTCAAGGAGGCCTATCACAAGGGCGTATTCCCCTGGTTCTCCGAGGGCGAGCCTGTGCTCTGGTGGACACCTTCACCAAGATTGGTGTTATTTCTCGATGAGTTCAAAGTCAGCAAATCATTCCGCAAAACGATCACCCAGTATCTTGATGATCCGACGCTGACGATTGCCTCCGACCGAGACTTTCCCGAGGTCATGCGCGCCTGCGCATCCCCGCGCGCAGGGCAAGCGGGGACCTGGATTACCCCTGCGGTACAAAAGGCTTACTGCGATCTTCATGGGATGGGGCTTGCCCACAGCGTCGAAGTCCGCAGACAGGGCACTCTTGTCGGTGGGCTCTACTGTGTCAGCCTGGGCCGCATGCTGTTCGGGGAGTCGATGTTCTCTCGAGAGCCCAACGCCTCAAAGATTGCGCTCGCTGCCCTGGTGTCCTGGGCGAAAAAACATGGGGGCTCAGTGATAGACTGCCAGCAGCGAACAGATCATCTGGTGTCGCTGGGGGGAAGAGAGATCGACCGGCAGACTTTCGAAGCACGATTGACACAAGCCAAAAGTGAGCCAGCCTTTGACTGGATTCACCACGGAATCAGTAAAGAAGATCTAAGGGGCATCACGCGATGGCCCATTTAAAAGACCTTCCAGTAGTGAGCCTGCAGTTCTACGTAACGGCACCCTACCCCTGCAGTTACCTGTCTCAGCACAAAGCTCGATCACAGGTAGCAACGCCCAACCACCTGATCAACGCCCAGGTCTATAGCGACCTGGTTCAGATCGGCTTTCGTCGCAGCGGCGTCTTTGCCTATCGACCATACTGCGATGGATGTCGCGCCTGTATCCCGCTGCGCATTCCAGTACGTGACTTCACGCCAAACAGAACCCAGCGTCGCCTCTGGAAGAAAAATATGGACCTATCGGTAACGATGGGGCCCTTGCGATTTGATGATGAGCACTACAGTCTTTACCAGCTCTATCAGTCCAAACGGCATGCGGGTGGTGGAATGGACCACGACAGCCGAGAGCAATACGCACAGTTCTTGCTCCAGAGCAGAGTGGAATCACGACTGATCGAATTTCGCGACCAACAGAATCAACTCAAGATGGTCTCGATTGTTGACCTTCTCGAAGACGGAATGTCGTCCGTCTACACGTTCTATGACCCCGATGATGCCGCCCGAAGCCTTGGAACCTATGGCGTCCTCTGGCAAATCGATATCTGTCAGCGCAAGGCGTGGTCTCACCTCTACCTGGGATACTGGATCGAAGAGAGCCCCAAGATGTCGTACAAGGCCCGATTCCAACCGCATGAAACCTTACAAAGTGGCGTCTGGGTTCGATCCAACCCGACCCGCTAGTCGATCGTTGCCCACATGAATCTCTTCACAAGCTACCCGCTCCTGCGCCCGATGTTGTTTGCTATGGACGCAGAAGTGGCCCACGAGTTCACGCTGAGTTCGCTCGAGACACTGAAATCGGTTGGCCTGCTCCCCCCTTCTCGTCCACATCCGGGCCGAGAAGTCGTGTTGGCAGGACTCCGCTTTCCGAATCCAATTGGACTAGCGGCAGGGCTCGACAAGAATGCAGCGCATCTCGACGCACTGGGTGCCTTCGGATTTGGATTTATGGAGGTCGGTACCGTCACGCCGAGACCGCAGCCAGGGAACCCCAAACCGAGAATGTTTCGACTCCCCGAGCATCGCGCGGTGATCAATCGACTTGGATTTAACAACCTCGGGCTAAAGACATTTATCGATCACGTTCAACGGTCCGAGTGGGCACGTGATCGCCGCGGCATTCTTGGGCTCAATATCGGAAAAAATGCCGATACACCGATTGAACAGGCCGATGACGACTATCTCGCCTGTCTCGAGGGCGTCTACCCCTGGGCGGACTATGTCACCGTCAATATCTCGAGCCCGAATACCAAGAACCTTCGAGACCTACAGAATGAGGCTGCACTTGAACGGCTGTTGTCGCGGCTGAAGGCGCGCCAGAGTGCGCTGGCCCAACAGCATGGGAAACAGGTTCCTTTGTTCCTTAAAATCGCGCCTGATCTCAATGACGATCAGATCAAGGTCATTGCGGAGGTGCTCAAACGACATGGGTTTGACGGACTCATCGCAACGAACACCACCCTATCGCGCGATGCGGTTGCCGGCGCAAAGTTTGCACAAGAAGCCGGCGGACTGTCTGGTGCCCCGCTGCTGAACGCCTCAAATGAGGTCATTCGAAAATGTCGTGCCGCGCTCGGGCCTGAGTTTCCCATTATCGGAGTGGGTGGTGTACTCAGTGGCGACGATGCGCAGAGCAAGCTCGCCGCAGGCGCAAACCTGGTTCAGATCTACAGCGGTCTGATCTACCGAGGGCCAGCACTCGTTTCGGAGGCAGTCCGCGCCACACGATCCGCGTAGAGTTCTCGAAAGGTCTTCGACGCCGGTGTCGGCAGGTCTCGGAAATCAGTCCATCCCTTGGCCAGCGCCAAGTGACGAATGCGTCCACCTCGACGCCCCAGAGACCGCAGGACACGATTGGCAACACTCACGACCAAAGCGTAAAGATTTGGACGGGTCGCCACAAAACCCCAGAGCAACATCGAAAACCGCTCTTTGGCAGGGCGCAGATGACGGTCAAACTGGCGTTCCCGCAGCTTACGCAAAAGATCCGGCAGCGGAATCGCCACAGGGCAGACCACGTGACACTCACCGCACATCGTGGCAGCCTGCGGAAGATCCAACGCATTCTCAAGGCCTACATAGCTCGGCGTGAGCACCGACCCCATGGGACCAGGATAGACCCAGCCGTAGGCATGGCCACCGATCTTCTGGTACACCGGGCAATGATTCATACAGGCCCCGCAACGGATACACCGAAGCATCTCCTGAAACTCACTTCCCAAGAGACTCGAACGTCCCCCGTCGACCAGCACAAAATACATATGGTCCGGACCATCCGGTTCATCCGGTGCACGAACCCCAGTGAGAAGCGAGATGTAGTTTGAAATCGACTGACCTGTTGCACTTCGCGTGAGCAGGCGAGCAATCGTCGCAAAGTCTTCAAAGGTCGGCAGTATCTTCTCGATCCCCGTCACGACCACGTGGACACGGGGCATGACCGTACACATCCCCTCGTTACCTTCATTGGTGACTAATGCAACAGAGCCTGTCTCTGCAATTAAAAAGTTACCGCCCGTGACACCCATGTCTGCCTGAAGAAACTTCGGACGCAGGGTCTCTCTTGCCTCTCGAGTCAGCTCGCCAATGTCCGTGAGTCGTGGTTTCTGGTGGACCTTTGCAAAAAGATCCGAGATTTCTTCTTTATCCTTGTGAATCACCGGGGCAATGATGTGACTCGGCGCCTCGTTGTCATTGATCTGCAGAATGTACTCGCCAAGGTCGGTCTCAACGGATTCAATCCCCTCTTTCGCGAGCGCTGCATTCAGGGCCATTTCCTCGGAGACCATGGACTTGGACTTCGTGACTAGCTTGACCTCATGGCGCTTGGCAATGTCGACCACCAGCTCAGACGCCTGCGCCGGCGTCTCTGCAAAAAGTACAGTGGCCCCACGTGCGGTCGCTGCACGCTCAAACATTTCAATCCATACATCAAGACGATCCAAGATCCGGTTGCGGCGTTCCACTGCTGCCTGACGCGTTGCCTCGAAATCAATCTCCTGGATCACATTTGCGCGGGCAGATACAAACTTCTCTGAGAGCTTCTTCAGATTCTGCTGAAGCCGAGTGTCCGCGAGCTTCTCCCCGACCCGCGCCTGAAAATGCATCGACTGAACCCGCATGCGTTGCCCCCTATTTTCCCGAGATGACTACCGCGACTTCGGCGGTAGCTCACCCGCTAAGACCTGAGCCACATGCAACACCTGCGTGCGCTCATCGCCCAATCGACGAAGCCGTCCCTCAATCTGTAGCATACAGCCCAGATCACCGAGCACCACCGCCTGTGCCTGTGTCGCCTGAATGTTATTGACCTTCTCATCGACGATGGCAGTAGACACATTGCCGTACTTCATCGAAAAGGTTCCTCCAAACCCACAACAGGCACGACTGTCCTTCATCTCTTTAATCGTGAGCCCTGGAATCTTCGCCAATAAGGCACGCGGCTGCGAGCAAACACCCAGCTCTCGGAGTCCAGAGCAGCTATCGTGATACGTGATGGCCCCTTCGAGTCGCCCCGGCACGTCCGTCAGTTTCATCACCGTGACGAGAAAATCGGTGAGCTCAAAGACCTTCGGCTCAAGATCCGCCATCCGCCGCTTCATCTCTGGATCGTTCGCAAAGAGGTCAAAGTAATGCACCTTGATCATCCCCGCGCACGACCCCGACGGGATCACCACGTAGTCATACCCCTCGAGCTGTCCCAGCACCCGCTCTGCGAGCTGGCGTGCGGTGCGGCGATCCCCTGCGTTGTAAGCGGGCTGGCCACAACAGGTCTGCCCATCCGGAACGACCACATCACAGCCAGCCTGTTCCAGCAGCTTGAGCGCTGAAAATCCGATCTCCGGCCGCATCAGGTCGATGAGGCAGGTGACAAAAAGAGCAATTCGGGGGGACGACTCGGTCATGAATCCGCCGGGTTAAGGGTTTAAAAGTTTTGCTTCCATACAATAGAATCACATTTTGCCACTTGATAACGGTTGCATGAGAGATCCCGTGTCCGCTAAGCCTCAGAACCGCAAATCGGCCGTCCCAAGTGATGCGCCGCAGCGAACCCTGATTGCCCCGCCGGTCAAGCCACAGGCCTTGGCGATCCAGGTAATCGAGCGAATGATGACCCTGTTAGACGCCCTGGCAAAAAAATCCGAGCCTGTATCGCTCAAAGAGCTCTCACAGACGAGCGGTCTCCACCCCTCGACTGCACACCGGATTCTGAATGATCTCGTACTCGCTCGGATGGTCGACCGGACGGAGCCGGGAAGCTACCAGCTGGGGATGAGGCTGCTTGAGCTTGGAAATCTGGTCAAGGCGCGGCTCAACGTTCGGGATGCCGCTGCCGGGCCCATGCGGGAGCTCCATCGACTGACGGGCGAGACGATCAATCTCTCGGTCCGCCAGGGCGATGAAATTGTCTACGTTGAGCGTGCAGTGAGTGAACGCTCGGGGATGCAGGTCGTCCGCGCCATCGGCGGTCGCGCCCCACTGCACCTGACATCAACCGGTAAGTTATTTCTCGCGAATGATGATCTGCGCGCCGTTCGTTCGTACAGCATGCGGACGGGACTCGCCGGTCACACAAAGAACAGCATCACTGAGCTGCAGCGACTCGAAGCCGAGCTTGATGAGGTGCGCCGAAAAGGCTATGCCCGCGATAACGAAGAACTAGAACTCGGGGTACGCTGTATCGCCGCCGGCATCTATGATGACGCCGGTCAGATCGTTGCAGGACTGTCAATCTCAGCGCCCGCTGATCGCGCTAACGACGGCTGGCTATCAGCACTGAATGACACTGCGAAGGCGATTTCGGCAGCGCTCGGCTATGAGCGCACTGCCGGATGACGATCCCGATCCGCGGATAGCCATTTACGAATCCGCTCGGCGTCCGAGATCCGCTTAGAACTTCCCTGAGCATCCAGCATCACGATAATCACATTTTGATTATCGATCGCGGCCTGCATCACCAGACACTTACCGGCATCCCGAATAAACCCTGTCTTCGAGAGTCCAATCTCCCACTCGTCATTGCGCGTGAGGGAATTGGTATTTCTGAACTGTTGCTGACGCCCACCCACGCGGACAATCGCCTCGCGGTCTGTTGAATACTCGCGCACCAACGGATAAGAATAGGCCGCATTCACCAGTCTGGAGAGGTCTCGCGGTGTCGATACGTTTTGATTGCTAAGCCCAGTCGGTTCAACAAACTTGGAGTTCGTCATGCCCAAGGCTTCAGCCTTACGGTTCATCGCGCCTACAAACGCACTGAGTCCGCCGGGGTAGCTTCGCCCCAGCGCCTGCGCAGCGCGGTTTTCGGAGGACATCAACGCTAGATGCAGGAGTTCGGCCCGCGTAAAACGAGCCCCTACGCCAAGACGCGAGGCAGAGTACTTTTCGAGCTGTGTATCTTCTTTCTCGATTGTGATCACTTCCGACAGCGACAGATCCGCATCAAGGGTGACGATCGCTGTCATCACCTTGGTGATCGATGCGATGGGCAAGGCCACATCGGAATTCTTCTCAAGCAACGGAAGCCCTGTGTCCTGATCGACGACCATCACCGCGCTCGAATTCAACGCGATCTCGGTCAGTTGCGATCGCAGCCCAAGACGCGTTCCTAACGAGTCATAGCCAGCCTCGTTCGCGCGCGCAAAGGCCTTGCCCTGCTGGCGTTTTTCGTTATTTCTTTTGGTGGAAACTTTTTGTGCTTTTGGTTTTTTGACATCCTGGGGTCTGGCCTTGGCATCTCGTGTTCCACGATCCGATTTAGATGCACTCGAGGCCACGGTGCGTGAGGATTCTTTCGTCTGACTTGAGGACTGTGCCCAGACGGGTGAGACAAACCCCACTGACAACACCAACGAGATCGTCAATCCCCATCGCTGGAGGGTGCCCATCGGTGGTTGAACAGATCTGTACGAACGGGCTTGGATCAGCACTTCACGAGGCATAACCGGCACTCTTTTTTGACCAGGAAAGCCGAATCCTAACAAAGGAATTCCTGAAATCCAAGCAAAAAATCATTTTTTTCAATGAGTTAGCGGAACTAGTGAAACCCCTACATTACTTGGCGAAGAGGCCGAGCCCCCTGGCGACCGTCTGAAAGTGGATATCGACCGTGTCCTCGATCACCCGGGCATAGCCGCCCGCCATGGCCACCGACACTGGAATACCCCGATGCTTCGCGAAGGCGAAGACCCTCTCGTCGCGTTGCGCAAGCCCAGCCTTGGTCAGCGACAGCCGGCCAAGTCGATCGTCCTCAAAGGGGTCGGCACCCGCCAAATAAATGATGAGATCGGGAACGATTGCACGGGCGCAGACTTCGAGTCCCTGATCCAACGCCGCGAGATAGTCTTGATCAGTCGACCGATCCGGCAGTTCGATATCAAGATCGGACTGTGCCTTCCGAAAAGGAAAGTTGGTTGCACCGTGCATCGAAAACGTAAATATGCGTGCATCGCCTTGGGTCATCTCTGCAGTGCCATTCCCCTGGTGAACGTCAAGATCAATCACCAGTACTCGATCCACGAGCCCTTCGTGTTGGAGCACACGACAAGCCACCACAGCGTCGTTAAAGCAACAGAATCCTTCCCCGTGGTCGGCATGGGCGTGATGCGTGCCCCCGGCAAGATTGACACCAAACCCATCCGTCAGCGCAGCGCGGCTCGCCGCAATCGTCGCTCCCGTTGATCGACGCGATCGTTCCACCATTTCAGGCGTCCAGGGAAACCCTATTTGCCGAATCTCATCACGGGACAGATCACCACGAACCAGCCGGTCAACATAGTCAGGGTCATGCGCCAGTAACAGCTCTGCATCGGAGGCCGGAGCAGGCTCCTCAAGGCGCAGGTCAGGAAACGCCGCCGCAATCCGTTCCCGCAGCAGCCGATACTTGATCATGGGGAATCGATGTCCTGTCGGTAACGGCAGAACGAATCGATCACTGTAAAAGGCCTTCATCGCCGGCGGATCTTCACTTTTTCGCGAGAAGCAGGTAAGGTCAAGCAGATCACAATAAAAATTAACCGCAAATACGGAGGTTTGCTATGGGACTCTACCCTACCCCAGAAAATATGACGGAAGCGCAGCGCCAGAATCTTGACGCCATGATGAAGCTGTCACACAAGGCCTTCGAAGGGGTCGAGAAAATGGTGGAACTGCAGCTCAATGCCGCCAAGGCATCCCTGCAAGAGACCGCAGAAAAATTTAATGCGCTCATGAGCGTGAAAGACGCGCAAGAGGTAGTCGCGCTCAACAAGGAGATGGCGGCGCCCAACACAGAAAAGGCCCTGGCCTATTCCCGCGCAATCTACGACATCGCCTCACAGACCAGCGGTGAAGTGCAACGTCTCGTCGATGCCCAGATTGCTGAAGCCAATAAAAAACTCGTTGATACCCTCGAGGAGTTTGCCAAGACAGCTCCTGCTGGATCTGAAGCGGTAATTCAAATGATGAAGTCATCCCTGACCGCGGCGAACTCCGCCTATGAAACTGCCAACAAAGCGGCCCGACAGGTTGTGGAAATGGCTGAGCGCAATCTTCGTGCTGCGGCAGACGCCAGTGCAGCGAACTTCAAGCAGCGCTAACGGCTCGCCTGGCGCTCTTCACCGATCTCGCCCCCCAGCGCAACGACACCCGCCCGAAACTCCTGATACGCCTGCTCGAGTGCCGCGGGCGGGCTTTCTTGCGCGGCATCACCGGATGCCTTGATCCCAAGTTCCACATGTTTCGGCCGCCCGTCCTCGCCGGCCGATGGAAGGCTGTAGATCTTCAACTCGGGATAGCGCTCCGCAAGCGACTGCATCAGTGGCGTGACGGTGGCCTCATATAGTCGATAGACAATCATGGAGCGATCAAACTCCGCCACCGACTTAAAAAGATCCCGATAAAACGTTTCCAGCACCCATTCGATCATGGGCCAAGCCATCACAGGAAAGCCCGGCACAAAGTAATGTTCACGAATCGAAAATCCGGGAATCTTGTTATAAGGATTCGGAATAATGTCCGCCGCCGCGGGGAATTCGCCCATGCGAAGCCGTTCCGGCGTCGCTGGCTGGCCCATGTCCTGGGCCCGCTCACGAATGAGCGCCTCTGCCTTGGGATGGAGCACCAGCGGCTGTCCAAGCGCTTCGGCCGCGGCCTGACGCGTGTGGTCATCGGGCGTTGATCCGATTCCGCCGCAACTAAAAACAATATCGCCAGACGCAAAAGAGCTCTTCAGCGCCCGAACACAGCGGTCCCGGTCATCACCGAGATATTGCACCCATGACAGCGCAAGCCCTCTCGCTCCCAGGATCGCACGGACCTGCTCAAAATGGCGATCCTGCCGCTTCCCGGAGAGTATTTCATCCCCCAGGATAAAAAGCCCAAACTGTCGACCGCCGCTCATAGACACTCATCCTTCATCTAAAACAGACTGCGAACTCCGTTGCGAAGTCCGATCCACTGCTGCTGCCAAAATCCAGCACCGTAATTCACACCGTCTTGCTGATCACGAATACCGGTCGGTGGCAACGCCTCGCCTCTTGCAAGGCGTTTCTCGGCAGACCAGTCAGCAGTGCCGAATATCCAATCCCAGACAGGAAACAAGACCGCAAAGTTAACGCCCTTGGCGGCGCCCTCGTGACCAATCCCAATTGCATGGTGGACACGATGAAAACCAGGCGATACCACAATGCGTGCAAGCCACTCAGGAAATGCAACGCCAAGGTTGGCATGCTGAAGGCTCTGCCAGACGCGAGTAATCACCACGAAACTGAGAAACTGTGCTGGTACAACCCCAATCAAGAGAGCCACGAACGCTAACAGGGCATCCCGAATGAGGTCATCTAACAAATGATTCCGGTTATCGGTCAGGAAGGTCATTCGTCGCTGGGCATGATGAATCGCGTGCAATGCCCACCAGCCATTAAAGCGATGCTGCGCCCGGTGTATCCAGTAATCACAGAAATCGAGAATCAATAGATAGACCAATGCCGCTAACACGGGGGCATAGGTAAGCCCCAGCGCGGCATCAAGCTCAATACTCGGAACCCCCCAAGCTCGGAGTGCATCCTTTAAAAACAGCACAACCGGCTGCAGCAATGCAAAGACAAAAACCGCAAAGGCTCCTAGCCGGTGCAGCAAGGTGTAGCCAAAATCAATCCAAGGAGAGTCGCCGGGCAGCAGTCGACGATCCTTTTCCGCTGGAAAGAGTCGCTCCAGCGGCAGCAGTATCGCGGCAAGGAGACTGACCTCAATCACCCCAATTAAGAACCACTCCGTGAAGTCGAAGGCGTCCTCCATATAGGCCAATAGATCAAGCCGAATCAGCATCGGCAGGACCACTGACTCGAACAGAGCGGCCTGTATCTCGTTAAACCAAAATCCAATCTGTTCAAAAAAACTCATGGCTTAGTCTGATAGCTCGGGTGTTGAGGAATTGTAAGAAAACAGAATCCCTTTTCTTTGAGCCCGATGATCAGGGGCTCAAGAACCGGGGCATAGACTTCCTGGCGGGACCAGATCCCCAAGTGCGCCATCAGGATGTCGCCCGAGCGAATATCCCGTAATGCTTTTTGCAAGAGCATCTTGTTCGGGTAACGATCACTCGGCAGTTCGTCCCCGAGGAACCCTGCAGGGCTCCAGCCCACATGACGATAGCCGCACTGCGTCGCGGCGGCGATCGCATTCGGCGTGGTATAGCCCCCCGGCGCACGCCAGATGCCGTCAAAACGCGTCTGCGTCATCTCAAAGAAACGATCTTCAACCGACCGAAGTTCCTGGCAGAAACCTGCTGGCGTCATCGTCACCGTCTTACCCGAATCTTGACCAAACTGAGGGCGATACCGAATTGATCGGCCCTCCGCAGCCAGAATTCGGCCGTGACGCATCGTATGCGAACCGAATGAATGCCCGTCTCTCACGAGGGATCGCCAAAAGCCTGCCCACCGATCATCCAGTACGAAATCGCCCTGAACGGTCTTTTCATTGGCAATAAAAAACGTGGCTTTGACCTGGTGTTCCCGTAGGAGTCTCGCGATCCACTCAGCACTCTGCATTCCCCCGGTATCGAACGTCAGATAGACCGGCTTCTGACACGTGGCGGCTGAAGTGGACAGCGAAAACAGCGCCGTCAGGGCAACAGCCGCTGCAGTGGCCAGGCGACCTGTCAGCCTAGCCAGCCGATTCCAAGACCAGGCGACACTAGATAAGGCCTGCACGCTCATGCAAATAGACTCCATGCGGCGATCGGCCCACCTGAATTCGCTTGACCACCTTACCCTGCTCAAGGTCGACCACCGAGACAGAGCGAATCCAACGTTGCGTCACCCAGAGAAAACGTCCAGACCGATCGATATCCATACAGTCCGGTCCACCCGGCACCGGGATCTGCGCTTCGACTTTTAACGAACTCATGTCGATCTTCGAAATCGTATTGGCCACGCGATTCGACACCCACAGATGACGCTGATTGCCCTGGTTTCGAAAGGCATGCGCACCGTCACCCGTGCGAATGGACGCCACCATCCGTGGCCCTTCCGCGGATCCGGGGCGAGGATCAATCACCTGTACTGCGTTATCCCCCATGACCCCGACAAAAACTAACTTCGAATCCGGGGAAATCGCAACCCCTGCGGGAAGCCGACCGACCTTAAATCGCCAGAGCACCGTTAACTTTCTGACATCAATCGCAACCAGCTCATCAGAGTCCTGCAAGGTGCAATAGGCAATCCGACTATCCCCAGAGAAAATTAAATGGCTTGGGGTCTTGGCCAGGTCAAACCGGGCAATACGCTTTAAGGCGAACTGGTCAATAGCCCCCGACGGCCGATAGAGGTCAATATGGTTGAGCCGATTAGCGCAGGTAAGAAAAATCGACTGATCGGGCGAAAACCCCAGGTGATAGGGATCATCAATCCCTTGGAGCGAATGGAGCACTCGGCCCGTGAGCGGATCAAGAAACGTAATCGAATCCGAGACGGCATTCCCGACCAACACCATTTTATTGTCCGGACTCGGGTAGAGATGATGCGGCTCCTTCCCGGTCTCAACGCGCCCCAAGACCTGGTAGCTCACAGGGTCAATCAGGCTGACGTCCGCGTCACGAGAATTCAACACGATGGCAGGCGAGAGCTTGCGAGATGCTGCGGGCTGCGCCTGCACACCGCTGGAGAGCCACGGCATCGATACGCCCGCAAGCCCCAGCGCAGTCACTGCCCCTTTCACCAGGGCACGTTTTTCACGATCAATAGTCTTCATAACCTCGCATTATCGCGTTATTCCATCAGGTTCGCCCACGACTTCTGAAGCCGTTTGACCGACACCGGCATTGGGGTTTTGAGCTCCTGGGCAAAGAGAGAAACCCGAAGTTCTTCACACATCCAACGAAACTCCTCGGCACGGTCAGAACGCTGACCGCGCTGTCCTGCGGCCCAACGCCAAAAAGGCGTCTCCACCGCCAGGCAGTCTGCCATCCAACGCTGATCGCGCGCCGGATCCTGTCGACACTTATCGATTCGGACCGAGATGGCCTTCAGATAGCGCGGAAGATGGCTGACCCTTGCGGCAGGGGTCGTGAGCAGAAAGTCTTTCGGTACTAGGCGCTCGAGCTGCTGCTGAATATCCCGGGCCGCTGCCCCATGGGACTTAATCGTGCCAATCTTTTTTGCGATCGAGGTGAATTCACTCAGGACTAATGACAGCCAACGAATCATCTCTTGGCCGATCAACATGACACGCGGCCGCCCCGTCGATAGTCGCGCGGCAAACATCGCGTCATCTTCGGGGAGACCCTCTGCGAGAAAGATTCGATCAATCACCGCATCGCGCATCTGACTGACCAGCTGCTCATAAGGACCGATGGCTGCGTATTGCAGACCGATCTCACGCCGACTCTGCAGTTCCTTCTCGAGTGCACGGAATGGCTCTTTCAGCGCCTGGGCGAATCGTTCGCGCCACTGCTCGCGAGTGCTTCCGGATTCGTCAGACTGCGACACCGGCGACACCCCTAACGAGGACATCAGGGCCTCTCGATCTCGACCCTCGGCAAGCCGGCGCCCAAACGAATCGATGACCCGCAGGTTCATCCAACAGTGCTGACTAATCGACTCCAACTTATAGTCATCCCGGCGAGTCGTGATGCCGGTCTGCTCAGAGATATCTTGCATCAACGCATGAATCAACGACATCGACCCGGCGCGCGACTGCCAGCGCTCACAAAATCCTTGGGCATAGTCAGGAAGCGGGACACAATGGCGTCGTAGCCGTTGGGGCAAACTTTTCAAAAGCGCCTGAACTTTCTCGGCCCGCATGCCGGGCACAAGCCAATCCAGTCGCAGCGGGTCCAGTTGTGCAAGCGCCTCGATGGGAACGATCATCGTGACGCCATCTCTCGCATCTCCCGGCGCAAAGTGATATTCCAATCGATACGTCTGGCCCGCCACCTCGAGCGTCTTTGGAAACTGCTCCGTCGTGATGCCAGCCGCCTCGTGCCGCATCAGATCGTCCTTATTCAGACATAGACAATCGGGATCTGTCTTGATCGCATTCGAGTACCAGGCCGAGAGACTACGGGCGTCCACAACATCGTCGGGGAGCGACTGGTCATAGAAAGCAAATAAGAGTTCCTCGTCGACCAAGATATCCGGGCGCCGCGCCTTGTGCTCGAGTAGTTCTACCTCGCGGATGCGCTTGCGATTCACCGTAAAGAACCGATGCTGACAGTCCCAGTCGCCCTCTACCAAGGCCTGACGAATAAAGATCTCTCGAGCTTCTCGAGCCTGTGCAGGCCCCAGTCTTGCCCAAGCGATCTTTCGACGCTGATAGACCGTCAGTCCATAGAGCGTGGCCCGCTCAAACCCGACAACCTGCTCGCTCTTCTTTTCCCAATGGGGTTCCGCCTGGCTACGCTTCAGCAGATGCCCGCCGATTCGCTCGATCCACTCTGGCTGGATCGCCGCAATCGTTCGCGCAAAGAGTCGTGATGTCTCGACCTGTTCTGCGGCCATCAGCCATCGCGGCGGTTTTTTTGCAAGAAAGGAGCCAGGCCAGATCAGAAACTTCACATCGTGACAACCATGCCAGATAGGCTCATCCGGTGCCCGACAGCCAAGGTTGGACAACAACCCCGATAGGATGGCCTGGTGGAGCACATCTTCAGACGCAGGGCGGTCATTCAACCGCCACTTGTTCTCAAGTGCCCATTCGGTGAGCTGCGCATGGATATCACGCCACTCCCGAACACGCAGCGGCGAGAGAAACTCTGCTCGAAGCGCCTGAACAAACTTGCGATTAGACTCTCGCTCATTCGATAACTGATGGACGCGCTCCCAGACCTTGAGGATCGAGACAAACTCACTATTGGGATGCGCAAATTGTTGATGCGCCCGATCGGCCGCTGGCGCACTACTCTCTGGTCGGTCACGGGGATCCTGCACTGAGAGCGCCGAGGTAATCACCAGCATCTCCCTTAAGCAGCCATTCGCCTTTGCCTCAATCAGCATCCTGCCAATTCTTGGGTCGAGGGGTACCTGCGAGAGCTTTTGGCCAATTGCCGTAAGCCGACCCTGAGGATCTAGCGCACCAAGTTCTCGAAGCATCGCCAGGCCGTCCGCCACGGCCTTGCCCGAGGGGGGATCAATGAAGGGAAACTCACGGATATCCGGAAGACCCAACGACTTCATGCGAAGCATTACGGCAGCAAGGGAACTGCGATGAATCTCGGGATCTGCAAACGGCGGGCGTGCCTGAAAGTCTTCCTCGGCATAGAGCCGAATCGCGACGCCGGGAGCAAGTCGACCGCAACGGCCCGATCGCTGATTCGCCTGGGCCTGAGGCACCGGCTCAATCTGTAGCTGCTCCACCTTTCCTCGATAACGATAGCGCTTAACGCGTGCAAGACCACTATCGACGACATACCCAATGTTTGGCACCGTCAGCGAGGTCTCCGCCACATTCGTGGAAAGAATCACACGACGTGCACCGCTCGGACGGAATACACGCTCCTGGTCCGACTGTGACAGGCGTGCAAACAACGGAAGCACTTCAGTGGCCATCTTTCCAGACTTCGCCAACAGGCTCTGGGTCGATCTTCCCCGAAGCTCATCGGCAACCGCTTTAATCTCACGTTCGCCGGGCAGGAATACCAGAACGTCGCCAGGCCCCTGACCACTCCAATCACGTTCACATTCCTCAATGCCTGCCACGACCGTATCAATCAGATCCTGATCCGTGGACTCGGGCGGCCGCCAACGGACCTCTACGGGATACATGCGACCCGAGACCTCAATCACCGGGGCAGCCTTACCCTGAAAACTGAAGTGCTTGGCAAAGCGATCGGCATCAATGGTCGCTGACGTAATGACCACCTTGAGATCAGGACGCTGCGGAACTAAGGTCTGTAGGTAGCCCAAAAGAAAATCGATATTCAGACTGCGCTCGTGCGCCTCGTCGACGATGATCGTGTCATAAGCGAGCAGCTTTGGATCAGACTGTATCTGCCCTAACAAAATGCCATCGGTCATCAGTTTGATCGGCACCCCGGGGCGAGAGCGATCGTTGAACCGGACCTGATAGCCCACCATGGCGCCGGGCTCTGGGCCACAGGCCGTACCGAGCTCCTGGGCGATTCGCTTCGCGACGGTGACCGCCGCCAGTCGCCTGGGCTGTGTATGGGCAATCGTCTTGCCCTTGGTGCCGCGGCCTATCGAGAGGGCAATCTTGGGCAATTGGGTGGTTTTGCCAGATCCGGTCTCACCGCAGACAATGACGACTGGATGGTTCCGGATGGCCTCGGCAATGTCTTCTCGGCGACCAACAACCGGAAGAGAATCAGGGAACTCAAGTCGCATCAAGAAAATTATAATCAGCCGATGAAAGCAAAAGCCCTCGAACCTGCTGTCCCACCGCACCCGTCCGCTGAAGCGCTGGCCGTTCCCGACGACTTCGTCGCATGGCTCCGTTCGGTTGCGCCCTACATCCACGCCTTTCGGAACAAGACGTTCGTCATCGGATTTCCCGGGGAGCTGGTCAAAGCAGGACGACTCGAGAGCCTAGCGCACGATGTGGCCCTGCTGGCGGCCATGGGAATGCGGATCGTTCTCGTACACGGCAGCCGTCCACAGGTTCAAGAGCAGCTGACACTTCGCGCCATTGAAAGCCGATACAGCCAAGGGGTCCGGATCACGGACGCCCCATCGCTCGAATGCGCGAAAGAAGCCTCAGGCGAGCTCCGTCTGGATATTGAAGCGGCCTTCTCTGCAGGGCTCCCCAACACCCCCATGGGCAACGCTCGAATTCGAGTCATCAGCGGCAATTTTGTCACTGCACGTCCTGTCGGTATCGTCGATGGCATTGACTTTGAACACACCGGCATCGTCAGAAAAATCGAATCAGAATCAATCCGCCATGCACTGAACAGCGGCGCCTTGGTGCTGCTCTCGCCGCTCGGTTTTTCGCCCACAGGCGAGGCATTCAATCTGTCGATGGAAGATGTCGCGGCGAGTGTCGCGATTAGCCTCGATGCCGATAAGCTGATCTTCATGGCCGAGGACGACGGCGTGCCCCGCATGAATGGAGAGCGGATCGGCGAGATCTCAGAGGACGACGCCGAAAACTTTGTCGCCAGACGAACGCTCCACGATGACGCAACCTTTATCCTGCAACATGCCCTAAGGGCATGTCATGGCGGCGTCGAGCGCGCGCACATCATTCCGTTTAATACAGATGGCGCGCTCTTATTAGAGCTCTTTACCCACGACGGGATCGGATCCATGGTGGTGGAAGAGACCCTGGAGGCCCTGCGTCCGGCCACGATTGATGATGTCGCGGCGATTGTCTCGCTCATCGAGCCCCTAGAAGCAGACGGTACTTTTGTGACCCGAGGACGAGCCAAGATTGAGCGAGACATCGATCGGTTTACGGTGATTGAGCATGATGGTGTGATTTTTGGCTGTGCAGCGCTCTACACCTTCTCCAAATCGACGATGGCGGAGCTCGCCTGTCTCATGGTACGAAGTGACACACAGGGCAAGGGGGACGGTGAACGGCTCTTAAAGAGCATTGAACAGCAGGCACGTCAGGCTGGAATGAAAAGCTTATTCGTGCTCACGACACGAACCGCCCATTGGTTCTTAAAACGCGGCTTTAAGATTGGCAGTGTGGACCAGCTTCCCACCACAAGAAAAGACGTCTACAACTGGGCCAGAAAATCCCAGGTTTTGGTGAAACCCCTCTAACGAGCGCGCCGCAAATGGTCTGCGGCAACGAGATCGAGTTACTCGCCCTCGGGGACCGTCATTCTTGAAAACGGTCCGCCACCCATTGCACTAAATTCCGCAAGGATCATTGGGGCGTCTTCTGGTCGCTCATGTAGGCGATCCATCACGTCATCGGATGCCTGAATAAGCCCATCGATATAGTTGGCAGCACGACAGTCGCGATGCGCGAACTGCATATGCCAATCTTGAAAAAGTCGAACAGGAATTGCATGATCGGCCAGAACGCGAATATCGTGATGACGCGGATCTTTTTGAATGGAATTCCAGATTCGCTGCAACGGGAGGTTCGCCCCTTCGATCCATTGAAAAAAACTTCCGCGATCAAAGACGAGCACGCCCGTCACACCCTCGGAACGATTACGCGCCCGCGAGCCAGCCAACAGATAAAGCAGATCTAACTCGGAAAAGTTGATCGAGGCCCTACTGTGATAAACGATGGTCGACAGGCCAGACACGGGCACTCCCAATACTCAAGACGTCTTCAGGGTATGCCGCCTTGGTCAGAATTGCAATTCAATCTCTTGACGTATGCCTTGATTCCACGTGTAAAACTGGGCAGAGCTGCCCGTCTCGAAAGGTCACGCCCAACCACTGGTCCGGGACAAACGACATCTTCGTCAACCAGAGAATGGTGACCAGTTCAGCCGATGGATTGTCCTGGTCAATCACAGCAGCCTGTTGTGAACGATGTGTTGACGCAGTTGACTTGCCGTCGAAATGATCTAGCCATCGGACGCGCAGTCGCTCGGGAAACCGCGGCATGGCCACAAGCGCCCGGCCCTCCTTTTGCACAGGACAAAGTAGACAGGCAAACCGCCCAACGATACGAACAGGATCTACGCCAGAGACTCCCGAAAAATCCCAGAAAAGCGACACGGCATCACTATGGTCAGGTCGCGCCCCAATGTCGAGCAAGCGGGAAACCGTACCCGAGAGCAGTGGCGAGATCGTCAGCGACGCAAGATCGCCTGCGCCAAGCGTCACCGCACGCGCCGTCAGTAGACGTAAGAGCAATCGCTGGGCAACGTGCCGATGCGCCCTTCGCGAATCGGAGGCCGTGACCGCCAAGAGTGACAGCAGTTCGGAATCGTCGGTCAACACCGAGGATCGCGTGTCAGAGGCGTTCGAATGATCTAAAGCAGCGGACGCCCCAGGCAGCGGACGCGGTGATCCCGCAGGCGCCTGCTCAAGCAGCGCATTGACCCCAGAAAGAATCTCATCAAGCGCCTGTTCAATATCAGAGGACACGCGATCGTCTTTCCTGGTTAGGTCGCACTCTGATGACGCCGAAGTTCTTGCTCTAACCCTTGCAAGTTCTGAGCAAGCTGCATCAATGGCTCCGATACGGGTTGTGCCTGCGGATCGAGCAGGATGTTCTGCACGATCAGCTGCTGCTGGGCGACCGTTTCTAACACGTGAGCGTTGCGCTGACCGATCGACTGCCCTGAATCAAAACCCAGCTTTGGTTCAACCGATTCCATCGTCACGCGATGCGCTTCAGCCAAGGGAGTCTCCGGCGACGCTCGGCGCAGCCCTCGTACGGCGCCCAGCCAGCCAACGACCAACAACAGCAACACCAGGCTTCGCAGGACGACCGCCAACGTAAGCCCATCGCGGATCAGCATTGAGGCCGTCGTCCGATCAAGCAACCCCGCATCCGAGATCGCCAGGACCACTCCAGCCCAGCCGTGTGCCACCCATTCAACAAAATGCTCATGCGGCATCAGATAAGGCACCGCATTCGGAACACCTTGCCACTCAGGCGCAAGCGAGACGAACACTGACCAGCCGGATCCCCATGGCGTCAAAGAGATCAGCAGGAGTGCGGCGGCAATCAGCAGCAATGCCTGCAGACGCTGCACGAGTAGTCGACTCGTCTGCATCTTTTCCAGTTCACTCTCCATCCATCAGACCTTTCCTCAAGTCAATTGATTGCGCAGCATCCCCATCGCCTGCAGGCCGGACCTGATCCGCAGCAATTGCAAAGAGAACATCCCCGGGGTAGTCCACCACCACCGCAAGACGTGCAGCATCCCCTGACGATTCAGCCATAGAACCATCGACAGGCTCAGACGTTGTCGCTTCAGAGGCCCCGCCTTCGGAGAAGGTCGAGGCAAGTCGCTCAGGTTCAATCAGCACAGCGGGGACGCCGTCGAGCGCAATGAGCGCCACCCCCGCGGCAGTAAGGATCTCTTCCCCCGTCAACGACACCACCCGACGCGCAGACGCACGTGGCAGAAAAAATGGCCTGCCCAACCGCGTCAGACAGAGGGTCTGGCTCGCAGACACTATGACAGCTTTTCCCCAAGCAGACGCTTTATGCTCGACCCAGACCGCTGAAAGTACTCTCGACGGTGAACCTGATTGCCCTGTAAGAGACTGACCACCCAGGGCCAGCGGTCTTCTACAAAAAACACACCCCCCATCGATGCATCCGATGCGACGGCAGCGAAATCTTTTGTAGCTTGTGCAGCAGCTGCAGACCAGGCGTCTGGCGTGACCCATTCCACACGTGGGACCACGACCACCTGGGTCTCCATGTAGCGCACATATTTTCTGAGCTTTTGCAGATCCTTATTCGCAACGGCAAGACAGCCGTCGGACGCCTTCGGGGCGCGTACATGAAGATTTTGTGGAACACCATGGATCCAGATGCCACTGCCCGTTCGGCCGGAGTGGCTATCAAAGGCATTGGGATAGTCCAAGGTCATTGCAAACTTACCCAGAAAACCATCTTTTCTTGGATCACGAATTTCATACTGGACACGGTAAACGCCTAAGGGCGTCTTCTGATCACCCTCTTTCGATTTGTCCGCGCCGAGCAGGCCAATCGTGGTGTAGAACTCATCGATCAACACCGGACGTCCATTACGACTGATGAACACATAGATCCGGGAGCGACTTGCATCTGCGAGCAACACAGGCACCTTTCGCTCTGCCGATCGAGGCATCACGACTAAGTTCTTTGGGAGCAGTCCTGATGGCGTTACCTCGACCCGAACTCGCGCCTCGTCAAGGAGATCTCGGTCCTCGCCATTGAGCACAACAGGCTTTCCCGACATCGCTGCAAGTGACTGGGCCTGCAGCCAATGGGCGAGTCTGGATTTAGGCTCTGATTTCAGCGCATCAGAGGCAAGGTCTGTTGACTGTCCTAAGTTTCCAGAAAGCAGCGCCTGAGTGGCCCGCCTCAGTTCAGCGTCGGCGGCAAGGCTTTGAAGGGGGGCCCAGACTGCAGCGCACGCCAGAAGCCCGACGAGCCACCGACGCGCTCGCCCTGGTTCCGAACGACCCGCCATTAACGCCCTTCCTCGCGAAGGATTCTCCAGTTGCCAGACTCTTTGGTCCATACAGTGGTTTTCGTGGAATTCAGTTTCAGGTCACCCGACTCATAACGCTGTCGAAATGTAACCTCAGCGTCGCCTCCGGGCAAGAGTTTGACGCGAATATCACTCACACGGACCACGAGTCGTCCAGGCTTGGTCACGCGAGGCCGACGATTCTCAACCCAGGCTTCGCGAGACGGGAAACTCTGCGGCTGAAACCGCGAGGAATAAGAGTCGATATATTTTTTAAAGTTTTTCGACGCCCAGGCCTCGGCCCACTGCTGGGTTGCAGCGATCAGCGCGGCTTCTTCAGACTTGGCCGATGAAGCAGCAGTTCCGGCACGAGCAGTGTCCGTTGACGACGGCGCCTGCGCAGCTGACTTTGCGGCCGTCGGCTCTGGCGTGGCGGTCGCAGGGGCCGGTGCCGCCTTGGCGGGCGCAGCGGGCGCCGCAGCAGGTGCCTGCGCAATCTGTTGTGGTGGTGTCTTTGCCGGTGGCGGCTCGGTTGACGCGCCAGGGCGCGGATCCACCTGGGCAACTACCGTCGGAGCATCCGGTACGGGCGCACTACTCTTTAAGGCCACCTGAGACGTTGGAGGGCGTTTACCCATCGCCTTCGCATAGGAGATGGCCGCTTGTTGACTCAGAATTTCTCGAAGGTTTTGAAAGGCAACGCCGGTCTCGGGATTTTTTTTCAACGCCTCCTCGAGCACTTCACGCGCCTGATCGAGCTTGCCCATCTGCGCCAGTGCGAGTGCGTAGTCATTCGCAAGTTCGACATCGTGCGGACGCTTCTTAATCCAGGGCTCGATCAGTTTTGCGGCACGCTGCGGATTCTTTTCCTTAAGCGCCTGGGCAATCCGAGCACGATCTTTAACCAGCTCGGCAGGCGCATCCGATGCTAGGGCATGGGAGGCAACCCCAGCACAGGTCAGAAATACGGCCGAAAGAAAAAAGGAGGCAATTTTCATGGCCGCTAGTTTACTAGGCGTTCTGCTCTAATTTTTGGCCCATTTGGGGTTTGTCGCCAGACGATCTCCTTGCGATCGTTGCTGGAGTAGCTATCAGACTCGTAGACCTGGCGAAAACGCACCGTGATCTCCCCTGGTGCGGTCTCCAGATAGCTGGCTTCGACGACCGAGACCTTGATGAACTGAGCCTGGGCCATTCGCTGACGGCGTATGCCCAGGTGCTGGGCCGCCCCCACAAAATCAGGCGCATAAAAGGCCACATAGCCTGGGATATCCCGCGCGACCCAGCGACGGACCCATTCGGCCATGGCCCGCTCAACCTCGACGCGAAAAGTCACGGTGGGCGAGATCGCAGCAGCGCCAGAGGGCGCTGCCGCCGGCGGCGTCACCACCGCAGGAGCGGGCGACGCTACCGGTCCGGTGACCGGCTGCGAAAGCGCGCCGGATGCGGGGGAGGCGGGGGGAGCGGACGCAACAGTTGCGGCCGCTCCGGATGCCGGCGGTGTCTGAATTGCGGGCGACGAACTAACCCCGGTCACTGTTGGCTCAGCAGGATCCTGATCGAGACGTTCAAGCGAGAGCCAACCCACCAGGATCAGCCCTAGTATGCCAACGGCAGGCATGAGCCACTTTCGGGCCGCCAGCGATTCATCAAGACTAGGAAGTAGACCCGTGGAAGAGGCCTCAATACCGACAGGTCTTGCGCCATTCGGATCTAGACGCCACGCCCGGTCATCCCAATGCGCGGCAACCTGCTCAGCAACCCCTAAGGCTTCCGCATAGGCCATGACTGCGCGTCGACAGTACGCCAGCGAATGAAATGATCCAGCGTAACCCTCTTCGATGTCGGCCAGGTGGTTTCTCGCAACGCCCGTCTTTCGCGCCATAAAGGCAAGATCGAGTCCCTGCACAGTCCTTGCCTGACGCAAGATCTCAGGGATATGAGTTGTCTCTGCCATACCGTCAGTCACACCAGCACCCTTAGTTCAAAGACTTCCACACAAGTCGACCGCCACTCACCCGGTCGATCTCCGAGAGAATCGCCGTATGGGCCGCACGTTCCGTCTCAGAGGCACGCCGCACAAGAAGTCCATCACTCTGAACGGCGGGCCAGGCCCCCTGCTCGGTCATCGCCTCATCGTGACTCAGCATATCCAGCGATTCCTGACCGCGGGTCATGGACAGGTAGACATCCGCTAACAGCTGCGCGTCTAGTAAAGCGCCATGCAGCACACGATGATCATTACGAATGCCGTAACGCGTGCAGAGCGCATCTAACGAGTTACGTTGTCCGGGATGGAGATCACGCGCCGTGGCCAGCGAATCAATGACCGACGCGACCTGGCTGCGCAACGATGGACGTCCGATACGGCGCAGTTCATCGTCGATAAACCCAAGGTCAAACTCTGCGTTGTGAATCACGAGTGACGCACCTTGAACGAACTCTAAGAGCTCGTCGGCGACTTGCGAAAACAGTGGCTTGTCTTTTAACTGATCCCAGGTCCATCCGTGAACCTGGGTTGCACCCTCGTCAATCTCTCGCTCAGGATTGAGATAGACATGAAACTGCCGATCGGAAAGCCGACGGTCAATACATTCTACGCATCCGATTTCGATCAACCGATGGCCCTCTTCCACCTTCAGACCGGTCGTCTCTGTATCAAGCATGACCAGTCGCATGCTCATCCTTTCGACGGAATCGGTTAAACATGAGAATCACAGAAGGCAACACAAAGAGCGTCAGTAACGTCCCAAGTGTCATCCCACCCACAATCACCCAGCCAATCTGTGCCCGACTCTCAGCACCGGCGCCTCGGGCCAGCGCCAACGGCAACGCCCCAAGCACCATCGCGCCTGTCGTCATCAGAATCGGACGAAGCCGAAGGACCGACGCCTCGACGACTGCGTCTCGAATCGCCCTGCCCTGTTCCTGTAACTGATTACAAAATTCCAAAATAAGAATACCGTGCTTCGTGATGAGCCCCACCAGGGTAATCAGACCAATCTGGCTGTACACGTTCAAAGTCCCCCCCGTGAGATGCAGGGCCGCAAGCGCCCCAAGCATCGATAGCGGGACGGTCAGCATAATCATGATGGGTCCTTTGAAGGACTCAAATTGGGCGGCAAGCACCAGGTAAATGAACAACAGCGCGAGGGCAAACGTGACGCCAAGGCTGCCCGATGCACGGACAAACTCTCGCATCGACCCAGAGAGATCGGTGGCATACCCCGCCGTCAGATGTTTCTGCGCCGACGCTTCCAAAAAGGCCAACGCCTCGCCCTGTGTGTAGCCCGGCGCGAGATTGGCAGAAATTGTCACCGCACGACGCTGACCAAAATGATTCAACTGACGCGGCGCGATTGTCTCTTGGACATCGACTAAGGCCGATAAGGGCACCATCTGTCCAGCGCGATTACGCAGCATGATCTTGCTGATGTCATCAGGCGTGTTGCGTTCATCGGCTAACAACTGAACGATCACATCAAACTGATCACCGCCCCGCTTAAACCGGGTCACTTGGCGTCCGCCCATCATGGTTTCGATGGCACGACCAATCGCATCGACAGACACTCCCATATCCGCAGCGCGATCACGGTTCACCCGGATGTTGATCTCCGGTTTAGCGAGACGCAGATCGGTATCGACCCCTAGGAAATTCGGATTCTTGGCAGCGTCCGCCACGATCAACGCGGCAGTCCGGCCCAGTGCCTCATACGAGTCCGACGACGTGATCACAAATCCCACCGGTCGATCCCGCGGAGACTGCCCCA
Organism: uncultured Burkholderiaceae bacterium; assembly: GCA_964409175.1. Taxonomy (GTDB): domain Bacteria; phylum Pseudomonadota; class Gammaproteobacteria; order Burkholderiales; family Burkholderiaceae_A; genus Lacustribacter. The sequence continues at coordinate 27,472 of CAYPCG010000001.1, forward strand.
ATGACGGCGGCGCGTTCGGGAAGGCCAGTACCCCAGGAATCGCCATAAATTTCGGCTGAAGTTCCTTAATGATCTCGAGCGTGCTTCGATCCCGCATCGACCAGTCGGTCGTGCGTAAGAAAGAGATCGCCTGGTCAACGGTCGGTGTTCCAGACACAACGAAAATACGCTCCATCTCGGGAACCTGGCGGGCGATGGACTCAACCTGCTGGGTATACGACTCCGTGTACGCGAGTGACGCGCCGTCCGGTCCGCTAATGGCCGTAAAGATGACGCCACGATCTTCGATCGGAGAGAGCTCCTGCTTCATCGTGGCGAACAAGACACCCGATATTCCCGCCACCGCAACAAAAATTCCAACGACCAGTTTGGGTCGATCGAGGGTCCAGGACAGTCGGCGACGGTAGCCACTTGTCATGGATTCAAGAAACCGCTCAATCCAGTTATAGACCTTGCCGTGCTTTTCCTCGTGACGCAGCAGCTTCGAGCACATCATGGGCGATAGCGTCAGCGCCACGAAGCCCGAAACAATCACTGCTCCCGCAAGCGTCAGGGCAAACTCAACAAACAAGCGACCAATCCGTCCTGTCGTAAAGGCAACAGGCGCATAGACCGCCGCCAGGGTGAGCGTCATCGCAATCACCGCAAAGCCAATTTCTTTCGACCCTTGGTAAGCCGCCGCCAAGGGCTTCATGCCTTCTTCGATATGCCTAAAAATGTTTTCTAACACCACGATGGCATCATCGACCACCAGACCAATCGCTAGCACTAAGGCAAGCAAGGTCAGCGTATTGACCGAAAAACCTGCGATCAGCATGATGGTGAAAGCACCAATCAAGGACACCGGAATCGTCACCAGCGGAATAATCGCTGCGCGCAGCGATCGCAGAAAGAAGAAGATCACCAACGCCACCAGAATAATGGCCTCGAGGATCGTCATGAACACCGCCTGAATCGACTTGTCGATAAAGACCGTCGAGTCGTAACTAATACCGACCTGGATATCCTCCGATGCAAGCTCTTCATTGAGCACCGGTATCAACGCCCTTACCGACTGTGCCAGCGTCAATGGGTTTGCGGTCGCCTGACGGATCACGCCGACGCCTAGCGCATTCTGTCCATTAAACCGAACGCTACTTCGAGCACTCGACGCGTCCAGCTCGACGCGACCGATATCCCGGATACGAACCGGGTAACCCGATGCCTGCTTCAGCACAATATTGGAGAACTCCTCAACGGAATTCAGATCAGTTCGCGCCGTCACCGTGAACTCGCGCAGCCGGCTCTCCACGCGGCCTGCCGGGAGCTCGATATTCTGCTGCCCAATGGCCTGCTCAACGTCGGCAGCAGTAAGCCCATAGGCCGCTAGCCGATCACGATCGATCCAGACCCGCATGGCGTAGCGACGCTCGCCGTTGATACGAACGTCCGCCGCACCCGGCAGCACCTGCATCCGCGGCTTGACCACACGATTGACGATGTCACTGACATCTAGCGGCGACCGGGTTGCACTGGAGAACGACAGCCAGATAATCGGGTTGGCATCCGCCTCGACCTTTGCGATGACTGGTTCATCAACGGTGCGCGGCAGTCGGGCACGCACCCGAGAGACGCGATCTCGCACATCGGCCGCCGCGGAATCAGGATCCTTTTCGAGGCGAAAGGTCACAGTAATCTGAGACTGCTCAGCACGCGAAATCGAACTGATCACATCAATCGCATCAATGCCGGCAATCGAGTCTTCTAAAGGTTTCGTGACCTGGGTCTCAATCACCTCGGCCGATGCACCGACATAGTTTGTGCTCACCGTGACGACGGGCGTATCGATCCGCGGGTACTCACGAATCGATAGGCGCGTGTAGGAGACGAGACCAATGAGCACCACAATGAGCGACAACACGGTCGCAAACACTGGACGTCGAATACAGATCTCGGAAATAACCATGGTGCTCTTGCTGCCCAACTGGGCAGTTAAGACCCTTTCTTCGACGCGTCGGGTGACGCACTACCCTTCGGTGGGGCTTCAGCCTTCGCCGGCGTGTCTGCCTTCGGCGATGCATCCCCCTTGGCTGGGGCATCGCCTTTCGTGGAAGGCTCCGACCCCGCAATTCGGACCGGAACGTTATTGCCACGAATCTTGATCTGACCCGCCGTCACGACGATATCGCCTTCGGCAAGGCCTTTCATCACCTCGACGACAGGCTTGCCGTCGACCATGGTGCGCAATCCTGTCTGCACGGGCGACGCCACTGCCTTTCCATCCACGACCTTAAAGACCACCGTACGACCCTGCGCCGTGACCAACGCCTCTTCTGGAATCACGATGGCATTTGCGCGGGTCTCCAGGACGAGCGAGACACGGACAAACATCCCCGGCTTCAGGCGCTGACGGTCGTCCGACAATTCGGCCCGTACCAGCAACGACCGGCCTGAGACATCGACTGCAGCATCTACTGCGGTCACCTTCGCAGGAAATGTCGCTCCGGGAAACGCGTCCGATGACAATCGAACTGTCTGTTGGGGGCGAAGCCGGCTCGAGAACTGTTCGGGCACGCGGAAATCAGCGCGAAGGCGGCTGACATCCTCAAGGTTCACGAGATCTGTGCCTTCCCGGATGTAGTCTCCAACGCTCATCTGACGCAGGCCCACGACGCCATCGAACGGCGCTCTGACAGACATCTTGTCGAGCGTTGCCTTTGCCAGGGCAAGCTTGGCCTCTGCGATATCTGCAGACGCCTTCGCATCATCGAGCGAGGCCGCAGATAAAAACTTCTTGTCAAAAAGATCCTGTGTCCGCTTCAGGCGGGCTGCAGCAAGGTCTCTTTCCGCCTTTGCCTGATTAAACTGGGCCCGCTGAATGGACGCATCAAACTCAATGAGCAGATCGCCTTTTTTCACCCGAGCACCATCGGTAAAGGCAATCGCTGCAATCCGACCCGCAAGCTCTGACTTCAGGACGAGGGACTCTGATCCCTTGAGCGTTCCAACGGCCGTCACCGCATCTTGAAGGTCTATCCTTTTGATCGGAGCCGCCTCGACCATTGGCGCTCCCCCTGCGGGACGGGGCGCTGGGTTCTGCTGATTCAGTTTCAGGCCGACAACACTCGCAACGACAAGCCCAAGAATGACGAGAGCGGGCACCACGACTCGTCGGGAGCGTAAAGAGGAGAGATTCATTGTGTTTTTGTTTCTAGGACACCCTATAGGGTAATCGATTCAACCCCTCGATTGGCTAATTGATCGGCCCGTTCATTTCCTGGATGTCCCTGATGACCCCTGACCCATTCCCAGACCACTTGATGGGCGACAAGTTCCCGATCCAAGGCCTCCCAGAGGTCACGATTGGCCACCGGCTTCCCTGCAGAAGTCTTCCAATTCCGCCGTTTCCAATCGGCCATCCAGGTCTCAACACCCTTTTGGACGTACTGAGAGTCAGTCACGATGCGAACCCGACAAGATCGATTCAGGGCACGAAGTGCCTCAATGACCGCTGTCAGCTCCATACGATTGTTCGTCGTGTCCGGCTCACCGCCAAACAACTCCTTGGTCGCTCCTCCGTACTCCAACACCGCGCCCCAGCCCCCGGGTCCGGGATTACCCTTACATGCCCCGTCGGTATGGACGAGAACTTCCGTCGATCCCTGTTGCCGGGTCATCGACTGATCTCCTGCTTTTCCTGAACCACCCGCGCCGACGGCACCGTCTGGGCAGCCGCCGACACCGACCTTCCCTTCTTCCAGGCAGGGCCGATCAGTCGCATGTGATGCACCCGTTTCACCGCCATCAAGAAATAGACGCCTCCGAACATGGGCCACCAACGTCGTCCCGCAGGATCCATCCACTGCGTCCGTGTCAGCCAGCGTTCCGAATCAAACGGTGGGTTATAGGCGCCAAAAGCACTCGCACCTCCGGCACCGAGATCGAAGCTCAAAAGTTTTAGCCAATCTTTGATCCGCGACAACGCGATCCAGTCATGCCCCGCAGGGGGAAACTGGTTCACTGATCGACATCCCTTGCGAAGTCTCCAGATACTGACTGGATTAAATCCAAGAATCACAAGCCGACCCTCAGGAATAAGCACCCGATCGGCCTCGCGAAGCAATGCGTGCGGATCCGGAGCGACCTCAAGGGCATGGCTCAGGATCAGGAGATCAATGCTCTGTGTCTTAAACGGAAGATCCTGCAAAGACCCCATGAGCGTCGTCTCACCGGGGGGATGGGCAATCGCAGGATAATCAGCAACACGCATTCGCATACGGGATGACATCCGGTTGGCTCGCAGCGCATCCAGGCCATCCGGACCAATTTGAAGTGCGTGATAGCCGAAGACATCCTGAACCGTAGAATCAAGCCACTGCTGTTCCTCGGCGATAAGCCGCTGACCCAGCGGTGATGTCGCCCAGGCGGTCCAATGTTGAAAGGGATTCATTGTCATGATTCGTGCGATTCCGGCATTCCAGGATAACTATATATGGATCATCGAGTCGAAGGCGGCTGCCTCGGTCATTGTGGTCGATCCCGGTGACGCAGTACCCGTCATTGCATGGCTCAAGCAGCATCAACGCAAACTCGCGGCGATTCTGATCACACATCATCATCATGACCACACTGGTGGCATAGGGGCCCTGTTGGAATTCGCAACACAGTCCCAGCAAGAGATTGTGACCGTCTTTGGGCCTGCACAAGAATCGATCCCCGGCGTAAGCCACCAAGTCCGGGAAGGCGATCTGATCACGATTCCCGCCACACAGCATCAGTTCAGGGTGATCGAGGTACCCGGACATACGCGGGGCCACATTGCTTATGTCGCAGAGCGCTCAGACAATCCCGACTTTCAACACCCCGTTCTCTTCTGTGGCGACACTTTATTTGCAGCAGGCTGTGGCCGATTGTTTGAAGGGACCGCAGCGCAAATGTTCAACTCGCTCAAAAAGCTCGCTGCCCTGCCACCCGACACCGAGGTCTATTGCACCCATGAATACACCCTGGCCAACCTTCGCTTTGCGGTCGCTGCGTTCCCCGGGGACCCGGCGATCAATGAAAGGTTCCACCAGGTTCAAGCGCAACGCACCGAGGGGCAGATCACGCTGCCAAGTGCCATCGCCATTGAACTGCGAACGAACCCCTTTCTGCTCTGCCAGACGGCAGAGGAATTTCGCCTACTGCGGCAGCAGAAAGACGAGTTTCGCGGATAATGGCGCGGATGCGAAAAATCCTCCTCATTGTCCTGTGCACGACCCTAACGGGTTGCGCAACCATTGGGCCTGGCAGCGAGCAAAGCGATCAACGCAGCACCGATCGCACCGCGGCACCAGTCGTGAATAAGACTAAGCCGGTCGATGCTGCTGCCAGCAAAAACCAGGTCACGAAGCCGCTGAACCTTACAGCAAGCCCGGAACCCGCGAAAGCCGCTGAGCTCATCCTATCGACACCCAAATTTGAAGACCTGATTGATCGAATTCGATCCGGGTTTGCAATTCCAGAACTCGACTCACCCTTAGTCAGCCAGCATGAGCGCTGGATCCAACGTAACCCGGAGTATCTCGCTCGTGTCTTTGATCGCGGCGGGAAATACCTCCACCATATCGTTGAAGAGCTCGAAGCACGCAACATGCCAACAGAGCTTGCACTCTTGCCGATCGTCGAGAGTGCCTTCAATCCTCAGGCGCTGTCCAAAGCGAAGGCTGCAGGTCTCTGGCAGTTCATCCCGTCCACCGGTCGAATTTTCGACTTAGAGCAGAACTGGTGGCATGACCAACGCCGAGATGTCTTAGAGTCCACCCGAGCCGCACTCGACTACCTGGAAAAACTCTATGAGCTGCAAGGTCAGGACTGGTTCTTGGCGCTTGCGAGTTACAACTGGGGCGAAGGTGCGGTCATGCGGGCACGTAAGCGTAACCAGGCCAAAAATCGGCCAGATGATTACCTTAGCCTCAAGATGCCCAAAGAGACTCAGCACTACGTACCAAAGTTGATTGCCCTGCGCAATGTGCTCGCAAGACCAGAGGCATTCGGCATCGTCCTGCCCAAGATCCCCAACAAGGCGTACTTTGTGGTGATCGATAAGGAGCAGTCGATTGACTTATCCCTAGCGGCACGTTTCTCGGGTCTTTCGGTAGAAGAGTTTGTCGGCCTGAACCCATCGCATCATCGGCCCGTAATCAGTGCAAGTCGATCGAACCGAATCGTTCTTCCCGCCGATCGTGCAGAAGCCTTCCAGACGGCACTCCAGGCCCACTTGGCGAGTGGTTCGCCACTGGTGACCTGGAAGCCCTACACGCTGAAATCTGGGGAGTCGCTCACCTCACTGGCCGCGCGAGCCGGCGTAAGCCCCCAGGACCTGATCCGCGCAAATAGTCTGAAAAAGAACGCTCAGGTATTGCCCGGCACCACGCTGCTTGCGCCGATTGCGGCACAAACCGATGAGGCGCACATCGAAACAACACTCGCCCGATTCAACGGGACACGTCTCGTAGAGAAAGAACGGGCAAGCGCGGTCTATCACCGTGTGACCAAGCGCGACTCACTGGCCAAAATTGCGAAGCGTTATGGCACGACTGCCTCATCCATTCGCGCCTTAAACAACCTTAAAGAAGAACTCCCCATTGGGTCACGTCTGCTTATTCGCAAGGCAGAAGTTCGCACCGTGATCACCGACGAAAAAGGCGTCCGAACGGTTCTGACCGCCAACGAGGACGACACGCCCGAGCCTAAGGCGAAGCCAGCCCCGGCCAAGAAGACTCAGAAGAAGAAGCCGTCAGAAAAGAAACAGAGTAATAAAAAAGCAACGCCTGCAAAAGAGCAGGCGAAGCCGATGACTACCGCGAGAAGTTAAGACGCGGTCGCCCGACGCGGGCTGTACATACGAAGGCGCCGGGAGAATTCCTCGAGCGCTGAGATCCCAGATGACTCGGCTCGGGCACACCACGACTGGAGCGCAGTGACGGCCTGATCGACGGACATCTGCCGACGACTCCACAACGCTTCAAACTCTTTTCGAAGCTCAGTCCACTTTTCGACCTGGTCGGCAGCACTCGCCTGCTGACGAGAATCGCGTTTGAAAGCGCGTGACAACGACGCCATGAGCTCGTACTTATGCGAAATCACCGCCTCGATCGTGTCAGCATCAATCGACTGCTTCGCAGGATTGAGCAGCGGCTCCGCCGGCAGGGCGCGGGCTTTTGCCAGACCAAACAACGACAGCAGGCGAATGTACATCCAGCCGATATCAAACTCATACCACTTGGATGAGAACTTCGCCGATGTGGCAAACGTATGGTGGTTGTTATGAAGTTCCTCGCCCCCAATCAGAATGCCGATGGGCGAGATATTCGTGCTGGTGTCTGGACTTTTGTAATTACGATATCCCCAATAGTGGCCAATCCCATTGATCACGCCTGCCGCAAGGAACGGAATCCAGGCCATCTGAATCGCCCAGACCGCCGCGCCAGCAACCCCAAAGAGCGCCACATCAATGATGAGCATCAGCGACACACCCAGCACACTGTGCTTCGAGTAGACATGTCGTTCAATCCAGTCATCCGGAGTGCCATGGCCGTAGCGCTGAACAAGTTCCTTGTCTTTTGCGGCCTCGCGATAAAGCTCCGCACCTTGCCAGAGCACCTTATCAATACCGCGCGTCTGAGGGCTGTGAGGGTCTTCTTCCGTTTCGCACTTTGCATGATGCTTGCGGTGAATCGCTGCCCACTCTTTGGTCACCATTCCGGTGGCCATCCATAGCCAGAACCGTAATGGATGCGAGATCAGAGGGTGCAGTTCAAGGGCCCGATGCGCCTGACAACGGTGCAGGTAGAGCGTGACACCGATGATGGTGAGATGCGTCGCCACCAACGTAAATCCCACGATACCCAGCCAGCTCCAGCCGGTGATGCCGTAACGAACAAATTCCCAAACGCCAACAAACACTTGATCCAATGTGCTCTCCCTGTCCCTATCAATGGGCTAAATGACACAACTTAGGTATTATCCCACCCCCACCCCAGAATCTCTACCCCTCTGCAAGACACAGGCGAAAAAACCATCGGTATCCGTCCTGTGGGGCCAGAGCAAAAGATCACCCGCCTCGGTGAAGGCCTGCCACTCTGCGGGCAAGGCAAGCTTCTGAGGATGGAGAACTTCTTGTGCAGACACCCGCTGGAAGTCGGGGTGTGCCGCCAAGAACTCAGCAATCACGTTTTCGTTCTCCTGTTGCAGCAGACTACAGGTCGCATAGACCAGTCTGCCAGCGGGCTTCACAAGTTTTGACGCGGCATGAAGGATCGCCATCTGTTCTTTGTGGAGTCCGGCGACTTGCGCGAGCGATGTCTTCCACTTGAGATCGGGATTGCGTCGCAAAGTTCCCACACCGCTACACGGGGCATCGACCAACACGCTATCGGCCTTCCCAGACAGACGCTTGACGCGATCGTCAGAGAATCCCGAGATTGCAGACGGCCAGACGTTCGACAAGCCGCTTCTCGCAAGCCTCGGCTTTAGCCGTGATAACCGTGCGGCAGAGATGTCCAATGCATAAAGCCGTCCTGTGTTTTTCAGTGCCGCACCGATCGCTAGGGTCTTGCCTCCCGCCCCTGCGCAGAAATCGACAATGAACTGCCCGCGCTTGGGATGCAAAAGTTTCGCGAGCAACTGACTTCCCAGATCCTGAACTTCGACCCAGCCGGCAGTAAATGCTTTGGCCCGCTGTAAGGCAGGCTTCCCAGAGAGGCGAATTGCCTCTGGGATTACCGGATGCAGTTGTCCGTCAATGCCATCCTGCGCAAGCGCTGCCAACGCCTGATCGGGCTTGGCCAGCAGCGTGTTGACCCGAAGATCGAGCGGCGCGGGCTGGTTCAATGTTCGCGCAAGACGAAGCGCCTCCTCATTCCCGAGACGATGCGACCAGTCTTCCAATAACCAAGACGGAAGACTCTCGCGAACCGCGGGATCCACCTGGGTCAATCTCACCTGATCGGCGTGTACTAGCCAGTCTCGCTCCTGTGCCGTGAGCTCTCGGTCTACAGATGTCAGGCGTCCCTGATCAACCAGCGCAAGAATCGCGAGTCGGCGGTGAAGCGACCCACTCCCTGCTGTCGATAGAAACTGAAACCATGAACGATGCCGCAGCACCGTCCAGGCCGCTTCGGCAAAGAAACCGCGATCACGCGACCCCATCTCGGGATGACGTTTAAAAAACTGCGAGATCACTGTATCTGCGGGCGCCTCAAGTCGGAGCACTTCCGACACCAGGGACTCGAGCAGGTTGAGCCGCGTTACAGGCTTGGGTGCACGTGCCATCTTGAAAAAGCTCCTCCAAATTCAGAAACACCTTGATCTATCCAGCGGCCATTCTCGAGAACAAAACGACCCGAGAGAATGCCGGCAATCGCGTTGGGATAGAGCTGATGTTCCATCTCGAGGACCCTTGTTGCGAGCGACTCCACTGTGTCATTTAGAAAAACGGGGCACACCGCCTGGGCAAGGATTGGCCCATGGTCAAGTTCTGGTGTCACCGCATGAACCGTACATCCATGCAATACAACGCCGGCTGCGAGCGCCTGAGCATGCGTCTTGAGCCCCTTAAATGCGGGCAACAAGGAGGGATGAATATTAATCAGTCGCCCGGCAAACCGCTGGCAAAAGCTGGGCGACAGAATCCTCATAAAGCCAGCCAGCACCACGAGATCCGGCTGATAGCCCTCAATCCTTTGCGCGAGCGCCAGGTCATAGGCTTCGCGGTCCACAAAGGCTTTGGAAGGCAAGACCTGCCCCGGCACGCCGTAAGACTGGGCGACCGCCAGGCCCGCCGCATTAGGCTCATTGGAAATCACCTGCGCCACTTCAATCGGCCAGCCCTGGGCACGAATCTGCTCAAGAATCGCCTCGAGATTCGACCCTCGTCCAGAGATCAGGATGACTAGGCGTTTCATAGGGACGTATTCTACCGGCACCCTATAATTCAAGGTTTGACGCAACGGGCGCCTTCACCCCTTAACATGCTGATTTTTCGAGGAATTTCTCCACGTCGGGCCAGCCCGAGACGTCGGGTGATCACCATTGGAAACTTCGATGGCGTTCACCTGGGTCATCAGGCCCTGCTCGCCCGGGCGAAGGCGCTCGGCGCCCTGCATCAGCACCCGATCGCAGTGGTCACCTTTGAACCCCATCCAAAGGTTTTTTTCAGCCCCGCCACCGCGCCCAAGCGTATCCAGGGATTACGAGACAAAGCCCAAGCCCTGCAAGCGCACGGTGTGGACGAGCTCTGGGTGTTGCCCTTTCGGACAGCACTCGCCCGTCTGTCGGCCGCCGACTTTATGGAACAGTTTCTTCACACAACACTATCCGCAAAGCACATCGTGATCGGAGACGACTTTAGGTTTGGGGCTCAACGGCAAGGAGATGCCCAGTCCTTGCAGACAGCAGGCGCTTCTTTCGACTGGTCCATTGAGCGTCTTGAACCAGTCTTTATGGATGGGCTTCGTGCGTCGAGCACGGCGTTGCGAGCAGCGCTCAGCCAAGGAGACTTCGCTCAGGCCAGCACCCTCATGGGCCGCCCCTATTCGCTCTGTGGGCGCGTGATTCACGGACGTAAGCTCGGACGTACCCTCGGCTTTCCGACACTCAACCTGCGCGTGCCCGATGATCTATTGATCTCGGGAGTGTTTGCGGTGACGGTGCGTGGACTTGGTGAGAAGACACTGACGGGCGTGGCCAGTCTCGGCCGACGACCAGTCGTAGAAAACGATGGCGCACTGCTCCTAGAGGTGCATCTCTTTGACTGGGCGGGGGATGCTTACGGCCAGATGATTGACGTCACCTTTCACCAAAAACTTCGCAATGAGGCCCGCTATGACAGCCTTGATGCGATGATCCGACAAATTGAAATCGATGCGAGCCAGGCTCGCGAAACGCTTGCTCACCATGTCTAAACCTACAATTCCCGAAACCGATCAGGCCCTAAACCTGCCAAAAACCGACTTTCCCATGCGAGGCGACCTCGCCAAGCGAGAGCCGCAATGGGTGAATGACTGGCAGACACACGGTGTCTACCAACGGATTCGCACCCGCTGTGCAGGCCGCCCGCTCTTTGTCCTGCATGATGGTCCGCCCTATGCCAACGGGGATATCCACATTGGTCATGCCGTCAACAAAATTCTGAAAGACATGATCGTCAAGGCAAAGACACTCGCAGGCTTTGATGCGCGATATGTACCGGGATGGGACTGTCATGGCATGCCGATCGAAATTCAAATCGAGAAGAAGTACGGCAAAGGTCTGGCAACCCAGGAAGTCCAGCAGAAGTCACGGGCCTATGCCGAGGAGCAGATCGAGCGTCAGCGGCGTGACTTCATTCGCCTGGGCGTCCTTGGGGAATGGGATCGCCCCTACAAAACGATGGCGCCAGAAAACGAAGCGAACGAACTGCGCGCCCTAAAGAAAATCCTTGAAAAAGGCTTTGTCTTTCGCGGACTCAAGCCCGTGAACTGGTGTTTCGACTGCGGCTCCGCCCTGGCCGAGGCAGAAGTCGAGTATGCCGACAAGACAGATCCTGCAGTGGATGTCGCCTTCCAAGCGCCCGAGGAAACCAAACGATCACTCGAGCAGTGTTTCGGCCTGGCGGCAAATTCGCTTGGCCATGACTGCGCAATCGTGATCTGGACGACAACGCCTTGGACACTCCCCGCCAATCAGGCGCTGAACATCCACCCCGAATTCGAATATGCCCTCGTTCGGATCACCGGCACTACCGAGGATGCTGCCAGTCGCAAGTTCCCGCCGAACCAACGATTTGCCGCAATCGTTCTGGCGAAGGAGCGTGTTGCCGCCTGCCTCGCGAATTGGGGACTCACTGGAGAGGTCGTCGGTCACTGTCGCGGCGAGCAGTTAGCAGGCCTTCATTTCCAACACCCACTGGCGGAAGCAGATGCGGGATTCGCTCGTCGATCGAAGGTCATCCTGGCGGACTACGTCAACCTTGAGTCGGGCACGGGCATCGTCCACTCCGCCCCTGCGTATGGCGTTGATGACTTTCTCTCTTGTAAGGCGGACGGACTCTCGGACGACCAGATTCTTCGGCCTGTGTTGGGGGATGGCCGATACGCCGATAGCCTTGCGCTCTTTGGCGGCATGATGATCTGGGATGCAAACCCCAAGATCGTGCAGACCCTTGCACAGGTCGGGTCACTCATGCATTCCGAACGCTATCAGCACAGCTATATGCACTGCTGGCGCCACAAGACGCCGGTGATCTTTCGCGCCACCAACCAGTGGTTCGCGGGCATGGATATTCGACCGCACGATGGCGGACCAACCCTGCGTGAATCGGCGCTCTCAGGGGTCGAGGCAACAGCCTTCTTTCCGGAGTGGGGCAAGGCGCGCCTGGCCGCGATGATTGCCAACCGGCCCGACTGGACCTTGTCACGTCAGCGTCAATGGGGAGTTCCAATGGCGTTCCTGGTTCACAAGGAAACCGGTGAACTCCATCCCAACACACCTGAACTCTTAGAGAAGGTCGCCCAGGCCGTAGAGCGAGACGGCATCGAAGCCTGGCAGAAAATGACCGTCGAAGACCTGATTGGTGCCCAGGCGAAGGACTATGTCAAAAACCCCGACACTCTCGATGTCTGGTTTGACTCCGGATCGACGCATGAGACTGTTCTGCGCGGTTCGCATAAGACCGATTCGCACTTCCCAGCAGACCTCTACCTCGAAGGCAGCGATCAACATCGTGGATGGTTTCATTCATCGCTTTTGACGAGCTGCATGATCAATGGCGTGCCACCCTATAAGGCCCTGTTAACCCATGGATTCGTCGTGGACGGCAACGGCCATAAGATGAGCAAATCGATGGGTAACGTCATCGCCCCTCAGAAGGTATCGGACACCCTCGGCGCAGACATTCTGCGACTCTGGGTCGCCAGCACCGATTACTCGGGCGAACTATCGATCTCCGATACGATCTTAAAACGCGTCGTAGAGTCGTATCGACGCCTGCGGAACACGCTTTATTTCTTGCTGGGCAACCTGAGCGACTTTGATCCAAAGAATGATCTTCTGCCCCCCGAACAACTGCTGGAGATCGATCGTTATGCAATTGCACGCGCGGCACAGGTCCAGCAAGAGGTCATGCAGGACTACGACCGATACGTCTTTCATCCCGCCGTCAGTCGACTTGTCAGCTTCTGCTCGGAGGATCTCGGTGCGTTTTATCTCGATATTCTGAAAGATCGTCTGTATACGAGCCGAGCAGACTCGCAGCCGCGACGTGCGGCACAGACGGCGCTCTGGCACATTACCGAGTCGTTAACACGGTGCTTATCGCCCTTTCTTGTATTTACGGCGAACGAAGCCTGGCAGAGCCTACACGGCAAGTCAGGGGCAGAGACAGTCTTTGAAGAATCCGCCTACCGGTTTCCAGAGATCCAGCAGGCCAGTGCGCTGATCGAGAAATGGGAGTCCATTCGGAGCGTTCGCGCCGAGGTACTCCGCGCGATCGAGGTCGAACGCGAGGCAGGCCGTGTCGGCTCATCCCTGCAGGCGCGGGCGACGTTATCGACCGGTGAGGCTATCGGATCCACCCTGCTCAGCCTCGGCGATGGACTGAAATTTGTGCTGATTACCTCTGCCGCGAGCGTTACCGTGAATCCATCGGTCGCGCCGACCGCAGTCGAGGTGAGTATCACGCCCCTCACAGATCCGAAGTGTGGTCGCTGCTGGCATCTCCGACCCGACGTCGGACAGGATAAGAACCACCCACTGCTCTGCAGTCGATGCGTCTCAAATCTATTTGGCAGCGGAGAGTCTCGTGCCGCCGCGTAACCAGCGCAGCCGTGCCATTGCCAGTCGATGGCTTTTGGTCATTCTGCTCCTGATTGGCCTGGATCAGATCACGAAGCTCATCATCGTGAACCAGTATGCGCTAGGGGAGCAGACGGTCGTCACCAGCTGGTTCAATATCGTCAGGGTTCACAACACCGGGGCCGCCTTTAGTTTTCTCGCGGATGCCAGTGGCTGGCAACGATGGTTTTTTATTGCCCTCGGCGTTGCGGCGGTCGCGATTTTAGGGACGATGCTCTGGCGCCAGGCGCATCAGCGGCTCTTCGCGTTATCGGCAAGCCTCATCATTTCAGGTGCGATCGGCAACACCATTGATCGAACCACCTGGGGTTATGTCGTCGACTTCATCGACTGGCACTATGCAGGGTTGCACTGGCCTGCGTTCAATCTCGCCGATAGCTACATCACGATCGGTGCAATCAGTCTCATACTTGACGAGGTCTTGAGAGTTCGACGAGGATGAACCCATGACCCAACCGACCTCACCCACCGCATTGCCACTTCGTCATCGTCACATTCTCCTGGGCGTGACCGGTGGTATCGCTGCCTACAAGACTTGTGAACTCGTTCGACGCTTACAAGACCAAGGCGCGACGGTCCAGGTGGTCATGACACAGGCTGCAACACACTTTGTGACCCCTACCACCTTTCAGGCATTGTCCGGACGCCCCGTCTACACCAGCGCCTGGGAGTCACCGGAAGTCAGTGGCCCGGGGAATGCCATGCCCCATATCGATCTCACACGAGAGGCCGATCTCATTGTGGTGGCGCCTGCCAGCGCGGATTTCATCGCACGGCTCGCCTCGGGTCAGTGCAACGATCTATTAACCACGCTCTGCAGTGCCCGAGAAATTCCTCTACTGATCGCCCCCGCGATGAACCGACAGATGTGGACCAATCCGGCCAATCAGCGCGCAGTGCACCAGGTTCAACAAGATGGTGCCGAACTGCTTGGCCCCGGATCCGGTGCCCAGGCCTGTGGCGAAGTTGGGGACGGAAGGATGCTGGAGCCCGATCAACTTTTGAAAAGCATCATCGACTTTCTACATCGACCCTCGACCGCGCGCCCCGTCACCGAGGGCCCCAATATCCGAGGCGTACTTCAAGGCAAATCGGTGCTGATTACTGCGGGCCCCACCTTTGAGCCGATCGACCCCGTCCGCGGGGTGACCAACCGATCCTCTGGAAAGATGGGCTTCGCCGTTGCCCAGGCGGCGCAGCAGGCAGGCGCGATGGTCACCCTCATCGCAGGTCCGGTACATCTGCCCACACCTGATCAGGTGAAACGAATCGATGTCACGACGGCGCTGGAGATGCATGAGGCGGTCCTGTCCGTCCAGACAGCCCAGCCGCAAGACCTTTTTATTGGCGTGGCTGCGGTCGCGGACTGGCGGCCTGCCCAAGCGGCTTCAGAGAAAATGAAAAAAGTAAGCGGGGTTGATCTGCGCTCGGTCGAGTGGCTGGAAAACCCCGATATTCTGGCCACGATTGCAGCGCTTCCTAACGCCCCCTACTGCGTGGGATTTGCAGCCGAAACCGGGTCGGCAGAGAGCCTTCGTGAACGACTGCCCGAAAAACGTGCTCGCAAGCGCGTGCCGCTGATTGTGGGCAACATCGGGCCGGATACATTTGGTGCAGACGATAATGAACTTCTCCTCTGCGATGAGAATGGCTGCGAGTCTGTCGCTCGTGCCGATAAACACACCCTCGCCCGAGGGCTAATCTTTCGCATTGCCCAACGGCTTCGCCAAGAAGGAATGTCCTCATGAAGATCGATGTAAAAATTCTTGATCCAAGAATGCAGGATCAACTTCCCTCCTATGCGACTGCCGCCTCGGCGGGACTAGATCTGCGTGCCTGTATCGACGCTCCCATCACCCTGGCGCCGGGACAGACCGAACTCATTCCAACCGGACTCGCAATTTACATCGCCGATCCTGGCTATGCAGGAATGATCCTGCCGCGCTCGGGACTTGGACATAAACACGGGATTGTTCTTGGAAACCTGGTCGGACTCATTGATGCCGACTACCAAGGCCCGTTAATGGTCTCTGCCTGGAACCGAGGCCATTCCGCATTCGTACTCAATCCGATGGAAAGGCTTGCGCAGCTGGTAATCGTCCCTGTGCAACAAGTCGCTTTCAATATTGTCACGGAATTCTCCGAGACTGATCGCGGTGCCGGCGGATTTGGAAGCACCGGCACCCGATAAATTGCGGTGACGCGCGCAGCGGCGATATCAATGCGCGCAGCGGTTACTTCAACACCCGAAAAAGGTTATTAAAGTCATCTGTCCAAGGCGAGAGTCCAGGTATCGGCAAGACGCGATGTCGTTTGGCCACAATCTCCGGCTCGCGCAGCAGATCACTATTGTCGGTCACTAACACCCAATCAGAGAGCGCAAGTACCCCTCGGGGATCCACGATCGGATTATCCGAGACGAGTGCCGCGGCGAGGCCAACCTCGCCAGCGAGTTGTTGAACCACCGGCGCGAGGTCCAGATATCGATTGGTCACATGAAAGGCGATGACGCCATTCGGTGCAAGATGTCGACGGTAGACCGCAAGGGCCTCACGCGTCATCAGGTGAATCGGAATGGAATCGCTCGAAAAGGCATCTACGACCAAGACATCGAACTGCTGTGCTGGCTCTCGCTCAAGCACAAGACGTGCGTCTCCCAATGCAAACGACACGGTCGCAGGGGACTCTTTCAGATAACTAAAATACGACTGGGCAACATCAATCACAAGCGGATTGATTTCATACATTCGATACTGGTCGCCGGGTCGACCAAACCGCGCCAGCGTTCCAACCCCCAGCCCAATCACGCCGACACGAATACCGCTTGGTGACGCCTTGGCATAGTGGCGAATCGCCAGTCCAACACCCGAAGACTCTCCGTAATAAGTGGTCGCCTCCTGACGGAAATCCAGGTTCAAATCCTGCAGCCCATGCAGGATGACGCCATGCACCAGTCGACGCACCGGCTCGATGCCACCGGAATATTCGCGATCCGTGATCTTGAGCGTGCCGTAAAAATTTCTCGCGGCGTAGATACTGCCGCTTGCCGCATCCCGCTGAAATGCACCGGCGTAATAGCCACAGACCACAAGGCTCACGAGACTGCCACCCACAAAGACCTTCTGCAGCGGACCCTTTCCGTGACGAAGTCCGACCCAGATCCCCAGAAAACCAATCAACATCAAGGCCAGTGGGAGTTCCCAATACGACGAGAACACGCGTGGGGCAACCAACGAGACGAACACACCACCAGCGGCACCGCCTAAGGCGATCACAAAATAAAACCGCGTCAGAAACTGCGGGTGTGGTTTGGCTGCAGCAAGTTCACCATGACAGAAAAGACAAGCGAGAAAAAGACCCGTTAAATAAAGCGGTATCGCAATATCAATGTCTAAGATGCCGTGATCGGTAACGAGACCCCAGGCCATAAATCCTGCCAAGAGCAAGGCCGGCAGCATCATCGTGTCTCGGGAATACCAGCCACGCCCGCCGCGTCCCTCGAAGGCCACAACAAAGGTCAAGAGATATAACGACAACGGGACGACCCAGAGAAATGGAATCGACGCGACATTCTGCGTAATGTGGCTGGAGATCGATAACAGCAAGATCGTGGCAAGTCCCGACAGGGCAAACCACAACACGAGATCTGAGACGACAGGACGAACGACTTGGCGATCAGGCGCGGTGTTCGATGGCGCGGGATCCTGCGAATGCACTGGATCGACAGTGACCTGCCCCCGTCGAGACGACCGTACGGCGACGACCGCCGTCAGAATGACGAAGAGCCCATAGAAGGCACTCCAAGTGGTGGCCTGAAGTCGAGTCGAGACCCAAGGCTCGATGGCAAAAGGGTACGCCAACAACCCAAGTAGAGACCCAAAGTTAGAGAGCGCAAAGAGTCGATATGCACGCTTTGCAACTGCTGGATCCCGTTGCTCGCGAGCGAACCAAGATTGAATGAGCGGACCCGTCGTCGACAGCATGAAGTACGGAAGGCCAATCGTCACTAACAACAGTCCGAGGATTCGCCAGAATGGATCTTCGTCCCCTGCAGGCTTCCACTGGTCCCCCGCAACAATCGGCAGCGCCAATAAACTGATGACCAGTAGCACCAGGTGAAGCATTGTCTGTGCTTTGGGCTTGAGTCGCTGAACGGCATCGGAATAGGCATAGCCGGCCAGCAGTACCATCTGAAAGAACGCCAAACAGGTCGTCCAGACTGCAGCAGATCCCCCAAACCAGGGCACGATCTGCTTTGCAATGATCGGCTGCACCAGAAACAGCAGAAAGCTTGAGACCAGAACGGTCAGTGCAAAGAGCAGCATCAGACTAGCCTTGCATCAAGGTCGCGACCCGCCTGAACGAACAGGCGAATACCATCAGCCAATTTTTCAGAGGCCATCGGATCGTCATTCAGTACGAATCGAAAGTTCTGCTCGGTCAAGAGGAAACTCTCGGAGGCGGTCAGGGTCGTCGTCGTCGGGTCAAGTCGTCGCACAAAATCCGTCGGAACCGGCATGGATCCCAGCTGTTGCAACAGTTCCGGACTGACGGTCAGCAGATCGCAGCCCGCAAGCGCCAGCACCTGCTCAACAGTCCTGAAACTCGCACCCATCACCTGCGTTGCGTAGCCACGTTGCTTCAGATACTGGTAGATCACAGCGACTGACTGCACACCAGGATCGTCTTGCGGCCGATCCCAGACGCGACCCTGTTTCTTGTACCAATCAGTAATGCGACCGACAAAAGGTGAGATCAAGGTTGCGCCAGCATCCGCAGCAGCAGCGGCCTGCATCGGATGAAAAATCAGGGTGACGTTAGAGGCGATTCCCCGTCGCTCCAGCAGGCGAACCGCGCGGATCCCCTCCCAAGTCGCCGCGACCTTGATGAGAATACGAGAAGGATCACACCCATGTGCTCGATAGGCCTGAATGATGGCCTCGGCCTCGGCCACGGTGGCGTCCGTATCAAACGCAAGTCGCGCATCCACTTCGGTCGACACGCGCCCCGGAATAACCTTGAGGATTTCACGACCAAAAGCGACAAGCACCTCTCGTGCTCGATCAGCGATCGGACGATCAGCACAAGCCCGCTTCACCTGTTGGAGCAAGTCAGCATACTGCGGCTGCTCGAGTGCACGAATAATCAGACTCGGATTAGTCGTCGCATCCTGAGGCTGATGCACACGAATAGCCTGAAAATCACCCGAGTCGGCAACAACGACGGTGAACTGTTTCAGCGCAGCAAGGGCATTTACCGGGACGGGGGCGGGACTGCTCATTGATGAAAACCTCGGGACAAAAAAATCGGGCATGACGAAAAACCGAATCATGCCCGAAGTTTTGCGGAAAGAGAGGCGATAGCCCATCGACCGGGCGTTGCCTCAAGGGGGATTAGGTCAGCATATCTGCCCAGATATTGCGTGCCCATCCCATGGCGAACCGACCCTCGATCTCAGAGGCGCGGCTGCTAACCCCCCCTGACCCAGGAACCGCCTTCATGGTCTTGTCCTTCTCGTCGTACGCGTGAACGCTGGCCACATGGACCACCGTCTTGCTATCAACGAAGCTGTAACAGGTGTTAGCCATCATGGGCGCAACCGGTGAACGTCCATTCATGAGTTCAACGATTGCAGCGGCGGCAGCCTTACCGTGCTGATTGGCCATATGACCCGATTTCGGCATCGCGGGCGCCGCAAAGGTTGCATCCCCAAGCACATGGATATTCTTGTGGGCCAGGGACTCCATCGTCACCCAGTCCACTCCGCACCAGAGCTTATTCACGGTAACCAGACCGGCCTGATGAGCAATGTCGCCTGCGCGGTGAGGCGGCACAACGTTCAGCACATCCCCTTGAATCCGGTCGCCCGTTTCCGTCATCAGACGCTTGCCTTTCAGGTCGACTTCATTCACGACCATATTGGCGTTGTACTCAATCATGCCTGGATAGAGATCGGCCCAGGCCTTCATAAAGAGTGCCTTCTTCGACTGAATGTCGGGGTTCGCGTCCATGATGACGACTTTGCTTCGCGTGTTGCCCTTGGACTTAAACAGGTTCGCTACCTGACAGGCGCGCTCATAGGGGCCAGGAGGGCAGCGATACGGTGCCTTCGGGATCGACAAGACATAGACCCCGCCATTGGGAACGGCGTCGAGTTGCTGACGCAGCGCCATCGTCTGTGGGCCCGCCTTCCATGAATGCAGAATCGTCTTCTGCGCCTCGGCATTGAGCCCAGCAACGGCATCAAAGTTAAAGTCAATTCCTGGTGAGACGACCAACCGATCGTAGTCAAGGTCTTGAATCTTCTTCAGAGAAACCTTCTTCTTCACCGGATCGATACCGGTCACCTCGTCGTTGATCACAACGATCCCACGATCCTTCAACTTGGCATACGAATGGGTGATCGTCTCCATGGTCTGGACACCGCCCAGCACCAAATTAGAAATCGGGCAAGAGACGAAGTTGCGCTCACGTTCGATCAGGTAGACCTCAATCGCGCCACCCGACCACTCATTGATGTACTTCGCAGCGGTGGCCCCGCCATAACCGCCACCAATCACGATCACACGGCCGATTTTCTTCGGAGGCGCGCTCGCGGCCATTTCAATGGTGGCACAGCCCGTAAGACCGCCTGCTGCGGTCACCGCTACCCCTGCAGCACCAATCTTCAGAAGGTCGCGGCGATGTTTAAATGTCGTTGTCATAGAGTTCTCCTCGATAAGTTCGCGCAATTACTTCTTTTTCTGCGCAGCAAAATAGGCAGCCAGGTCAGCAATCTGCTGATCGGTATATCCCTTGACCAACTGATGCATCAAGGTCGCCGGCTTATCGCCGCTTCGGAACTCTTTCATATTGGTAATGAACTTTTCTTTGTCATACCCCGCGAGAGACTCCATCACACCAACGCTGCGACCATTGGTGCCGTGGCAGTTCGCACAGTTCGCGGCAAGGTAACGGATTTTGCTGAAATCTTGGGCCTGAACCGGCGCCTGGGGGGCTAGGGTCGCCGCCCCGAAAACGGCTGCAATGGCAAGGGACTTGCGCATAGATCTCCTCCTCTGAAGATGGTGTATTCCTGCATCCGGATTCTCGCAGAAAAAGAGGGGGGCGCCTATGCAGGGTTTTCGCAAAGCATTTCTGCGACGCAGCAAAACCCTGTAGGAGCGCGTAGTGATCATCGTCGTCTCCCCGACGACGATCAAGCTGCTCGATTTACACGAGCGCTGTGTGACTAGACGACCAGCTCAGGCGTGTCGCGACTTGACGGGTTGGGCGGAGATCCGCGTGTCTCGTCCTGGGGAAATTCCAAGAGAACGCGATCTGCATCACTCGGATCCATCGCAATGTGGACTCTCCCCCCCGAGACAAGACGCCCAAAGAGCAGCTCGTCCGCAAGTGCCTTGCGAATCACATCCTGAATGAGACGCTGCATCGGACGCGCTCCCATCTGCGGATCGAATCCCTTCCGTGCGAGGAAGGCACGCAGCTCTTCAGCAAAACTGACCTCAACCTTTTTCTCTTGAAGCTGCTGCTCCAACGCGATCAGGAACTTGTCGACGACACGCATGATGATGTCAGTGTCGAGCGACTTAAACGAAACGATGGCATCGAGACGATTGCGGAACTCCGGCGTGAACATGCGCTTAATGTCCTGCATCTCGTCACCCGCCTCACGCGCATTCGAAAAGCCGATCGTGCGCTTATTCAGCGTCTCAGCGCCCGCGTTCGTGTCATGATGATGATCACGTTTCGGAAATCCGCCTTGCGACCGTTGTTGTCGGTCAGGGTCCCGTGGTCCATCACCTGTAGCAAGACATTGAAAATATCGGGGTGCGCCTTCTCGATCTCGTCGAGCAGTAATACCGCATGCGGCTTCTTAGTGACTGCTTCTGTAAGCAGCCCGCCCTGATCAAATCCCACATATCCCGGAGGTGCACCGATCAGACGAGATACCGCATGACGCTCCATGTACTCCGACATATCAAATCGGATCAGCTCAATCCCCAATACATAGGCGAGCTGCTTGGCCACCTCGGTCTTCCCAACACCTGTCGGTCCGGAAAACAAGAATGACCCGATCGGCTTATCAATCTTGCCAAGGCCAGAGCGCGACATTTTGATGGCTGCAGAAAGCGCCTCAATCGCTGGATCCTGACCAAAGACCACACTTTTAAGGTTCATCTCCAGACGCGCCAAGACCTGACGGTCATCGGTATTCACCGTTGCAGGCGGGATGCGGGCAATCTTCGAGACAATTTCTTCAATCTCTGACTTGCCGATCGTTCGCTTCTGACGACTCTTCGGGAGAATCCGCTGGGCGGCGCCCGCCTCATCGATCACATCAATCGCCTTATCCGGCAGGTGACGATCATTAATGTATTTGGCAGAGAGCTCGGCAGCAGAGCTCAGCGCCGCCGCTGAATACTTCACGCCGTGATGCTCTTCAAATCGTGACTTCAGCCCTTTCAGAATCTGGACAGTCTGTTCAACCGTGGGCTCGACGACATCGATCTTTTGGAAACGACGCGACAACGCATGGTCTTTTTCGAAAATCCCACGGTACTCGTTATACGTTGTGGCCCCAATGCAGCGCAACGCGCCAGACGACAGCGCGGGCTTGAGGAGATTCGACGCATCGAGCGTCCCGCCAGAGGCGGACCCCGCCCCAATCAGGGTATGAATCTCGTCAATAAAAAGGACCGCATGCGCATCCGCCTTCAGCTGCTTGAGCACGGCCTTGAGTCGCTGCTCAAAATCGCCACGATACTTGGTTCCTGCCAGCAAGGCGCCCATATCGAGCGAATAGACCGTCGCCTGCTCCAAGATCTCGGGAACATCTTTTTCAATAATGCGACGCGCAAGTCCTTCGGCAATCGCAGTCTTGCCAACGCCCGCCTCGCCAACCAACAACGGATTGTTTTTACGCCGACGACAGAGCACCTGAATGACCCGCTCGACTTCTTGTTCACGACCGATCAACGGATCAATCTTTCCTTTACGCGCGAGCTCATTCAGATTCGCGGTGTACTGATCCAGCGGCGTCGGCTGCTGCGGCTGACTGGCTTGTGCCGCACCGCCTGAGTCTGCGGACTCAGCATTGGCTGATTCCTCTGCGCCACTGGCCGGAGACTGCGGTGCCTTGGTAATCCCATGCGCAATAAAGTTCACAACATCCAGACGCGTAATGCCCTGTTGATGCAGGAAGTAAACCGCATGGGAATCTTTCTCACCAAAGATCGCCACGAGCACGTTGGCGCCAGTGACTTCCTTTTTCCCGTTGGACGTCGACTGCACGTGCATGATCGCGCGCTGAATCACGCGTTGAAATCCAAGCGTGGGCTGGGTATCGACATCGTCGGGCCCCTGGATGATCGGGGTGTTATCCGAAATAAACTGTGTCAGCGTCTTGCGCAGCTCATCGATGTTTGCTGCGCACGCCTTCAGAATCTCTGCGGCAGACGGGTTATCGAGCAGTGCCAGCAGCAGATGCTCGACCGTGATGAACTCATGTCGCTGCTGTCGGGCCTCTACAAAGGCCATATGAAGGCTCACTTCTAATTCCTGGGAAATCATGCTTCCTCCATGACGCACTGCAAAGGATGTTGATGCATCCGGGCAAAATTACTCACAAGCTCTACCTTCGTTGAGGCTACGTCCCGGGTATAGACGCCACAGACTCCCCGACCCTCGCGGTGCACCGTCAGCATGACATGGGTTGCCTTATCGAGGTCCATCAGAAAGAATTTTTGCAGGACAACAACCACAAATTCCATCGGGGTGAAGTCGTCATTTAACAACAGTACCTGGTAGAGCGGTGGCGTCTTCGTTTTTTCAGCCTGTCGCTCAAGAACGGCTGCCGAACCCCCGCCCGGCGGCCCTGCTGGGTCGTCCCCCTTTTCTGGGCCACTTGAAAAAACATCAAAAAGAACCGTTTTCATAACAACTTCCATTCTAAAGACATGGTTAGCCTTTTGCGAGGCTAGACAAACCAAAACCTTTTCCCTATATTCAAGGAGTGCTGAAGGGGCGGGAAATTTCCTGGTCTTTAGTGCATGCTGCTGTCATGACGCATATGTGGCGCCTCGGCATAGGGCCGGGGTTCTGGAGTGCGCGGTTCTTTATGAAGGAAGATTAGATGTCTACGGGTACAGTCAAGTGGTTTAACGACGCAAAAGGTTTCGGTTTCATCACCCCCGATGAGGGTGGAGAAGATGTGTTCGCGCACTTTTCAGCAATTGCCACCAGTGGCTTTCGTTCGCTGAAAGAGGGTCAGAAGGTCCAGTTCGATATCGTTCAGGGCCCGAAAGGCAAACAGGCGTCGAACATTACTCCGATCGCCTGATTGACTGTCCCGTCTGCCCCTCAAAAGGCAGAATCAGATAGTTAATCTCAGACAAAAACCCCGTGGGCGACCCCGGGGTTTTTGTTTTCTGCCCCCCGCCGGACCCGGTTGGGGTGGCTGTCAACCAAAAACCCTCATGCCACGTTGTATCATCCGAGGCGGCAAGTTTGCCGTTTCGAGCTGTCCCTTAGGTGGGGGAGCTCTATTTTTCACTTATCGATAAGAGGAAATACCATGAAAAAACTGATCGCTGCCATGATTGCTGGCGCTTTCGCAACTGTTGCTTTCGCTCAGGCACCTGCTGCTCCTGCTAAGAAGGACGAGAAGGCTGCTGCTCCTGCTAAGAAGGAAGAGAAGAAAGAAGAGAAGAAGGCTGAGAAAAAAGCTGAGAAGAAAGACGAGAAAAAAGCTGAGAAGAAGTAAATCAGCGTTCTCGTGGCCGCAGCGGAGCAATCCAAGCGGCCTTGAACTTGAAAAGGCAGGATTTCCTGCCTTTTCTTTTTGCGGCATAGTCAACACTGATCCGCCACCCGTTCCGAAAAAATCAAGATGCTTCGTCTAACGTTGTCACTACTTCTGCTGTTGTCTTCACCGAGCGTCATTGCGCAGCTACCGACAACACCGCTAACCGTCAGGTTTTTCCAAGTCACTGCAGAGCTCGCCCAGACGCCTGAACAGCGGGCGATGGGTCTCATGGGTCGAAAGAGTCTCCCCATGAATCACGGCATGCTCTTCGTGTTCGAACGACCTGATCGACAATGCTTCTGGATGAAAAATACGCCCCTTCCCCTCACCATTGCCTTTATTGATGATGCGGGACGCATCGTGAACTTTGCTGATATGACCCCCTTCTCAGAGGACAGTCACTGCGCGGCTCAGCCCGTTCGATTCGCACTAGAAATGGAACAAGGCTGGTTTAAGAAGCGCGGGGTATTGGTCGGGGACACCATTTCTGGCGCCCCGTTTCAACGCCCTTAGGAAACGCTTAGGCGAAATTCTTCGCAGCGAAGTCCCAGTTCACTAAAGACCAGAACGCGCCAAGGTAGTCAGGCCGGCGGTTGCGATAGTCGATGTAATACGCGTGCTCCCAAAGGTCACAGGTCAGCAGCGGACGATCTGCAGTCGTCAAGGGTGTTGCCGCATTGCTGGTATTCACGATATCCAGGCTTCCATCTGCCTTTTTGACCAGCCAAGTCCAGCTTGAACCAAAGTTTGCGACTGCACTCTTGGTAAACGCTTCCTTAAATGCATCGAATGACCCCCACTTTGCATCAATGGCAGCAGCAAGCGCGCCAGAGGGTTTGCCGCCTCCTTTAGGAGACAACGAATTCCAATAAAAGGTGTGGTTCCAGATCTGTGCGGCGTTATTGAAGACACCGCCCGAGGACTTCTTCACAATCTCATCAAGGCTGCTGCTTTCAAACTCAGTTCCCTTGATCAGGTTGTTCAGGTTCGTGACATAGGTCTGGTGGTGTTTACCGTAGTGAAACTCCAGCGTCTCTTTTGAGATGTGGGGCTGCAATGCATCCATCGCGTAGGGCAAGGCGGGCAAGGTGTGTTCCATGAGGTTTGATTCCTTTGTTCAACAACAGTGAGGGAGGCCGAATTTTATCCCGGGTGCTCATCCGATTGGGCACCCTGAACCCGGACATCCAACAGGCCTTTGGCCAGCCGGACCGTGAGATGTTGGCCGGCGGCGACACCCCCAGCATCGGCGACGACCTGTTGCTGATCATCCAAGACCATTGCGTAGCCACGCTGCAAGATCGCCGTGGGGTCCAACGCCGCCAGCGTCGCTGAGAGGGTTTCGAGTCGAGCGCGAGCCGCTGTCAGCCGGCGATCGGTACCCACGTGAAGGGCAAGACCCAGCGCCACGAGTCGATGACGTCGATCCTGAATTTGATCGCGAGGACTTCGTAAACGGAGTGCCTGCTGGTCAAGCCGCTGTTGTGCCGTTTGCCATCGACGCGTGACTGCCCATTGCATCCGATGGGCTAGGCCCTGAATTGCCTCCACCCAGGGCTGGTCTAAGGAGGCGACCAACTGTGCAGCCGCCGTCGGCGTCGCAGCGCGCTGATCCGCCACAAGATCCGCAATAGTGACGTCCGTTTCGTGACCGACCCCCACGATGACGGGGAGTCCACAGTCGGCGATCGCGTAGGCAAGCGCCTCGTCATTAAACGCCCAGAGATCCTCAAGACTTCCCCCACCCCGGACAAGCAACACCAAATCATTGTCTGGGTCATTGCCCGCAGCGGTGACCTGACGAATCAGCATCTCGGGCGCATCCGCCCCCTGAACGAGGCTTGGATAAAGACGAATTCGGCAACGTGGCATCAGAGTCGTCAGGGTCACCACCACATCTCTTAAGGCTGCTGCTCCGAGCGAGGTGACAAGACCAACGCTTTTGACAAAGCCGGGTAAGGGCCGCTTGCGATCTTCATCGAGCAGTCCCGCCCGCGCAAGCCGCGCTTTACGCTCCAGAAACGCCTCATACAAGGCACCCTGCCCCGCAAGCGCCATCGACTCCACCCGGATCTGAAAATCACCCCGAGGCTCATACAGAGTGACCACTGCAGAGACCTCGACCTGGTCTCCCTCTTTGATCGACCAGCTGAGCCCGGCGGCACGTCCCCGAAACATCACCGCACGGACACTTGCGCCTTCGTCTCGCAACGAAAAATAGACATGGCCACTGGCCGCTTTCGTCAACGAGGCAATCTCTCCGCGCACCCGAACGAGCGGAAAATTCCGCTCTAGGCTCCCCGCCACCGCGCGATTTAATTCCGATACCGTCAGACTAGACAATTTGGCTGAGCCTTTGCGCGTGAAACACCCGTGAAACGCCCGAAAAATATGGGTCTACGAAAGAAGATGTCCACAGTCTCTGGGTTTTCGGGCGATTTGAGTTATTTGCAGCTGGATTCTTTGGAAACCGCGTAATAAATATATAACTATTTGATTCTAAATGACTTTTATTTCAAATTCGGGGGATATCTCTGGGGCCTTGAGAATTAGGTGTTCTCGATAACCAAGCCTTATTCTCTACGAGGCTGATCTTTCCACAACCTTATCCACAACGCCATGGAGCGCACAACAAGACCGCCCTTCTCCGACCGTCTGACGGACTTCTGGTTTAACCGGGGCAGCCCAGGCATCGGGCCCTTACTGCGGTGGAGCCTTCGCGCTCTTGAGGTGGTTTACCGGCTGGTCATCGCAGTTCGTCAGGCCTGGGGCAGCGCCTTCTCGCCCCCAAGGGTGTCCGGTGTCCGGGTGATCGCCATCGGTAATCTTGTCGTAGGGGGCGCCGGAAAAACTCCCTGCACGCTTGCGCTGGCGAACGCACTCACGTTCCGGTCAATTCCCTTTGGAATGATCTCTCGCGGCTACAAATCCAAGGCAGAAACCCAGCCAGCAACACTGGTGAGACCCGAGTCACTGACCACCGTCACCCCGGCGGATATCGGAGATGAGCCATGGCTCCTCTGTTGGCGAACACAACGGCCTGTAGTGGTCGGTTCCGATCGTCACGCAGGCGTCCGACTGCTCAAAGAAGCCTTTCCTGACGTTCAGGTAGCGTTACTCGATGACGGTCTTCAACAGCGATCAGTCGCCTGGAACGACAGTCTCGTGCTGATCGACCAGCGCGGGTTCGGAAACGGCCATTGTCTTCCCGCAGGCCCGCTTCGCGAACCAATTGATCGTCTTCGCTTCTTCGATCATTGGATTGACCACGATGCCCCGACTGCGATGACGCAGTGCGCCCCCCTTCCGAGGAGCAGAGGGCAATTGACTCAGACCAGCGATCGCTGGGTCCCGATTGCCCACTGGCAGGATCCGTCCATGTGGGAGGATTTCTCAGTAGGAATTCACCGGGCAAGACATCAGTCCATCCTCGCGGTCGCTGGCATCGCGACCCCGAGTCAATTTTTTCAGACGCTATCGGATCAGGGCCTCACGTTCGATACCCTCGCACTGGCGGATCACGCCAGCGATCTTGTGTCACAGACGATCCGCCGATGCGAGGAAAAATCTTATGACCTAGTGCTGATGACGGAGAAAGATGCGGTAAAGTTTTTCCATCAGCCCTCATCGATCCAGCATCGAGCCTGGGCGCTGAGACGAGACGCAGTACTAGACGCTGACTTTTTAAAAAGGCTGTTGGATGGACCCAAAACTTCTTGAGATTCTCGCCTGCCCCGTCTGCAAACAACCGCTACAACTCGGCAAATCCGGACAGATGCTGATCTGCCAGGCAGAGGGAATTGGCTACCCCGTCGTGGACGGCATCCCACATCTCGTCGAATCCAGCGCGCTTCCGATTCAAAAAATCGACATCGCGACGATGAGTGATCCAACACTCCCGAACAGCTAGGCCACCCGTGTCCTCGGACTTCTGGGCTGTGATTCCCGCGCGGCGGGCCTCGACAAGACTTCCCAACAAACCGCTGGCCGACATTCATGGTCGCCCGATGATTGTTCGTGTCGCGGAGCAGGCTGCGAAAAGCGGCGCCGCGAAAGTGGTGGTGGCCACCGACGACCAAGAGATTGTCTCCGTCGTGACGGCATACGGATTTGAAGCAGTGCTCACGCGCGCAGATCACCCGAGTGGCACCGATCGAATCGCCGAAGTCTGCCAGCGCATGCAGGCGCGATCAGACCAGTTGATCGTGAATGTGCAGGGAGATGAGCCAATGATGGATCCACATCTTGTCGCAGCCGTGGCCGATCGCCTGGCGAACGACACCCGTGCTTCGGTATCGACCGCCGCGGCACCCATCCGCGACGAGGACAGCTTAAGAAGTCCTCACGTCGTCAAAGTCGTCTGCAACGAGGATGGTCATGCACTTTATTTCTCTCGCGCGCCGATCCCCTATCACCGAGATCAATGGCCAACGCTGCAAAGCCTCTCGCTCGCCAACATGGACACCCCGGGGATACCCATGATGCGTCATCTCGGCATCTATGGGTTTCGGGCCGGCGCCTTATCGGAATTCATCACTTGGCCGAGTGCGCCGATCGAACGCCTAGAGCAGCTCGAGCAGCTCCGCTGGCTGTGGAAGGGGCGCCTCATCGCGGTTCACCTAGCGGCGGCCGCGCCGCATGGCGGTGTCGACACGCCAGAGGACCTAGCCCGCGTGAGAGCCCTCTGGACTGAGCACCAGGGGGTTTAGCCGCTCGCCGCAGTGCACCGGGACGCGACCACCCAGGCTCTCTATAATGACTCTTTAAAGACGGGGAGAGGCAGACCATGCGAATCATCTTGTTGGGACCCCCAGGGGCCGGGAAAGGCACCCAGGCAGCGTTCATTACAAAGCACTATGGCATCCCCCAGATTTCAACCGGTGACATGCTCCGTGCTGCCGTGAAAGCCGGAACACCCCTAGGCCTATCTGCGAAAAAAGTGATGGATGCCGGTGGACTTGTGGGTGACGACATCATCATTAACCTCGTCAAAGAACGCCTGACTGCGAATGACTGCACGTCTGGCTACCTCTTTGATGGTTTTCCTCGCACCATCCCCCAGGCACAAGCAATGAAAGATGCTGCGGTACGCCTTGATGCGGTACTGGAGATATCGGTGCCTGACGCCGACATCATTGAGCGAATGAGTGGGCGCCGTGTTCACGTGGCCAGCGGCCGCACTTATCACATCAAATACAACCCGCCCAAGACGGCGGGTCAGGATGACCTCACCGGCGAACCGCTGATTCAACGCGATGACGACCAGGAGTCGACCGTTCGCAAACGGCTAGAGATTTATCACAGCCAGACCAAGCCACTGGTTGATTTCTATCAGGCCTGGGCGGCAACCGGTGATCACGCTGCACCGATCGTCAAGACTATCTCTGGCGTTGGCGCAGTCGATGACATTACGCGACGCGTCTTACAGGCGTTAGACCACAAGACGTAACCCCGACGTCGCCAGCTCGGTTATCGAGGAAGGATCCGATCCTCGATCACGCAGGCCTCCACAAACGGCAGGTTGTTGTCTCGGGCAAAGTTCTGAACAAATTCCATGGCCATAGGCTCGAGGTCCTCAAGCCGTGCGTCCACGACCACGCACTTCACAGACCCGACCATGACCGGGTGGACATAGGGAGAGAAGGCAAGCGGTGCACCGGCGACAAGCCGCTGCCCAGGTGGACGAAACTGTGACATCACCCCGCAGAGCCGCTCGGCCCAGTCACTAGGGCGAAAGACCTTGCCATCATGGGTAACGCCCTGAATGAGAAATTGTTTCGGTGGAGAAGTCTGGTTTGTCACAAGCAGTCCGAGGGCAAACCCTAGCGAAACAGGTATTCTATCGGACTGAACACGCTCAACTGCCCCCAACAGATATGTCGCTCCCCAGCCAAGGTCTGATGAACACCTATTCCCGCCAGCCGGTGGCCTTTACCCACGGCCAGGGCGTCTGGCTATGGGATACCCAGGGACGACGCTATCTAGACGCACTCTCGGGAATCGCCGTCAACACGCTCGGACACAACCATCCAGCGCTGGTCGCAGGGCTTCGCGAACAGGTCGGCAAGCTCATCCACACGTCAAACCTGTATCAGATTCCGCTGCAAGAGCAGCTTGCGCAGGCGTTAGTCCGACTCTCGGGCATGACGAACGTCTTCTTCTGTAACTCTGGTCTTGAGGCCAACGAGGCCGCCATCAAGCTCGCGCGTAAACACGGCCACCACCAGGGCTTCGCCTGCCCAAAAATCATTGTCTTCGAACGCGCTTTTCACGGACGATCTCTTGCCACCCTCTCCGCTACCGGTAACGAGAAGGTTCAGAAAGGATTTGGGCCCCTGGTCGAAGGGTTTGTGCGCGTGCCATTAAACGACCTCTCGGCCATTCATCAGGCGGCAAAAGATCATCCTGATATCAGTGCTATTTTTCTTGAGACCATCCAGGGCGAAGGGGGTATTCGTCCGTCGGACATTGCCTTTCTGAAATCTCTTCGTGCGCTATGTTCCGAAAAGAACTGGCTCTTCATGTTAGACGAGGTGCAGTCCGGAATTGGTCGCACTGGGAAATGGTTCGCGCATCAGTGGGCAGACGTCCTTCCAGATGTCATGCCGCTCGCCAAAGGACTCGGCTCCGGCGTCCCCATCGGGGCCGTCGTGGCCCACGGCATCGCCGCAACACTCTTTGAACCTGGTAACCACGGGACCACCTTTGGCGGAAATCCGCTCGCGATGCGCGCAGGGCTCGAGACCGTGGCAGCAGTCGAGCGTGAAGGTCTTCTCGCCAATGCCACAGCCCGCGGCGCCCAGTTGCATGCTGGTCTGACCGCAAGCCTGGCGAATCTGACGGGGGTCGTGGAGATCCGCGGCCACGGACTGATGATTGGCATTGAGCTCGATCGGTCTTGCGCCGAGCTCGTGACCATGGCGCGGGATGCGGGCCTGCTGATCAATGTCACTGCCGATCGGGTGGTGAGACTGCTTCCCGCACTCACCATCACCGAGGGAGAAGCACAAGAGCTGCTCCGAATCTTGGTGCCGACCATTCGAACCTTTTTAGGTCAATCGACATCATGAACAAGTGTCGACATTTTCTCCAGTTCAATGACTTCAGTCAGGAAGACATTGACTATATTTTTGCTCGTACCAAGATCATTAAAGATCGATTCAAGCGGTACGTTCGACACATGCCCCTGCAGGATCGAACGCTTGTCATGATCTTCGAAAAAGCCTCCACCCGCACGCGGCTCTCCTTTGAAGCAGGGATGCATCAGCTAGGCGGTGCGGCGATTTATATGAACACCCGCGACACACAGCTGGGGCGCGGCGAACCAGTGGAGGACGCGGCACAGGTCATCTCGCGGATGTGTGACCTGGTGATGATCCGCACCTTTGATCAGTCCACTGTTGAGCGATTTGCCTCGGTCTCGCGCGTCCCGGTGATTAACGGGCTGACCAACGAAACGCACCCCTGTCAGATTCTTGCCGATATCTTCACCTACATCGAACACCGAGGATCCATCAAGGGCAAAACCGTTGCCTGGATTGGTGACTCCAATAATGTCTGCAACACTTGGCTGCAGGCGGCAGAGCTCCTAGACTTTCAGGTACGCGTCTCCACGCCACCGGGCTATGAAGTGGAGCCGGAGCGCGCGGGACTTCTCTCCGATGGCCATTTCGAACAGTTTGCCGACCCAATGGAAGCCGCCAAAGGGGCTGACCTCGTCACCACCGATGTCTGGACGTCCATGGGATTTGAGTCCGAGAATGAGGCACGACTTCGCGATTTTGCGGACTGGATGGTGGACGAGGAGATGATGTCCGTCGCCCACAAAGATGCGCTGTTCATGCACTGTCTGCCCGCGCATCGCGGTGAAGAAGTCAGCGCTGGGGTCATCGACGGTCCTCAGAGCGTTGTCTGGGATGAGGCAGAAAATCGACTGCACTCCCAAAAGGCCCTCATGGAGTTTCTGCTCCTGGGTCGCATCCAAGACTAGGGCCCGGCCCAACTGATCCGAATTTTTTGCACCACACTCTTCTCTTTGATACTAAAGGTTTAAACAAGCAATGGCCTCGAAGAAAAAAACATCTGTTAAAAAAGTTGTGCTCGCCTACTCTGGCGGTCTCGATACCTCTGTCATCTTGAAATGGCTTCAGGACGAATACGACTGTGAAGTCATCACTTTTACCGCCGATATTGGTCAAGGCGAAGAACTCGAGCCGGCGCGGAAAAAAGCCCAGCAATTCGGGATCAAGAAAATCTATATCGAGGATCTTCGCGAAGAATTTGTTCGCGACTTCGTCTTTCCCATGTTTCGGGCGAACACCGTCTATGAAGGGGAATACCTCTTGGGCACCTCGATTGCCCGTCCGCTCATTGCAAAACGCCTCATCGATATTGCGAAAAAAGAAAAAGCCGATGCCATCTCCCACGGGGCGACCGGCAAGGGAAATGATCAGGTGCGATTTGAACTCGGCGCCTATGCGCTCATGCCAAATATCAAGATCATCGCCCCATGGCGTGAGTGGGATCTGCTCTCGCGCGACAAACTGCTCGCCTACGCGGATCAACACGGTATTCCCGTGGACTATAAAAAACGCAAAGGGGAAGCCCCCTTCTCGATGGATGCCAACCTTCTGCACATCTCCTATGAAGGCGGCGTACTAGAGGACCCGAGTCGCGAACCGCCGGCCACGGGTATGTGGCGACTCACCGTCCCGGTTGAGAAGGCCCCCAATAAACCGGAGATCGTTGAACTCGAGTTCGCCAAGGGCGACCTGATCGCGATCAACGGTAAAAAAATGAAGGCGCACGAACTCTTGATCACGCTGAACACCCTAGGGGGCCGCCACGGCATCGGCCGGCTCGATCTGGTGGAGAACCGCTATGTCGGCATGAAGTCTCGGGGCTGCTATGAGACCCCCGGAGGCACGATTCTGCTCCGCGCCCACCGGGCCATTGAGTCCCTCACATTAGATCGCGAAGTGGCGCACCTGAAAGATGACCTGATGCCTCGCTATGCAAGCCTGGTCTACAACGGCTATTGGTGGTCACCGGAGCGTGTTGCCCTGCAGACACTCATCGATCACACGCAGAGTGTTGTCAATGGCACCGTTCGTTTGAAGCTCTACAAGGGCACCGTCACCGTGATTGGTCGCAGTTCGAAGAACTCCCTGTTCGACGCAAAGATTTCCACCTTTGATGATGACGGTGGCGCCTACAACCAGGCAGATGCAGGCGGATTTATCAAGCTCAATGCCCTTCGCATGCGCATTGCGGCAACGAAGCGAGGCAAGTCCACAGGGTGATGACCGGAACGTCGATCTCCATCACTCGGGTTGACCTCGGATCGTCCACACACTGTCGGGCGGTATTGGATCTGTTGAACCAATACGCCAGCAGTGCGGCGGGCCGTGGTTCCCCGCTCGCGCCAGAGGTACTCCAGCAACTGCCGACGGTATTACAGCATCAGCCTCATTACCGGGGCTGGCTGGCCTGGACTGATGCAGCAACCACCGAGGCTATTGGATTGATCAACGCCTTCTGTGGCGTCTCTACGTTTCGTGCAATGCCGCTGCTGAATATTCACGACATTTTTGTGCGCCCAGACTGGCAAAACCGTGGCGTTGCCAAGCAGATGCTCGCTGAAGCCGAGCGCGTGGCGCGCCAAGAGGGTTGCTGCAAGCTCACGCTAGAAGTACTCGAACACAATGCCCCCGCGATGGCAGCGTATCGCGGGTTTGGTTTTGATCCGTATGTGTTGGACCCCGCACTGGGATCAGCCGTTTTTCTCGAAAAGAAGCTCTAAGGAGACCATCAGCATGCCCTCATTTGACGCCACGCTCGAAGCCAACCTAACTGAATTGCGCAATGCCGTCGATCAGACCTCGAAAGAGATCGCGACACGATTTGATTTCAAGGGCTCAAGCGCGAAAGTCGAACAGAAAGACCGAGAGCTCACCGTCTATGCCGACAGCGACTTCCAGGTCGGCCAGGTCCGAGACGTTCTCGTGGCAAAGTGCGCCAAACGAGGAGTCGATGTACGCTTCCTTGACATCGGCACGATTGAAAAGATCGGCGGCGACAAGGTCAAGCAGCTGATTAAGGTCCGCCACGGCATCAATGCGGATGACGCCAAAAAGATTGTTCGCATCATCAAGGACAGCAAGATGAAAGTGCAGCCATCCATCCAGGGGGACGCCGTACGCGTCACCGGGGCAAAACGCGACGACCTTCAGGCCGCGATTGCCATGCTCAAAAAAGAGGTGAACGACCTACCGCTGTCCTTTGGTAATTTCAGGGACTAACCAGGTTAGGCGCGAATCCTTGCCCAGGCCGAGTGGTTGTGGATCGACTCAAAGTTCTCGGCCTCGACTTCAAAGTGCCGAACCCCCGGTAGCGCCCTCACCGCAACAGCAACATCTCGGACAAGGTCTTCCACAAACTTCGGATTGTCATAGGCGCGTTCGGTCACGTACTTCTCATCCGGGCGCTTGAGCAGCCCCCAGAGCTCACAGGACGCCTGCGCCTCGATGGCTCTTACAAGCCCCTCGAGCGACAGCGCTGCATCTGCTGCTAGGTCGACTGCGACACGAACCTCGGAGCGTTGATTGTGGGCGCCATAGTCCGAAATCTCCTTCGAACAAGGGCATAGGCTCTTCACCGGAACGCGTACCTCACAGGTAATTCGCTCGCCCTTCTCATCCCGTTCGGCCACCCACCGGCAGCGATAGTCCATCAGGCTCTGTACACCACTGACGGGTGCCGCCTTCATCATGAAAAATGGTAAAGAGACATCAATACAGCCCGTGGTCGCATCCAGGCGCGTCAACATGTCGCTTAGCAAGGTTGACATGGCATG
This sequence comes from uncultured Burkholderiaceae bacterium, assembly GCA_964409175.1. Taxonomy (GTDB): domain Bacteria; phylum Pseudomonadota; class Gammaproteobacteria; order Burkholderiales; family Burkholderiaceae_A; genus Lacustribacter. The sequence continues at coordinate 62,988 of CAYPCG010000001.1, forward strand.
ACTTGAGAGTGCGATCCCGTTGGCACTCATGGCTTCTAAGAGCGCCACAAAACGAGACATGTGCGTGCCCTTTTGCTCCGCAGGCAGCCCGACACTGAGGCTAAATTCCGCGACAGAAGGCGCACGACTACCATCCTCACGCGCGATCATGACGGGATAGCGAAGGCCCCGAACACCGACCTGCTCAATGGGGAGGTTACGATGGTCTCGCGTGCCCTGGATATCGGGCATGGTGGAAGCGGTGACGGGCGGGACACCAGGGAAGTTCATGAGGCAGCCTTCAAGTGATTCGGACGATGTATTTTCCCCCGAATTGCGGCCTCAATACCCTTAGCATCTAATCCCTCTATCGCCAGTAGGGCTTGGTGATCACCCTGGTCGATAAACCGATCAGGAAGTCCCAGATGGAAGATCGGAATCATCGGAATGCGATCCCCCAAGGCGACTAAGGCCTCGGCGCACGCCGAGCCCGCACCGCCCATGACGACATGCTCTTCGACGGTCACCAGATAGTCATGGGTATTGGCCAGCTCGGCAATCATGTCCATGTCGATCGGCTTCACGAACCGCATATTGACCACGGTCGCATCGAGTAGCTCACCTGCTGCGAGTGATGGCGTCACCATCGATCCAAAGGCAAGAATCGCGACCCGTGGTCCGCTACCCGGTTTTTGAATTTCGCGCAGCCGCTCGGCACGGCCAATTGGAATCACTGAACTCACCCCTGTCGCGTCGGCACCCGTTCCAGAACCGCGGGGATAACGGATCGCACTTGGGCCATCAATCGTGAGTCCTGTGTTCAGCATCTCTCGACACTCACGTTCATCTTTGGGGGCCATGATGACCATATTCGGGATGCAGCGCATAAAGGCGTAGTCATAGACCCCTGCGTGGGTTGCGCCATCGGCGCCGACCAGTCCTGCACGATCAATCGCAAAGAGTACTGGCAGATTCTGAAGCGCCACGTCATGAATCAGTTGATCGTAGCCCCGCTGCAAAAAGGTGGAATAAATGGCCAGTACGGGGCGCTGTCCTTCGCAGGCGATTCCCGCCGCAAACGTCACTGCATGCTGTTCGGCAATGCCGACATCAAAATAACGATTCGGGAACCGCTGCGCAAACTCCTGCATGCCCGATCCCTCGCACATCGCCGGGGTCACCGCGACCAGTCGATCGTCTTTTTCTGCCACATCACAGAGCCACTGACCAAAAATCTGCGAATACGTCGGACGTGCGCTCGCCTTGGCGGTAATGCCCACTTCGGGATCAAAGCGGCCCGGCCCGTGATAGAGAATAGGATCGGCCTCTGCCTGGCGATAGCCCTGTCCTTTTCGTGTAATCACGTGCAGGAAGTGCGGGCCTTTGAGTGTACGAAGGTTCTGTAACGTCGGAATCAGGGCATCAAGATCATGGCCATCAATCGGGCCGACATAATTAAATCCGAGCTCTTCAAACAAGGTACTCGGCATCAACATGCCCTTGGCATGACCTTCAAATCGCTTCGCAAACTCCAGCACCGGGGGGATTGCCCCCAGCACCTGCTTACTGAACTCGCGTGCAGAACGGTAAAAGCGTCCTGACAAAAGACGAGTCAAGTAATTCGATAATGCGCCAACTGGGCGCGAGATCGACATGTCGTTGTCGTTCAAAATCACTAGCAGATCGAGCTCAGTATCCAGACCGCCGTTATTCAGGGCTTCGAAGGCCATGCCACCACTCATCGCTCCGTCGCCAATCACAGCAATGTGACGACGGCGATCCGGGCCGACATGCTCGCCCTTTAACTTCGACGCGACTGCCATTCCCAACGCGGCGGAGATAGAGGTGGAAGAATGGGCGGTTCCGAAATGGTCATACTCACTCTCGGATCGTTTCGGAAAACCAGACAGCCCATTGAGCTGACGCAAGGACGGCATCCGATCACGACGACCGGTCAAAATTTTGTGCGGATAACTCTGATGCCCCACGTCCCAGATCAGCCGGTCAAAGGGGAAGTTGTAAATGTGATGCAAGGCCACGGTGAGCTCGACCGTACCGAGATTCGACGAGAGGTGGCCACCCGTTGCGGACACCGAGTCCAGCAGAAACTGACGAAGCTCTTCCGCGAGTTGATGAAGCTGCTTGCGGTCTAACGCACGAACGTCTGCCGGAAAGTTAACTGACGGTAAGAGCTGCGATGTTGAATCCATGATCCCTAGTACTTCCTTATCGGAACATCAAATCACGCTGACCGGCCCAGACTTAGTGGGTCCGTTGTACCAGCGCCTGTGCGAGTGCGACGAGCATCTCAGCACGCCCCCCAAGGGGCGCTAAAGCTGCCACAGCCCGCGTGTGCAAGTCCCTAGCGTAGTCCTGTGCGCCCGTTAAGCCAAGCAGAGAAACAAAAGTCGGTTTATTCGCTGCGGCATCCTTCCCAGGGGTCTTGCCCAAGGTCTTCTGATCCGCCGAGACGTCTAAGACATCATCCGCGACCTGGAAGGCCAGCCCAACCAGTGCGGCGTATTGCGACAGGGCCGATTTCGTCTGCAGATCAGGCCGCCCGCAGGCAGCCCCCATTTCAACGGACGCCGCGATCAATGCCCCGGTCTTTAACGCATGCATCGATTCCAGTTCGGCCTGCGACATCGGCTGCCCCACGGCAGCAATATCCACTGCCTGGCCGCCGGCCATCCCGGCAAGTCCTGTAGCGACGGAGAGCTGCCGCACCAGCTGCACGACCGTCTCAGCTGGCGCAGGGATCTCGGTAATGAGTTCAAACCCGAGCGTCTGCAAAGCATCCCCGACCAGCAAGGCCTGCGCCTGGCCGTATTTGACGTGGACCGTCGGAAGCCCTCGTCGAAGGGCATCGTCATCCATGCACGGCATATCGTCATGGACTAGTGAAAACGCGTGAATACATTCGATTGCCGCCCCGACCGAATCCGCCCACGGCCTCGGGGCCTCGACGGCCTCTGCGGCCGCTACCGCAAGCAGGGCTCGTATCCGCTTGCCACCGCCCAGGAGTCCGTAGGCCATGGCCTCGTGCAGCACGCGATCACCACGCGACTGTGGGGCATTGGGCTGTCGATCCGCCAGGGCCTGACGAAGAAAGGCCTCTACCCGGCCACGTGTCTGGTCTGCCCAGGCGGAAAACTGCACGGGCTATTCCTTAATCTGCGAGATCAGGCTCGCGCGATCGACACGCTTTTCCTGGTCTGCCTCAATGAGTTCGATTTCGGTCTGAACCTGGCTCAAGATGGTCTGGGCATGCCGCATCAGGGCGGACCCACGATGAAAGGCTGCCAGGGACTCAGCCAACGGCAGATCGCCCCCCTCGAGACGCTTCACGGTGGCCTCGAGTTCGGCCATCGCCTGCTCGAAAGTCAGGTCGGAAAACCCCGCCTCTGGCGTGGGCAAGCCGCCGGCGGCTGCCGGCTGCGTTTTGACCTTACTTTTTGCGTTCATATCCACATTTTAATTGAAAAGAATCAAGAACTTAGATTCCCGCAAGGGTATACTCCCCCTTCGCAAATTCGGGGGGTCTTCGATGTCGGATGTCGGAAGCTTTTCTCGGCTGGCGCCAAGCGCCGCACAACTTCCAGTTCACGCCTATTTTGACGAGTCCATCCTTCGTCAAGAGCGAGCCACCATCTTTCAGTATGGTCCGGGCTACGTTGGCCATGAGGCCATGGTGCCCGAGGCTGGCGACTTCTATACCCTTGGTCACGAGGACCACGGGCGTGTGCTTGTTCGTGAGAACAACGAGGTCCTGCTGCTCTCGAATATCTGCCGTCACCGACAAGCCGTCATGCTAGAGGGTCACGGTCACACCGAATCGATTGTCTGTCCGCTCCATCGTTGGACCTATGATCTCTCAGGGGCACTGATTGGGGCGCCGCATTTTGCCTCGGATCCCTGCCGCCATCTCAAACGCTATCCGCTCTCGCGATGGAATGGGCTGCTGTTTGAAGGCAATCAGTCCATCGTCCAAGAGCTCGCATCGACACCGTTCATGGAGCAGCTGGACTTTAGCGGCTATCGACTCGCAAAGATCCAAAGCCATGACTGCAACTACAACTGGAAGAGCTTTATCGAGGTCTACATGGACGACTATCACGTCGTTCCGTTTCACCCCGGACTCGGCCACTTTGTCAACTGCAGCAACCTGAGCTGGCACTACGGTGAACACTACTCGGTACAGGCCGTCGGCATTACGGATCTTAGTCAGCCCAGCACACCGATCTACCGACGGTGGCACGAGGAAGTGCTTCGCATGCATCCCGAAGGACTCCCCGAGTACGGCGCAATCTGGATGACGATTTATCCCAACATCATGGTGGAGTGGTATCCCAAGGTCTTGGTGGTGAGCACCCTACACCCACTGGGGCCGCAACAGACCCGCAACATCGTCGAGTTCTACTATCCAGAAGAGATTGCCTTATTCGAACCGGACTACATGGACGCCCATCAGGCCGCCTATAACGAAACCGTTGTCGAAGATGATGAAATCGCAGAACGCATGGACCGCGGTCGCGCAGCACTCATGCGCCGCGGAGAGAATGAGACAGGGCCGTATCAGTCACCCATGGAAGATGGCATGCTGCGCTTCCACGAATACCTTCGCAAACAGGTGAGCTATTAACCCGATCATCTCGGTATCAGAACTGGTCAGTATCGATGCGCCAGTTCTGCTGGTGGACTGTCGCCAAGATCTCATGGCGCCCGGCGCCGGTGCGCGTGCGTATGCAGAAGGGCACCTGCCCGGTGCCGCCTATCTCGATCTTGATCAAGATCTCTCTGCAGAAAAAACCGGATCGAATGGCCGTCATCCGCTGCCCAGCCCTGATGCATTCGCCGCCGTGCTCGCATCGCTGGGAGCGACCGAAAAAACGCTCATCATTGGCTACGATGCCTCTGCAGGGGTCTACGCATCGCGGCTCTGGTGGATGTGCCGATGGATCGGCCATCTCAACTGTGGCGTTCTAGACGGTGGCCTGCAGGCCTGGATGGCAGCAGACGGCCCCCTGTCGACAGAACCCTTTCAGGCGAAGTCTTCAGGCCGCATCAGCGTCCGCCCCTCCCTTGCGCCACTCTGGACCACCGAACTGGTCGCGGCCTGGGTGAAGGCGGGATCCGACAAAGAGATCGCCACTCTGCTGGATGCCCGTGCACCGACACGCTTTCGCGGAGAAGAAGAGCCCTTTGATCCTATTGCCGGTCACATTCCCGGTGCGCGTAACCGTGTCTTCACGGATAACTTGGATGCCAAGGGCTGCTTCAAACCCGCATCAGTCCTTCGGGAAGAGTATCTCGCGATGATTGGAGACCTTGACCCCATGACCGTCGTACACGCCTGTGGTTCGGGGGTGACTGCTTGTCATAATCTGCTCGCGATGGAGATCGCTGGCCTGCCAGGAAGCGCACTCTATGCCGGCTCATGGAGTGAATGGTGTAGTGATCCGTCGCGCCCCGTTGCCACGGGGGATGCCTAATTGCCCCAACTCGTTGAATGCAATGACGCCACCCTATTTAATCGTTAAAAGACTGTTACGCAGAATATCTGTCGCGGTGCTCCTGATCGGTGGTCTTGCGACCTCATTGACCGCTTCGGTCAGCGCACAAGAGATCACGCTTCGCATTCATCACTTTCTGCCAGCGGGCGGGATTCAACAGACGAAGATGCTTCAGCCGTGGTGTGATCAGATCGGTAAACAGTCCAATGGTCGACTGAAATGTCAGATCTTTCCCAGCATGCAGCTCGGCGGAACCCCCGCGCAGTTAATCGATCAGGCCCGTGATGGTGTCGTTGATGCCGTATTCATTCTGCCCGGCTATACCGCTGGGCGCTTCCCGATCATGGAGGTCTTTGAACTGCCGTTCATGAACCGAAGTGCAGAAGCCGCCTCCAAAGCCGCCTGGGAGTTTTATCTGCAGCACGGTCAAAAAGAGTGGGCCGGACTCAAGCCGCTCGCCTTTGCGACCCACGACAACGGATTCATGCATACCCGCGACAAGCCCATTCGCGAGATCTCCGACCTCAAAGGAATGCGGATGCGTGCACCCACGCGGTTAACCAATAAACTGCTGGCATCACTCGGTGCCTCTCCTGTTGGGATGCCGGTCAACTCGGTCGGTGACGCGATTAATAAGGGGGTGATCGACGGCTTTATGTTGCCCTGGGAAGTGATGCCCGGGCTAAAGCTGCATGAGATGGTGCGTTTCCATACTGAGACTCCGGCTGATCGACCTGCGCTCTATACGGCAGTCTTTGTATTTGCCATGAATCAGAAACGGTACGAGTCACTGCCCGCGGATCTCCGCCAGGTCATTGATCAGGCGAGCGGACTTGGGCTCTCTGGCTTGATGGGCCGAGTCTGGGACGAGAGCCAGGCCCAGGGGCGTGCCCCCGCGGTCAGTCGCGGCAACACCATCATCCGACTGAGTCAGGCAGAAACAGACAAAATGCAACGCCTATCAGCCCCGCTTGCAGACGAGTGGGTCGCACAGATGAACAAGGCGGGTGCCAATGGTCAACAGATGCTCGACGACGCCCGCCAGTTGATTCGTCGTCATGATCAGACGCGCACTCGAAAAAACTAGTCACTATCTCGCCATGATCGGCGGGGTCGCGCTGATCGCCATGGCGCTGATCACGATGGTGAGTATTCTTGGTCGGGTACTGCTCGGCCGACCAATTCCAGGCGATATCGAGTTGGCGCAACTGCTCACGGCCTTTGCAATCAGTAGTTTTCTGCCTTGGTGCCAGGTTCAAAAGGGCCACGTCGTTATTGATTTTTTTACGGCGTATCTGCGCCAACACCTACAAGACCGTCTGCAGCGGCTCGGATTTTTCTGTCTTGCAATCATTCTTGGCGTTCTCGCCTGGCGCACGATGCGGGCCGTCTCAAGCGCCTTGGAGACCTCTGAAACCAGCATGATTCTCAGTATCCCCATCTGGGTGCAGAGTCTTGCACTGGTTCCAGGCTTTCTTCTCGCGGCGCTCGTCGCCCTGGCCCAGGCCACCAACAAGCGAAATAACGGATCATGACGACGCCAATTCTTACTGCGCTCATGATGCTTGGTGCAATGCTGATCATGATGGCGCTTCGCCTACCGATCGCTGCCGCCATGGCCATTCCTGGTGCGATTGGATTTGGACTCATCGCCGGCATCGATCCGCTCCTGAACGCCTTGAAAGGCACGACGGTCGCGCGCCTATCTGTCTATGAGTTATCAATCATTCCGCTGTTCATCCTGATGGGGCAGCTTGCCGTGAATAGCGGCTTATCCCAGGCGCTCTTCAAAGCGGCTGCCGCGTGGATCGGTCATCTGCGCGGGGGACTCGCGATGGCCGCTATTCTGGCGTCAGCAGTCTTCGGGTCCATTTGTGGCTCGTCGGTTGCGACGGCGGCAACCATTACGCAGGTGGCCTACCCCGAGATGCACCGTCACGGCTATCCCAATCGTCTCTCTACTGCCACACTGGCTGCAGGAGGGACGCTGGGGATTCTGATTCCACCCTCTGTACCACTGGTGATCTTCGCCATCTTGGCGGAACAGAATATTGCGAAGCTTTATCTCGCGTCGATGATTCCAGCACTGCTCGCTGTCATCGGCTATCTATGCGTGCTGCAGTTCAGTCGTCAGGGCGGCCTGCCTGATCAGCCTCGCGCCACAGGCGCGGAACGCAGACAGGCCATGCGAGACGTCTGGCCGATCGCACTTATTTTTATCGTCATCTTTGGGGGAATCTATGCAGGATTCTTCACCCCTACCGAGGCCGCAGCCGTCGGGTTGGTCCTCGTGGCGTTGCTCGGATCAGCACGCAAAGGGCTGTCTATGTCGGCGGTGAAGGCCTCTATTCTCGCAACAGCGGAGACTACGGCCATGATTTTTATGATCTTCATCGGCGCAGACCTCATGAACGCGGGCTTAGCACTCACACAGATGCCGATGGCGCTCGCCGGCTGGGTGACGTCGCTAACGATCTCGCCCATGCTCGTCTTAATCGCCATCTTGGTGCTGTTGCTCATCCTCTGTGCCGTGATGGATGAGCTCTCGATGATGATCCTGACCATTCCCATTCTCTTTCCCACCATCATGGGGCTCGATCTCTGGGGATTAGCGGCCGCTGAGAAAGCGATCTGGTTCGGGATACTGGTGCTCTCAGTCGTTCAGTTTGGACTCATCGCACCGCCTGTTGGATTAAATGTCATTCTGGTCAATGGGCTCGTCAAAGGCGTACCGATCCGCGAGACCTATGCAGGCGTTATCCCATTTATCGCCACGGATCTGGCAAGGATTGTCTTACTCTTGTTCGTTCCTGGGCTCACGCTCGTACTCCTCTAAAGCGATAAAATAAGTGCTTTAGTAATCATCAGGAGCAGTTATGCGGTTAGGATCAGTGATGCCGTCTCACCGACAGATTCTTCTCTGCGCGATGATGGTCCTTGCAGGGGCCACGGGACTTGCCCAGGCACAGACGGCGGAGTTCCAAAAGGGATCGATCACGGTCGTCGCACCGACCGCAGCACCGACCGCACCCGGTCAGCCTCATGGCGCTATTTTTATCCAGTCGATTCGCAACACAGGGGTACAGACAGATCAATTAATTGGTGCCCGTGCCGAGGTCTCTAAGTCGATGGAAGTTCACCGCATGACCATGGACAACAACGTCATGAAGATGCGCGAGATTCCAGGCATTGAGGTTCCAGCCAAGGGCGAGGTCTCGCTCGCCAAAGGATCCAAGAATGGCTATCACCTGATGCTGATGAACTTAAAGCAGCCTTTAAAACAAGGCGATCAGTTCCCGGTCACGCTCATTTTTAAACAGGCTGGTGAACAGCAGATCACCGTAACGGTGGCGCCACCCAAGGCAGCCTCGGGACACGGAACGCATCGACACTAGACGGCACGCACGACACCGATGCACGGCCGGTGTCGCAATCGAAAACGAATCAGGCTAGACGACAGTCAGCGTGATCGAGCCCACCCTATCTGCTGAGGCGGTCATCTGATCGCCAGGCACCACGGGACCGACCCCCGACGGAGTTCCCGTAAAGATCAGATCCCCGGGTTTCAGTTCCCAGGCCTTCGAGATATGGGAAATGACTTCTGGAATATTCCAGATGAGATCCTGGAGATCGCCCGACTGGCGTGTCTGGCCATTGACCACCAGTTGAATCGCACCGGCATTCAGTAGCCCGGTTGTCTCCACAGGAACCAGAGGTCCAATCGGCGCGCTGTGATCAAAACCTTTGCCGATACACCAGGGCTTTGATTCCTTTTTCATCACTGACTGCAAGTCCCGTCGCGTCATATCCAAGCCAATCGCATACCCCCAGATATGGGCTGACGCCTGCTCGGGAGCGATATCCTTGCCCCCCGTACCAATCGCCACCACGAGCTCAACCTCGTGATGAAGATCTTGCGTCAGGGATGGGTACGGCCATTGACGATGCTCCCCTGGGAGAATCGGAAACAAGGCATCCGCAGGCTTGAGAAAGAAAAAAGGAGGCTCACGACCAGAGTGGCCCATCTCTTTCGCGTGATCGGCGTAGTTGCGCCCCACACAGTAGACCCGACGCACAGGAAACCGCGCATTGCTGCCAACGATGGGCAGACTGACTGGTTCGACAGAGGGAACGATCTGCATGATTAATATTCCGACGAATAGCCCACCGGTGGCGGTGGTGCAAAATTTTCAAAGCGTGTGTACTGACCCAAGAACGTCAGCCGTACCGTGCCGATGGGACCGTTACGCTGCTTGGCGATGATGATCTCAGCAACGCCCTTATCCGGCGTATCCGGACGATAGACTTCATCGCGATAAATAAACACGATCACATCCGCATCCTGCTCAATAGCGCCGGATTCGCGAAGATCGCTCATGACAGGACGTTTGTCTGTCCGTTGCTCCACCGTTCGATTGAGCTGCGATAACGCCACCACGGGGCAGCCCAACTCCTTGGCAAGCCCCTTCAGCGATCGTGTGATCTCAGAGATCTCGGTCGTCCGATTCTCACCAGAGCTTGAGGCACTCATCAGCTGTAGATAGTCGACCACGATCAATCCAAGCGTGCCGTACTGACGCGCCAAACGTCGCGCACGCGACCGTAGCTCTAATGGATTGAGGCCTGGCGTTTCATCAATGTGAATCCGTGCCTCCTTCATTCGACCCATCGCCTGGGTCAGACGATTCCAGTCGTCCTCGGTCAGACGACCGGTTCGTACCCGTTGGGCATCGAGCTTACCCACAGAACAGAGCACCCGCATCGCAAGCTGCTCAGCGCCCATCTCCATACTAAACACCGCAACCGGCGCGCCTTCCGCAATGGCGACATGCTCAGCAATATTGAGCGCGAACGAGGTCTTTCCCATACTTGGGCGACCCGCAACGATTAACAGATCGCCCGGATGCATCCCCGCCGTCTTCTGGTCGAGATCGACGAAACCTGACGGCATCCCGGTGACGTCGGACGGATTAGGGTTCTGATACAGATCATCAACTTTTTCGACGACCCGGGCCAGCACCGTATGAAAATCTTGAAACCCTGCCTGAGACCGAGACCCCTGCTCACCAATCTGAAAGATTCGACTCTCGGCCTCATCCAGAATCTGTCGTGTTTCCTTGCCAGCAGGGTTGAGTGCCTCGGTCGCAATCTGATCACTTGCAGAGACAAGAAAACGAAGGATGGCGCGATCCCGAACAATCTCCGCATACCGTCGAATATTGGCCGCTGAAGGCGTCTCATTGGCCAGGGTATTGAGATAGGCAATCCCACCCACCTCGTCGGCTCGGCCCAGACTCTGCAGCGACTCAAACACCGTCACGACATCGGCTGGCTTACCCGCATCAATCAGTCGAGAGATCGATTCAAAAATAAGTCGATGATCCGCCCGATAGAAATCATCCGGCCGTACAAGATCGCCAATGCGATCCCAGGCGGTGTTATCAAGCAAAAGGCCTCCTAGAACGGAGGCCTCAGCTTCAATGGAATGCGGCGGGACTCGCAGCGCGAGGGTCTGAGAGTCCGCCCGGGAATCCATAACCCGCGACAAGCCTAAACGACCTTAAGCGGTCTCGCCGATCACGCGAACGGTGATGTCCACCACAACGTCTGTATGGGGGGCCACCTGAACTGCATGGTCACCCACCATCTTCAGCGGACCATTCGGAAGACGAACGCAGGCCTTGGCCACCTCAATCGACTTACCTTTTAAGGCTTCGGCGATATCAAAGTTGGTGACGGAACCGAAGAGACGACCGTCGACTCCAGCCTTCTGGCTTACTTCGAGTACCAGATTCGCCATTTTCTGACCGAGCGCCTGTGCTGCAGCGAGCTTTTCGGCTTGCACCTTTTCAAGTTCTGCACGACGCGCCTGGAAGTCAGCAATGGCCTGCTCGGTTGCCCGACGGGCCATGCCCTGGGGAATCAGAAAGTTACGGGCGAAGCCGTCTTTAACACGCACTACATCGCCAAGCTGACCCAGATTGACGACTTTTTCGAGAAGAATAACTTGCATATTCAGTCCTTAAGGAATGGGTTCTTAGCGATTAATGATTGTCAGTAAAGGCGATCAGGGCCAGAAAACGTGCCCGCTTGATCGCCGTGGTCAGCTGTCGCTGGTAACGCGCATTCGTCCCTGTGATCCGCGCCGGAATGATCTTGCCGGTCTCGGTCACGAAGTCACGCAGTGTATCGATGTCCTTGTAATCAATCTGCTCAACGCCTTCTGCGGTAAATCGGCAGACACGTTTACGCTTAAACAGGGCCGACTGTGCGGGACGACGGGGACGCTTGTTCTTGTCAAATTTTTTGTTGAAAGCCATCTTGAGTTACTCCAATTCGAATTGTGTTAAGTGCAATATCAACCGCTTACTCTGTTGTCGGGACGGTGCGAGGAATCCTTCGCATCGCAGGCCAGCCCCTAGGGGGACTCGCTCCAGTTGTTCGGCGATCGTTCCGACCGCTTTGACACTCATCAACAGCTCGACGGTTCTTGAAAGTCCTGCTTCCTGAACCGCTGACTGATGCTGGATGAGCATCTCGACGACTGGGAGACCTGCTGGGGTGTATCGCTTTGCTTTTTTCTCAACAATGACTGCTGAGAGCTGAAGCTGGTTCACCCGAACCGTCCGGTCGAGTCAGCGCCTTAGGCTGCCGCAGGAATCTCTGCTGCCGCTTTCCGCGCCTCTTCACGCTGGATCACCTTGATCATTGGCGACGGGCCTGTTTCGGCTTTCTTCATCGCAACGACCAGATGACGCAGAACGGCATCGTTAAAACGGAAGGCATGGTCCAGCTCGTCCATCTCTGACTGACCACACTCGACATTCATCAGCACGTAGTGCGCTTTCGCGACTTTCTGAATTGGGTAAGCCAGTTGGCGGCGACCCCAGTCTTCCATCCGATGAACCTTGCCCCCTTTTGCGGTGACAACGGCGCTGTAGCGCTCAACCATGGCGGGCACCTGCTCGCTCTGGTCCGGATGGACAATAAATACGATCTCGTAATGACGCACGATTTCTCCTTATGGATAACGCCACCTCTGTTAAGCATGTTAGCGCCCGCTAACAAAAGAGTGTGGCAAGGGACCCGAGAGTCTAGCAAAAAGCACCCAGGTACACCAGCGAAAAAGCAGCGCTGAACGGCCCGGCCCGCCAGCCCGCCCCCTAGAGCACGGGGGTTTTCAGGGGCAGCCCTTGGACGTGGGCCATCAGGTTATCAACCGCGAGCTGCATCATGGCGCGTCGCGTGGCGGACGATGAGCTCGCAATATGCGGAGTGATCACTACATTCTCAAACGCCAGAAACGCAGGATCGAAACGTGGCTCATTCTCAAAGACATCAAGCCCCGCCGCAGCGATCGTCTTATGGCGTAAGGCGGCGATCAACGCCTGATCATCCACGACTCCGCCGCGCGCAATATTAATCAGCACCGCAGACGGCTTCATCAGCGCCAGTGCACTGGCGTCGATGAGATGGTGGGTTTCCTGGCTATAGGGCACCACAACCATTACAAAATCCGACGCTTTTAAGAGCTGCTCCCGCGTCACCCACTGGGCCCCCTTCTCATCACGACTCTGCGTACGGTTGTGATACAGCACATTCATCGAAAAGCCCTGTGCCCGTCGCGCGATTGCCGACCCAATGCGCCCCATGCCGATGATGCCCAAGGTCGCATGGTGAAGATCACGCCCCGCAAACTGATCAAACGCCCATCCGCTCCACTGGCCCGCACGCGCATAGCGCTCCGATTCCGGGATGCGGCGTGCAGTTGCCATCATGAGCGCAAAGCCAAAATCCGCAGTGGTCTCGGTCAGCACATCAGGCGTATTGGTCAGTCGAATCCCACGCTCCCTGCAGGCCGCTGCGTCAATGTTGTTATACCCAACGGCACCCGTCGCGATGAGTTTTAATCGCGTGGCGGCGGCGATTACAGAGGCATCAACTTTGTCAGCGACAGAGCACAATAGATAGTCCGCCTGCGCGACCTGGCGTCGCATCGTTTCAAGATCCCACGGCTGATCGTCTGCCTGGTTATCGGCGATCACATTAAACGCAGATGCAAGTTGAGAAAAAACGTCTTGATAGAGTCGTCGCGTCACGACCAAAGTCGGTTTTGTCATGCTGCTCAAAGGCCTTCTAATAACAGCAGATGCACCCGATACGGACCATGGGCACCCAATACGATTGTCTGCTCGATATCTCCTGTCCGCGAAGGACCCGAGACAAAGTTAAGTGCACGAGGCGGTTCTCCCCGCTCATGCCGGAGTAAGGCGAAGACATCTTCCATATGGGCCACAATGCGCGACTTTGGCACCACCGCAATATGGGTCTCAGGCAACAAGGCCATGGACGCCGGCGAGGCAGCGCCTGAGACAAGGGCGAGAGTGCCGGTCTCGGCAATCGCCGCGAAGCAGCCCGTGATGCCCACCATATCGGGCGCAGGATCGTCTCGCACCGGAGCACGCGCTTCGACCTGAAGTCCAACGGACGCCCAGTCCAGTCGCTCAAACGATGGCCAGATGACCGCCCGTTGACCAAGCCCGCGGGACTGCAGATATTCCGCAACAGCACCGGGGACTTCGTCTAGCGAGGCCAGTCGCGCGACCGTCGACTGCAGCCGCTCAGACTGTTGCACAAATCGGGCGACCAGGTCATCGCCCACCGGTGGCTTGGGGCCGGAGGGTTTCTGAGCAACATAGTTGTAGTTCAGTTCTTCTTCTCGGTCCTTCGCCTGATCGGGACGACCTTGGGCGGCTCGAATACGCGACAGAATGCGAGTCCTGGCGTCTTGCGTATCCAGTGGATCCTGCGGTGACTGCGTCGACATAGGAATCACATCCTCTTGACAAAAACCAAGGGTAAACCCAAAGCGAATTTAGATAGAATGCCGAGTGTAGCGCTCCTTCGGGAGCCGTTAAAGTCATTCCAGAAAGACTGCCAAGATCATGACCCATATTGTCACCGAGGCCTGTATCAAATGCCGCTACACCGACTGCGTTGACGTTTGTCCTGTCGACTGCTTCCGGAAGGGCCCTAATTTCCTCGTGATCGACCCCGATGAGTGTATTGATTGTGCGGTGTGTATTCCTGAGTGCCCCGTCAACGCCATCTATGCCGAGGAAGACGTCCCGGATGACCAGCGGGACTTCATCGCACTCAATGCGGAGCTCTCAAGAAACTGGCCGACCATCACCCGGATGGAGCCGCACTTCGATGATGCGGACAAGTGGGCCGACGTCAAAGATAAGCGCGGACTTCTCGAACGGTGACCGGCACCCCCGAGGAGAAATCGACTCGGGAGTCCATCACCTGGATTCACCGCTGGACGCCTCACCTATTTTCATTTCGAACGACCCGCCCCGCTGCCTTTCGGTTCACGGCGGGTCAGTTTGCGCGACTCGGGGTTGAAAAACCCGACGGCTCCGTCGTCTGGAGAGCCTACTCCATGGTGTCAGGTCCCTTTGATGATGCCCTTGAGTTTTATTCGATCGTGGTCCCGAACGGCGAGTTCACGAGTGAGCTCTCACGGTTAAAGGTCGGTGACACACTTCTTATCGATAAACAAAATCACGGCTTTCTGACGCTGTCTCGCTTCGCGGGCGGAGAGGACCTGTGGCTTCTCTCCACGGGAACAGGGATCGCGCCCTTCTTATCGATGCTGGCCGACCCCGAGGTATGGGAACGGTTTAAGACCATCATCCTGGTGCACAGCGTTCGCCTTCAAGAAGAGCTCGCTTATCGTGACTGGATTCTTGCCCTTCCCTCGCACGAGATCTTTGGGCCTTACGCCCACAAGCTTCGCTACATCCCCGTCGTCACCCGCGAAGACTGCCCCAGCTTACTGAATGCGCGGTTGACCAGTCTCATCCCCGATGGTCGACTGGAAGCAGCGGCGGATCGCAAACTTGACCTAGACAACTCAAGAATCATGCTCTGTGGCAACCCAGACATGGTGAATGAGACCCGTAGGGCGCTAAAATCGCTGGGATTTCAGACCAGCCGTCAGTCGAGCCCAGGGCAGATCGCTGTTGAAAATTATTGGTAGTTAACCGCTGCGTTCGCGCAACCAGGAGAATCATTTGCTCTATCAGTTGCATGAGTTTCAACGCTCGATTCTTCATCCGATTAGTCGACTCGCCGACATCTCGGCACAGGCCTACACCAACCCCTACAGCCCGCTGTCCTACCTGCCATTCTCAAAACGAATGGCCGCCACCTTTGATCTGGTTCACCGCATTGGCAAGGAATACCAGAAGCCAAGCTTTGGGCTTAGCGAAACGATCATCGATGGCGCGACCGTCCCCATTGTTGAAAAGACAGTACTGGCGAAGCCATTTTGCAGACTGCTGCACTTCGAACGTCAGTTTCATCCAGATGCCCCGAAGCGGCATGACCCAAAGATCATGCTCGTGGCGCCGCTCTCAGGTCACCATGCGACGCTGCTTCGCGACACTGTTCGAACACTGATTCCCGATCACGAGGTCTTCATCACCGACTGGGTCGATGCCCGAATGGTGCCCCTCAATCAAGGGGTATTCCATCTGGACGACTACATTGACTACATCCGTGAGTTCATTACTGCACTCAGTCCCGATCTGCATGTGATGTCGGTCTGCCAGCCAACCGTCCCCGTACTCGCCGCAGTATCGCTGATGGCCAGCGACGGCTGCCCCGAGGCACCGCGCAGCATCATCATGATGGGCGGACCAATTGATACCCGTAAAAGCCCGACGTCGGTGAACGCGCTAGCGACAGAAAAACCGTATGACTGGTTTGTGAACCATGTGATCTATACAGTGCCGCACAAATATCCAGGCTATCTTCGTCGCGTCTATCCTGGCTTTCTCCAACACGCTGGATTTGTCGCGATGAATCCAGATCGGCATCTGACGTCACACTATGACTACTACCTGCAGCTGATTCAGGGAGATGGGGAGAGCGCCGAAAATCATCGTGCGTTTTATGACGAATACAACGCGGTGCTCGATCTGGCCGCAGAGTTCTATCTTGATACGATCAAAACGGTCTTTCAGGAACATGCGTTGCCCAAGGGGACCTGGCAGGTGCGCGGCAAGCCCGTACGCCCACAGGACATCACCCGAACCGCGCTTCTAACGGTCGAAGGCGAACTAGACGATATCTCCGGCCCTGGTCAGACGCAGGCAGCACACGATCTATGTACCGGCATTCCCGCCAACCGCCAAGAAGATATGGTCGTTCCGCAGGCGGGGCACTACGGCATTTTTAGTGGACGTCGCTGGCGTGAACAGGTCGCCCCAAAAATTCGCGAATTTATCCGACGCCATTGACGCGGTCTTACCGCAGACCCAATGCACGCGTTGCGGCTATCCGGCCTGCCGCCCTTATGCGGAAGCGATTGCCGGCGGTGAGGCTGCGATCAATCAGTGCCCACCAGGTGGTGCTCAGGGAATCGCCCTGCTGGCCGATCTTACCGGTCAGCCGATCGTTCCACTGAACCCCCAGCACGGTGTCGAAGGGCCACTCCAAGTGGCAGTTATTGACGAGGCTCGCTGTATTGGCTGCACGGTCTGTATCAAAGCGTGCCCAGTCGATGCCATCGTTGGCGGGTTCAAGCAGATGCACACGGTGCTCGCGGACGACTGCACAGGCTGCGAACTCTGTGTCGCCCCCTGCCCCGTCGACTGCATCGTCATGGTGACACCGACCCCCGAGCGATCATGGACACCACAGGATGCTGATCAGGCGAGAAACCGTTTTCAGACCAGACAGAGACGAGTGAACAAGATCGCTGCCGCCGCCAACGCCCCAAAAGTCGCTGCAACGGCCATGGATGATCTGCTCGCACGTGCAAGGGCACGCGCCCTGGCAAGGTCAGCGCAGTCCAGTGGGGCCGTTAGCGATGCCTCTGACGCGAATGATCCAGCGCTCCCATCATGAATCCTGAAAAGCGCCAGGCGATCTTCTCGCGCCTTGCTGCGGCCAACCCAAACCCCACCACGGAGTTAGCGTTTAGTTCGCCCTTCGAGCTGCTCGCGGCCGTACTGCTCTCTGCACAGGCCACTGATGTCTCGGTGAACGCCGCAACACGTCGCTTATTTCCGAAAGCCAACACCCCACAGGCGATCCTTGCGCTCGGTGTTGCAGGACTCGAGCCCTACATTCGCACGATTGGCTTATATCGCACGAAGGCAAAACACCTTGTGGAGACCTGCGCAATCTTGTTACGCGACCACGATGGCCAAGTCCCCGAGAGTCGCGAGGCACTCGAGGCACTCCCCGGTGTCGGCAGAAAGACGGCCAATGTTGTACTCAACACCGCCTTTGGTTGGGAGACGATCGCAGTCGACACCCATATCTTTCGGGTATCAAACCGAACGCGAATTGCGCAGGGCAAAAACGTCATGGAAGTCGAAACTCGTCTTGAGCGGCTCGTGCCAAAGCAATTTAAGCGACACGCCCATCACTGGTTAATTCTGCATGGTCGCTACATCTGCAAGGCGCGTCGTCCCGAGTGCTGGCGCTGTCCCATTCACGATCTCTGCGAGTTCAAACCGAAAACGCTGCCACCCGATTAAGGTGGACCCGACTTCTTTTGGACAGAGCGACTCAGAAATTCCAGTAGATCAAGTCCCGCCGGTGACATTCGCCTTAGGTCACCGTGGCAGATCGACAGCGAGCGCGCGGTATCCACACCCTGAATGGTCAGAATCTTCAGTCCTAGCAGCTGACTAAACCGTCTCGCCACAATCTCCGGCAACACAGTCACACCCAGCCCAGCAGCGACCAGCTGCGAGATGGCATCAAACCCCTTCACCTGGACACGAATCCGAGGATGAACGCCTTGGGCGTGGGCCATGTTCGCGAGCCACTCTTGGATCGAGCCACCTTCCTGCAAGAGAATAAGATCTTCTGCAAGAAGTCTTACTAACGTCACCGACGTCGCCTCTCGCCAGATCTCCTGATTCGGAACCAAGGCCACCAACGTATCTTCGTGGTAAGGCAAAAGGGATAGGTCCTCTCGCAGAAGTAAGCCCGCGAAGACCCCAATCTCTGCCTCCCCCTCCGCCACGAGCGCCTGAATATCTCGACTGGTGTGCTCCGACAGGTCAATGCGAACCCGCGGATGTGTCTTCAGAAACTCCGTCAGGTCCTGAGGAAGCACCGTGGCAATCGAACTCGCATTCGCCACGATGCGAACATGCCCTGTGATCCCCGCAGCAAAATCGCCCACCTCAAAGGCCATCTGGGCCA
>CAYPCG010000002.1:0-75674 GCA_964409175.1 uncultured Burkholderiaceae bacterium
TGGGGTAATCCAGCGGTTGTTCCATGTCACCCTGGCGTCTATGATGAGGCGCCATGCGTCACCGCCACTTTTTTAATCCCCATCCCGAGGCGTCATCACTTCAGATTCGGGCCTACGAGATTCTTTTTGGCAAACGCCCTGGTGATACGACAAGGCAAGTAGTCGACCTTGGCATTACCCTACTGGTCTTACTGAGTATCGTGGCGATCATCCTCGAATCAGTGGCAGCGATAGGAGAGCGGTTCGAGGCAGAATTCTATGCATTTGAGGTCTTCTCAATTGCAATCTTTACCGTCGAATACCTGATGCGTATCTGGTGTGCGCCAGCAGGGCACGCAAATCTAACCCCACTACAAGCACGTTGGCGTTATGTTCGCAGCTTTCATGGACTGATTGATCTCTGTGCAACGCTACCGTTTTACTTACACGCGTTCTTACCTGAGCTCGATCTTCGGTTCATGCGAGCAATTCGAATGCTGCGATTCTTGAAACTCTCGCACTACAGCACTGCCTTAGAAGATCTGCTTCAGGCGGTTCGAGATGAGCACGAGTCATTCATTTCGGCGCTATACATTCTTGGCATTGCCATTCTAATGACGTCCTGTCTTGCGTACTACGCGGAACATGAGGCCCAGCCAGATAAGTTCGGCTCTATCCCTGACGCTATGTGGTGGTCGGTAGTGACACTCACCACGGTAGGTTATGGCGATGTCGCGCCAGTCACTGTGTTTGGAAAGTTTATCGGTGTGGCCACGGCCCTGATGGGGGTCTGCACAGTCGCATTGCTCACCGGTATTGTCGCCAGTTCATTTGCCAACCAGATGGCCAGGAAACGCGCCATCTTTGAAGCAGAACTAATTAAGGCGCTTCAGGACGGCCATATCAGCGAAGAGGAGCAGGAAGTTATTGAACATCTGAGACAGACGTTTAATATGTCAAAAGAGCATGCTCACGCCATCATGAAGCGGGTCAAGCAGGAGCATGGGGTCAGCCGGACCGAGAAATAAGTTTCCCGGACCTTTTGTGATGACGTACTCAGATGGTTTTCGCCTCGTTCTGCTGTCCGCCATTTGGGGCGGTTCCTTTATGTTGATGCGGATTGCCTCGCCGGTCTTTGGGCCAGCCGTTGTTGCAGAGGGTCGCCTGCTCTCTGCAGCCATCTTTCTTTTTCTTTTATCGCAGTTGCTCAAAAGGAAAGACCGGCTCTTGCAACATTGGCGGTATCTCTTGGTTATGGGATTCTTTGGCTCCGCATTGCCGTTCATACTCATCGGAACCGCGGCGCTATCACTGTCAACAGCACAGCTATCCGTATTAAATGCCACCGCCTCGATCTGGGCCTACCTGATCGGACTCATGCTGCGTGACGAGACGTTTTCGCTTCGACGACTTATGGGATTTGCACTCGGTATTTCGGGCGTAGCGATCATGTTTGGACAGGCGCTATTTGTGCAGACGGGGGCGATTGCCCTGCCACTCCTGTGCGGGCTCGGTGGTGCGTTTTCGTACGGGATTGCAACGAACTACACGCGACGCGCCAAGACGGTTGAGCCATTTGTAAACGCTCACGGCAGCATGTGGGCCGCGTCTCTGTTGGTGATTCCATCGCTGTTTTTTATTCCCGCCAAGGCGCCGGCATCGATTGAAGCGGTGACGGCCGTGCTTCTTCTGGGAATCGTCTGCAGCGGCGTCGCCTATCTCCTGTATTTCCGGCTTCTAAGAGATATCGGCGCGCCCTCTACGCTAACCGTTACTTTCTTGATTCCCCTGTTTGGAACGCTATGGGGCGCTTTGTTTCTGGGAGAAACGATCAGCACTCAGACCATACTGGGCATGAGCGTGATCTTGCTTGGCACCGGGCTTTCCACTGGCCTGCGCCTGAACCATCTCTTACTAAAGGTTAGGCGTTCATAACGGTTTCCGTTCGGATAGGCGTCGCAATTCAACGCGCTTTGTGGCTTGCAAGAACCCCGTTTCATCAAGAATGCACTTCCGATCAATTCTAAAAAGGAAGTGTTGTGAGGACTATTCTGATGTCGACGGCAGTCGTTGTCGCTGCGGTCGTGAGTTATTCGGCAAAGGCACAATCCAACGCTTCTCCGCCACCCGTAGCGCCGATCACGAAATCTAGCGAGCAGCCCATCTACGGCAGTCAGCTGATGACCGATCGCGAGCGTCAGGAACATCGTGACAAGATTCGAGCCGCGAAGACGGATGCTGAGCGAGATCAAATTCGTAAGACCCATCACGATCTAATGAAGGCACGTGCTCAGGCGAAGGGCATTACGCTTCCCGATGACCCCCCAGTTGCACGTCGCGTCGGGCCACCACCAAGCAGCAGCGGCGTTGGACCGGGACCTAAGCCGTCAGGGTCGCCTCCTAGCCCACCCCCGGGTCAAGGGAAGGGACGGCCGTAAGTCATGCGGGTGCTCTCGACTGACCTTGTTGCCTTACTCGACGGACAACGACTCGTGCTCGCCCGAAACACGACGGGTAATGGAGACATCAACCTAGCCATCGTGGAATCGGTGTCCAGCGATGGCAAGCCAACTCGCGCACTCGGTCGGGACCGCCCAGGGCGCACGCTTGACGGTGCGGGGGATCGACGGACCGGATATGCCCAACCCGACCTGCATGAGACGCACGAGATCCAGTTCATTGAAGAATCCATCAGTACAATCGAATCCCACCGGCGAGCCGGGGGGTACTCCAGGGTCGTGCTCGCGGCAGCCCCTAAGGCGCTAGGTATCCTTAGAAACCGGTTCTCGCATCACCCAAGCCCCTTCTCGTTCATCGAGGTTCCCAAGAACTACACCAAGACCCCGATCAGCGAGGTCTCTCGGCTCCTGGCCGATTATGAATAATAGGGACATATCAATAACACGGCACAGACTCTGGGCGCAAGCACTGTTAGACCAGCCCGAACCAGGGCCTGGTTAAACGTTCCCTTTCATTGATCCGTATAAATCGTGCCGGTGTTCCGGACGGCCTGTGCCCGCAAGCGACGCGAGTGGGACGGTCTCTGGGGTCGACCAAATTGATGAAAGGGTTCCAATGAAGATCAAAACACTTGCAGTACTTGGCCTTGTGTCCGTCCTGACCGGATGCGCCCAGCTGCAGAAGCTCCAACTAAATTCGGACGCTGAGTCCACCCCTTGCCCTGAGTGCAATACCGGTAAGCAGGCCTACTACGCCACGGCGGTGACACGCCCCGGCCTATGTAACGACTACCCCGTTGAGTATCGGGTTCAAATCCCCGAAACCGATGCACGCGTGCGTCCGGTTGATCGCGTCTTCTTGAACGCGGGCAAGAGCACCACTTCAACCCGCAGCTGCGGAAAATAAGGAGTTCGTCATGTCTCATTCACGCCTCACCGTTTCCGCAGCGATTGCGCTTGGGCTGACGACAATGTCAGCATTCGCGGCACCCGTCATTCAGAACGATGCCACCATCATGAACAACCGGCAGGGCAGCATTACCCGGCAGACAACGGTCTATGAGCCGGTGGTGATTCAGCATAGTCTGTCGCCCTCCGGCCAGTTCAATGCCGGCATGATGTTCTTGACAGAGCAGCTCGAGCGTAATGCCCTCGCCGATGCCCGCTCACGCGCGACCGTCATCACAAGCTTCGTGGACTTAAACAACCTGAATGAAACGTCCCAGCTGGGGCGACTCATTGGCGAGCACTTCATGCACCAGCTCCAGATTCGAGGCTGGAATGTGACCGACGTTCGCATGACCCGTGATCTGGTCATCAATGAAGAGGGCGAGTTTTCCCTGAGCCGCGAGCTCAAGCGGCTACGGGGATCTCTGGCGGCCGGCAATATCGTCACCGGTACCTACACAGCCACTGTAGATGGTGTATTGTTAAGCGTCCGTGTGCTGGACATCGCCACAGGTCAGGTTGTCTCAACCGCCCAAACGCGATTCCTGCGCGACAAGTTCATTGCCTCGCTTGTTGAAAAACCCAAGGCAGTGCCCGTGATCTCTTTGACGCGTTAATCGATTGCCTGCTTCCACTCGTGACGTAAGCATTGCCCAGATAACTGCCCGAATGGTGGCAGTTGCTGGGCTTTTGTTTGTTACGGGGTGTGCCAGTGTCAGCCGCGGGCTCGACACCGCGGTAGAGAAGGTTGACTCCGCCGTGATGAAAGAAGTCGGTATTGAGCAATGCGGCATGACGCAGGACGACGCATTCAACGCCGTCGACAGCCGAAAGCTCACCGCAGAGATTGCGCGAGAGCTGTGCCTTGCCCCGGGAAGCGAGGCAGGTCTGGGCGGCGCCAATAGTCCGGCACTCGTCATTCCAGATCTCGTGAACCTGCAGACCTTCCGCCCTGAGTCCTTGGGCATTGGTCTTGGCGAGGTGCTCCGCGCCAATGTTTTCAATATTTGTAAGGTTCCCGTTCGCCAGGTTGAACTGGCACGTAGCTTCAAGCTAGACCCGGATGGGCTCGTCGCCCTATCACGCGATCTGAATCAGATCAAAGAAAAGAATATTCCTGCGCAGTCAGCCATCATCGGCACCTACAACCTTCAGCGCAACAAAATGACGGTTGTGGTCCGCAAGATCTCTCTAGAGTCATCGCTTGTTGAATCCATCGTGACCAAAGAAGTACGCTGGCGCTGTGCGTCGCCGGGCTTTGGGCGACCAAGCTTCTCTTACACCATCAAGTAATTCCTGCGACCACCTGTCATGACCCAATACAACTTGGGTCATCTCGCAAACTGCTCCCATACAACATAAAGCCGGTACTTGCACTGATTGTGAGTCGACCGCTCACCCGGTAGAGTCTTAGTTCTTATTTGACCAAGACTGACCCATGAGACTGATTACCTTTAAACGACACCCGCATTCAGCCCCCGAAATTGGTGCGCGCATCAAAACAGCACAGGATGACCAGGTGCTTCCTTTTGCCGATATGGCAGCACGTCATCAGATTAAAGACTTTCCAACCACCATGCGCACATTCCTACATCGGGGTGACCAGGTCATGGCCACTGCGAAAGCCTGGGCAACAAAGGCGGATGCAGACGCGTTAATCCCGACAAAGACCATTACCTTTTTACCGCCCATCGGGGACGCAGAGAAATTTCTCTGCGTCGGGAAAAATTATCGTAAGCATCTTGCTGAGCTTGAGCGCAATAACCTCATTAAAGAAATTCCCGAAGAGCCGACAGGCTTTATCAAGCTGAATTCCTGTCTTGCAGGGCACCAACAGACCGTCGTGAAACCCAAGGGCATTGACCGACTCGACTATGAGCCGGAGCTTGTCTTTGTCATGGGAAAGCGCGCGCTTGGCGCCTCAAAAGATGATGCATTTTCCTATGTCGCAGGCGTCACCATTCTGAATGACCTGACCGATCGTGATCTGCAGCAACGAGAAGTAAAGTCAGGCTCACGATTCTGGACCGCCAAAAATATTCCTGGGTTTGGTCCTCTGGGTCCTGAGATCATCACCATCGATGAAATCGCCAACCCTTATGACCTATGGATGATCTGTCGCGTCAACGGAGAAGAACGGATGCGCGTCAATACCGAGGAGCAGATCTGGAAGTTCCCGGACATTCTTCAGCACTTCTCACGCTTCATTCCGATTGAGCCCGGCGATATGTTTTCTACCGGCGCCCCTGGTGGGGTGGCGGTGGGTAAACCAAATGCAGAAGATTATTTCCTGCGCCATGGCGATGTTGTTGAATGTGAAATCGAAGGAATTGCAACACTCAGTACAACTATTATCGAGGAGACTAAATAGATGAAGTACAGGTTCTTTGCAGCAGCTGCTGCTGCACTCACGATCGCTGCAACGCCAGCGATGGCACAGGATGCCTTCCCTTCAAAACCCATTCGTGTTGTCGTCCCGTTCCCGACCGGGGGTGGTGCCGATACCCTTATCCGACTGATGTCGCCCGCATTAACAGACCTCTGGAAGCAGTCGGTAGTGATTGAGAATAAGCCTGGTGCAAGTGGCCATATCGGTGCGGCCGACGTTGCGAAATCCGCGCCTGATGGCTATACGCTGATGATGGGCACAACCGCATCGATCAGCGCCAAGAACGTCGATACACTGACACCGGTAGCGCTCGTCTCTGCATCACCCTATCTTTTAACGATCCATCCCAGTATTCCTGCCAAATCAGTTGCCGAGCTGATTAGCTACGGGAAGGCCAACCCAGGAGCCCTCAAATTCGGCTCCTCTGGCCCGGGTTCTGCATCCCATCTGTCGGGGGAACTGTTTAAGGCGATGTCCGGCGTCGACATGCTGCATGTTCCGTATAAAGGGACCGGCCAGGCATTAACGGATCTGATCGCAGGCACCATCAATGTGATGTTTGCCCCTGCACAAACAGTTGTTCCTCAGATCCAGTCTAACCGGCTCAAAGGGGTTGCCGTCACCAGTGCACGACGCTCCGCATCGCTGCCCGAATATCCCACCATCTCGGAAAATGGACTTCCAGGATATGAGTCTGTTGGTTGGTTCGGTGTCTTTGCTCCTGCAAAGACCCCTGCCGCACTCGTCAACAGAATTAATGCGGATATCAACAAGACCCTTGCGTTAGACAAGATCCGTAAAGACATGCTTGCCCGCGGAAGCGATCCCGGACCAGTCGGGTCGGCCGATGACTTCGCAAAGTATATGCGTGCTGATATGGCGAAGTGGGCCAAGCTCATCAAAGAAAAAGGCCTTGAGATCCAGTAGATGACTGCTGCGATCACGCGGCGTGCGCTTCTCAAAGCGCTGGCAGCCTCCTCCTTGGGGCTGCCAGCAGTGGGTCAGACTCGGCCCACTCTGCAACAAAATCCGTTTCAACTCGGGGTGGCAAGTGGATCACCCGAATCCGATTCAGTTGTCCTGTGGACGCGCCTATTCTCGGCTGAGTTTCAGGCAGATCCCTCCTTTGCAACGATCGACTTCCCCGTTCAATGGGAGATTGCGCGCGACCCTGCGTTCTCTGATGTTGTGCAGCGGGGCGTTGCAGTCGCATCGTCCGCCCTTGGACATTCAGTTCATGTAGAGCCTGCAGGACTCCCTGCGGGACAGTGGTTCTATTACCGCTTTCGACTGAACGAACACCTCAGTCGAGCCGGCCGAACGAGAACACTGCCAGCAGCGCAGTCGACACCCGATCTGCTGCGAGTCGCTTACTGCTCTTGTCAGAACTATGAGCATGGCTACTTCAGTGCCTATCAGCAGATGCTGAAGGATAAGCCCGATCTGGTGCTCTTTCTCGGTGACTATATCTATGAATACGCGGGAGGCCGAACGAAGCATCCCGTTCGGCAGATCTCACAGGGATGGGTCACATCCCTTGACGACTATCGCCAACGCTACGCCATCTATCGACAAGATCCTGATCTGCAGGCGATGCATGCCGCCTGCCCCTGGATCGTGACCTGGGATGACCATGAAGTACAAAATGACTACGCGGGCACGCGTCCGGGTAGTCAAGGCCCAGATGTCCCGGACTTTGTCGCCCGCCGCGCCGCAGCCTATCAGGCGTACTACGAACACATGCCAATCCGTCAGTCCACGCTAACGCGTGGCGTTGACGGGCTTTTGCAGGGGGCAGAGCTTCGGCTTTATCAACGACTACCATTCGGGCGTCTCGCATCGCTCACGATTCTGGATTCTCGCCAGTATCGGTCACCCCAAGCCTGCAACCCCAAGGCAAGGCCAGGGGGGGCGTGGATTGACGAGACCAGCTGTGATGCCCTGTCGGCGCCAGAACGGACCTTGCTCGGGAAGGCCCAGCACGACTGGTTAGCGGACCAGCTTGCGGCAAGCCACGGATTTCGCTGGAACATTATTGGCCAGCAGACCGTCTTTAGCCCTTGGGTGTCGCCGCAAAAAGGTCGTCTGCTCAAGCGCAACGATGGATGGGACGGCTATCCCATCGACCGTCAACGAATTCTGTCAACGCTCCAAAAAAGGGCAGTCCCAAATCTGGTCATGCTCGGCGGAGACATCCATGAGCACTGGATCGGCCAGATCAAGGCAGACTTCAATCACCCCACGAGCGAGACGTTAGGGGTGGAGTTCTGCGGGACCTCGATTGCAAGCCGAACGAATGGGGAGGCATCACTCCCGGCCAGGCTAGCGGCAAATCCGCATTTTTCCTTCGCTGACGCCAGCTATCGCGGCTACGGTTTAGCCGAATTTACTCCAGAACGGATGACCGTTCGGCTACAGGCAGTTCGTGACCCCAGTCAGCGCAATAGCGATCGCTTCGTGTTAGCGTCCTTTCAAGTGGCGTCTGGATCGACAAGGATTGAACGGCGAGACCCCTAAACAACGGGTGTGGAACGGGTAGTACACTCTCGGGAAATTTTTTGAAAGGTTCCTGTGAAACCCCTTGCGCTGCTCTTGGCCGTCCCCCTCATACTGCTATCGCTCACTGCCAATGCGGCAGAGCTCAAAGCAGACCCGGCAGGGCAGACAAGCCCAGCCTCAGCGCTGGCAAGATACTTCTCTGCGCATGAATCTGATGAGTGGTATCTGGGACTGTCTCCCATTACCCACCACTACAACCCCAGTAATGAACATTCGCCTGTCTGGCTTGTTGGCGTGCAGCGGATCCGAAAATCGCGCGACATTGCCGGAATCGCTTATTTTTCAAATTCATTTCAGCAGCCCAGTGTCTTTATCTATCCCTGGGGGAAGATCTATCGAAATTTTTTAGGGCAACCCAAAGTGTTCGCTCAGTGGGGGGCAGGGCTACTGTATGGCTATCGCGATCCCTATGAAGACAAGGTGCCCTTTAATCAGAACGGCTACTCGCCAGGTTACATTGTCTCGTTTGGCTATCAGTTTGATAATCGAATTCAGGCCAAACTTAATCTGCTAGGAACCGCTGGCATCATGTTCCAGGTCTCGCTTCCGCTGAACTAATACGGATCATTGCGCTCTCAACTATTTCGGATCAAAGAGGTTGACGATGCGATTAACGCGACTAAAAGGAATTTTTCGTCTGGCCAGTTTTCTGGTGCTGCTACCCCTCGCGGGATGTGCGATCGGACAGTACGCCCCATCCGAAAGAGAACTAGGAGTCTCTCGTCAGCAGCTTGAAGAACGCATGGGGAAGCCGACTGGCGAATGGGAAACGCCCCAAGGAAGGGTACTTGAGTACGCGAGAGGACCCTATGGCAAGAACACCTACTTCATTACGCTGAATCGCGAGCAGCAGGTGCAACAGTGGTCTCAGGTGCTGACCTTGGCACAATTTGAAAAGGTTATTCCAGGAATGTCAGCAGATGAAGTGCGCCGGCTGATTGGTCGATCTTTTGAAGTTCGATCCTTAGCGAGACATCGAGGCGAAGTCTGGTCATACCGCTTTGAATCTGTGTTCTGCGAATGGTTTGAGATTGAATTTACCCAAGAAGGGGCTGTGCGTTCAAAAGGAATGGGGATTCCCCCAGAGTGTTCGTTTGATGACGCACGAGATTAACTAGCAACACAATTTACTCATCGCGACATTCACCAAAGAAAGGTCTTTTATGCGACAACTGATTTCGAGTGGCTCTCCCTTTGAAAAGACCATGGGTTATTCCCGTGCCGTCGTACAAGGCAACTTCTGTTTTGTTTCTGGCACGACAGGCTATGACTACAGCAAAATGGTCATGCCTGATGCAGTTGCGGAGCAGGCAGAGAATGCGCTAAAGACTATCCAAGGGGCGCTGTCGCAGGCTGGATTTGAGATGAAAGATGTGGTCCGTGTGAACTATTACATCTCTGATCCAGCATTTAGTGATGCCATCATTCCGGTGTTAGGTCGCTGGTTCTCAGAAGTTCGGCCGGCAGCAACGCTTTTAGTTGTTCAACTAATGAAGCCGGAAATGAAGATCGAGATCGACGTCACGGCCATGAAGGCCTAGTCAAGCGATCGACGCAATACAACCAGCTGAAATAATCCGCCGAAGGTCGACTGACTAACTTCTGTTGTCAGACCGACCTTTTGGGGTAGCCATGCCATCAGCCCCTGGTCAAAAAGGTCCCCGGCAAACGGTTCGAGCTTTTTTAAGATCGGTTTCCAGAAATATCGAAGCGGATTAAACCAATGCGGCTTGGAGTAGTCGAGCACAATCAGTCGGCCCCCGGGTTTAAGCACCCGCAGCGCCTCGGACAGTGTTTTGCGCCGCACATCGGCCGGCTGCTCATGCAAAAGAAAAAATAACAGTACTTGATCAAAGCTTTCGTCTGCGAAGGTCAGCGCTGCAGCATTCATACAGTGCAGCCCTAATTGTGGATGAGGTCCAATTTTTGCGGCCAGGTTGCCAAGCTGCACGGGCAGAATATCCACGACATCCAAGCGTGCTGCGCCTTCCATACGATCCACTATCCGAGGGGTGATGTCGCCATAGGCACAGGCCACTTGAAGCGTGCTCCCCGTTAGAGGCTGACTGAATTGCTCAAGTACTGATGATCTCAATCGGTTGTAGTTACCCCAGAGAATCAGGTTCACCATCCACTGGCGCTCGAAAAACCGAACCGCCCTGGGATGGATATAGGCCCACCAGTAATGTGCTCGTAGATATTCCGGTACGGGCATCGCAGAGGATGGGCTCGACAGCCGATAGTCTGGATTAGGCTTCTGATGTTTGGTCATGAGATGTGTAGACAGGGCACAGGTCTCAAAGAT
The DNA here is from genome assembly GCA_964409175.1 of uncultured Burkholderiaceae bacterium. Lineage (GTDB taxonomy): Bacteria > Pseudomonadota > Gammaproteobacteria > Burkholderiales > Burkholderiaceae_A > Lacustribacter. Next base: position 10,640 of record CAYPCG010000002.1, read on the forward strand.
AGATGATTTTTTTTGATGAAGGGTCGTAAAATCTCAATAAAACATCAAAACAAGAGCACGCTTGCTGCTTTCAAACAGAGACAATCGCCAAAAAGGAGGGGGTCTTATGTCGTCTACCAGTCAGATGGTGCAGCCAATTCCCACGACAGCCGCATTTGAGTTTCTTGCTGCCGGCTGGAAAGACATGCGGGCAACGGGCTACCGTGGGGTAGTCTACGGCGTGATCTTCGTCGTCATGGGATACGCCATTCAACTCGTTTACGAAAACCTATGGCAGATGACGATGGGAATGACCGCAGGATTTTTTCTTCTCGGACCTTTTTTATGCTGCGGAATCTACGACCTGTCTCGACAGCATGATCGGGGATACAAGCCTAATGTCTCAGCAAGCACCCTGAGCTGGTCACGCAACTGGAAGTCGATTGCATTCTTCGCTGCAATCCTGACCTTTTTTATGATCGTCTGGGCGCGCGTATCCGTGGTGCTGTTTGCGCTGTTTGGCGCCCATAACTATCCTGACTTAAAGCAGATGATCGCGAAGGTTGTATCGCTCGACAATCTTGAGTTTCTTATTGTCTGGTCGGGTGTCGGCTTTGTCTTTGCTAGCCTAGTGTTTGCAATCTCAGTCATCTCAGTGCCGATGCTTCTCGATCGTGGCACTGACACAATGGAGTCCATCTTCGCCAGCGCAAAAGCGCTGTGGAATAACCCAGCCGCAATGCTGATCTGGGCGCTATCGATCGCCGTGATCATCGGCGTCGGGCTGATATTTTTTCTTCCGCTGGTCGCGATTACCGCGCCGCTGATCGGACATGCCACCTGGCATGCCTATAAACGGCTAGCGCCGCGCTAACTGATCCACCCGCTTTTCAAGCCGGTCAATCGCATCCCGGAAGCCACGAATCGCCTGGTGATGGGCGTCCGCCTGTGCCCGTGTGACCACAAGATCAGACTCGTGAATGGCGTAGTCGGCGACCTGCTTCGCAAGAAGTCCAGCCGGTGAGTTCTTCCAAAAACGATCCCATGGAGAGACGCGCTCTTTAATCAGACTGATCAGGGGGCCAAGTCGCTCAGCGACCATCGCGTCCCCCTCGATCCTGACAGGCTTTTGAAGATCGGTACTGACCACGATGGTCACGTCTGGATCGTCCGCAGTAACGGGTGCGGGTTCTGGCGACGCACTGGTCTGCCGAGACGACCGCAAGCCTACTTCCTTCAGTAGACCATCTCGCTCGACCGACCAGTCCACGCTACCGCCTACGGGGAAAACAATTCGAAGACGCTTCCCCGACAACCCTTTCAGGGCGCGGTGAAAGGGCTCATCTTTTTCGATGGCCCAGTTGATCACCGCGATCAGGTTGTTGACCATCTGGTCGGCTTAGCCATTCACCTGCGTAATGCCTGCAAGCTGCCAACCGGTATCGCCAGACTTCACGCGATGCAATGTCCAGATCTCATCAAAGTCGACCGCAGGCGCATCGGCCGCCTCGCGGATAAGCCCCGAGAAGCGAACCTGAACTTCATCAACGGGTTTGCCGAATTCGTCGGTTGCATCCGTCATGCCCAGCCACTCAGCATCAAGATTTACAACCTGGGTCTGATTGTCAGCACCACGACGTCCAGCAATCTGATGCGAGAGTTCGCGGGTCATTTCCGGCGTACAGAAATCAGCGAGCGCATGGATATCGCCCTTGTCCCAGATCGCCTGAAGCCGTGTGAACTGCTCGCGGGCGATCTTCATAAAGTCATCGATCTCGGCCTGTGTCACGTTCGATACAGGCGCTGCAGCAACGGGGGCAGCGGTAGACGATGCCGATTGCTCAGGCCAGGCCACGTTCCCCGGACGTGCTTCGCCGCCCAGATCCGTATTGCCATAACCACTCTTGGCCATTGCGGGCTGACCATAACCGCCGGCAGCGGCCTGACGACGGGCCGACAGCATACGAAAGACGACAAACACGGCCATCACAGCCAACGCGATGAGCAGCAAGCTCATGAGTTCTTCACCAAGGCCCAGGTACGAGGCCAGGGCCGCAAGGCCAAGTCCCGCAGCAATGCCCGCCAAGGGCCCCATCCAGCTCTTGCGTGCGGGTTGAGCTGCAGCTGCTGCAGGCTGTGCCGCGCCGGGCTGCGTCGCTGTCTGACCCTGAGGGGCCGTCTGCGGCTGGGCAGGTTTTGCGGGAACGGTCTGAGGCGTGGCACGGCTCGGGGCGGTACGACCAATATTCGATCCACCCCCAAGGCGCTTTGCCTCCGCCTCAAAAATTGGGGCGGCAAAAACGAAACCGCTAACGAGTACTGCAAGCCACTTTGAATGCTTCACTGTCTGTCTCCTAAGTTATAGCTTAACGGCCTGATGCAAGGCCACCACACCAGCCGTCATCGTACTAAACCGAACCACATCAAATCCAGATTCACGCATTATTTGTGCGAGTTCTTCTGGACCCGGATGCATGCGAATCGACTCCGCCAGGTAGCGATAGCTCGCCTCGTCGTCGGCAATCCGCGCCCCAAGCCAGGGCAGCACCTTGAAAGAATAGACATCATAGATTTTCTCGAGGGGTGCAGCCACCTTGGAGAACTCTAAGACCATACATTTGCCACCAGGTTTCAAAACCCGATGCATTTCTTTCAGCGCTGCGGGCTTATTCGTCATATTTCGAAGACCGAAAGCCACCGTGACCAGGTCAAAGTACTGGTCCGGGAAGGGGAGGTGCTCGGCATCTGCCACGACCGCGGGGGTTGGGTACCCTTCGTCAATCAGTCGGTTTCGGCCCCGCAGGAGCATCTGTCCATTGATGTCCGACATGATGACCTGGCCTTGGGGGCCGACCTTACGGGCAAACGCCAAGGCAAGGTCTCCCGTGCCACTGGCCACGTCTAACACGCGCTGCCCGGGTCGGACGTTGGCGTGGGCAATCGTCGTCGCCTTCCAGAGCCGATGCATGCCGGCCGACATCACATCGTTCATGAGGTCATAGCGCGCCGCTACCGAGTCAAAGACCCGGGCAACCCGCTTGGCCTTCTCGCCGGTCGGGACTTCTTCAAAGCCAAAATGGGTGGTGTCTGGAGTGTGATCAGTCATAGCCGCATTCTAATCGTCGGTACCCGCGGGACCCTCTACGCGGGATCCCTGGACGCGCCTGCGGCGGCCAGCCGATCCAGGTAGTTCTGCCAGAGTGTTTCTTGATTGGCCCCGAGCCAAGTCAGGTATTCCCAAGTGAATAGCCCCGAGTCATGGCCGTCGCTAAAGGTCGGCTTGACGGCATAGTGGCCAACAGGCTCTAGCGCCTGGATCAGCACATCGCGCTTGCCCACCTGCAGCACCTCCTGCCCAGGCCCGTGGCCCTGCACCTCGGCGGATGGCGAATAGACCCGAAGCAGCTCAAACGGAAGCCGGTACACCGTGCCGTCCTCGTAGCCAATTTCCAACAAACGAGAGGTCTGATGAACGGTCAACTCGGTCGGAGGGGCGGCGTTGGCAGTCTGTCGGGTCATGGTTGATGTCACCTGATTGTCATATTGCAGTTCTACAGTCCAAGTCTAGCCTGTCTATTTTCGTTAGCATGGCAGACATTACAGGCCATAGGCCTTTGGAAAATGCAGAGCACCATTCTTGTTATTGAAGACGAGCCAGCGATTGCGGAGCTGCTCTCGGTCAATCTAGGTTTTTCAGGGCACCAGGTGCTGATCGCACCGGATGCGGAATCCGCACAAGCGATTATCCAGTCTCAGCTGCCCGATCTGATCCTGTTGGACTGGATGCTTCCGGGAATGTCCGGTGTACGACTGGCCAAAAAACTTCGTGCTGATGATCGGACCAAGGACATCCCGATCATCATGCTCACCGCGCGCACCGATGAGGCCGATAAGGTGGAAGGGCTTGAGGGCGGCGCAGACGACTACATCACCAAGCCGTTTTCTCCCAAAGAGCTGATGGCACGGATCAAGGCCGTGCTTCGCCGGCGTGCCCCACAGCTCACGAGTGAAACCATTGAGATCCGCGGACTGAAGTTAGACCCCGTCACCCACCGGTTATGGGGGCATGACCAGCTCTTAGAACTTGGTCCTACGGAATTTCGTCTGCTTCACTTTTTTATGACCCATGCGGAGCGGGTCCATAGCCGATCGCAACTGCTCGATCAGGTCTGGGGCGATCATGTCTTTGTGGAAGAGCGAACTGTCGACGTCCATATTCGACGGCTGCGCAAAGGCCTTGAGCCGAGTGGCCACGACGTCCTAATTGAGACCGTCCGCGGCGCAGGCTATCGGCTCAGCGCAACAGCGCCTCGCTGACCCCTTCTCACAACCCCTGGTCTAGCCCCCTGCCATCGCCCCCTGCGAGAAGCGATAATTCGGCCATGATCGGATTCTGGCTTCGCACCCTTCTGATGCTCCTAGGCATCGCTGCGGTCTCATTTCTATTTTCGGCTATCGGAGGCGCAAGCGCCGGCTGGACCGTGGCCGTACTGATCCTGGGCGGCTGGCTGATCTACCACCTGTTCTATCTGCAGCGCATGATGCAGTGGATGGAAGACTTTCGGCTGGAGAAGGTCCCTCACGGCTCTGGCATGTGGGATCTGCTGTTCTCAAAGGTCTATCGCGTTGCCCGCGCAGGAGAACAGCAGCGCCAGCAGCTGGCCGAAGCGCTCAAAGATTTTCGTAACGCGACCGAGGCCATGCCCGATGGAGTGGTCACGCTCGATGAAGAAAATCACGTGATCTATGCCAATGAGCAGGCCGAAGACCAGCTGGGAATTAGCAGCGTCAAAGATGCAGGCAGAAACCTCATTAATATCGTTCGTCACCCCGATTTCGTGGCCTATATCAATGGCATGACCTGGGAAAAATCCATCATCCTGCGCGGCGTACGCGACTCTGACCGGGTACTGCAAGTCCAGCTCATTCCCTATGGCACCCGTCAGCGCCTACTGATGACGCGAGACATCACCCAGTTAGACCGGCTCGAAACCACGCGCAGAGACTTTGTTGCCAATGTCTCGCACGAACTGAAGACACCCCTGACAGTGCTCAATGGATTTTTAGAGACAATTCGAGAGCTCCCGTTGACCGATGAACAGCGTCAGCACTACCTGGGGCTCATGCAAGGCCAGGCCCATCGCATGCAGAACATCGTGGACGATTTGCTGGTTCTGTCGAAGCTTGAGTCGACCGCGAGCACGAGCCAAGAAGAGCCGATTGTCATGCGACCGATTATCGATCGACTGGTAGCCGATGCCATGAGCATCAGTCGCGGTCAGCATCAGATTATGGTGTCGAGCATCGCCGATGCGGGTCTTTTGGGCGCAGAAGACGAGCTCGTCAGCGCATTTTCAAACCTCGTCAGTAACGCAGTGCGATACACGCCAGAGCAAGGCACGATTACGTTGGACTGGGTGATCGACCGGCGCGGGCAGGGGGTCTTTACGGTGCAGGATACGGGCCCAGGAATCGCGGCACAGCACCTACCAAGACTGACGGAGCGGTTCTATCGAGTCGACCGTAGCCGCTCCCGAGAGACCGGAGGCACAGGGCTTGGTCTAGCCATTGTCAAGCATGTGGCCACGCGTCACCAGGCACAGCTCGTCATCGATAGCGAAGTTGGCAAAGGAAGCCGGTTTTCAATCGTCTTCCCCGCGAAACGTACACAGCTGCGGCCCACATAAGCGCGGCAGCTGCCGCCGGTTACACCAGAACCCGCTCGATTCCCCCGCGATTGGCCGACTCGACATACTGAGTTAGCCATTCATTACCGAGCACATGCTTGGCGAGCTCCACCACGATGTAGTCCGCGTCCACAGAGACATCGTCTGAATACCGCGCCAGTCCCTGCAGACATGAGGGGCAGGCCGTCAGGATCTTGACCTGGGTGTCATCCCCGGCTTCCTGACGAATCTTGTCTGAGCCTTTACGCATCTCTTCTTCTTTGCGGAATCGGACCTGCGTGGAGATATCAGGACGTGTCACAGCAAGTGTTCCTGATTCACCACAGCAGCGATCGTTCTTGGTAATCGTGCCATTTTGCTCACTGTTCATTAGCGCATTGACCACCTTTAACGGCTGGTGCTGCTTCATCGGACTGTGACACGGGTCGTGATACATGTAACGTACCCCGGTGACCGACTCGAGTCGCACACCCTTTTCCATCAGGTATTCATGGATGTCGATGATCCGACAGCCCGGGAAGATCTTCTCGAATTCATAACCGGCAAGCTGGTCATAGCAGGTTCCGCAGGAGACCACGACCGTCTTGATATCGAGATAGTTCAGCGTGTTCGCAACACGGTGAAAGAGCACCCGGTTATCGGTAATGATCTTCTCGGCCTTATCAAACTGTCCACTGCCGCGCTGCGGGTATCCACAGCAGAGATAGCCGGGCGGCAGAACCGTCTGCACACCGACGTGCCAGAGCATCGCCTGTGTTGCCAGACCCACCTGCGAGAAGAGTCGTTCCGAACCGCAGCCCGGAAAGTAAAAGACTGCCTCGGTCTCACTGGTCGTGCGCTTAGGATCGCGAATGACGGGCACGTAGTTAGCGTCTTCGATATCCAAGAGTGCTCGGGCCGTCTTTTTAGGGAGATTGCCCGGCATCTTCTTGTTGACGAAGTGGATGACCTGCTCACGAAGCGGTGCGCGCCCCAGCGTTGCCGGGGGCTTCGCCGTCTGAGCGCGAGCCAGCTTCTTAAAGAGTTCGTTCGCCAGTCGCTGCGCCTTGTAACCCCAGTCGATCATCACCTTCCGAGCAAGCTGAATCGTTTGCGGATTGGTAGCATTCAGAAAGAGCATGGAGGCGGACGCGCCGGGATTGAACTTCTTCTTGCCCATCTTGCGCAGCAGATTGCGCATGTTCATCGAGACGTCACCGAAGTCAATATTCACCGGGCACGGCGTCAGGCACTTGTGGCAGACCGTGCAGTGATCCGCGACATCCCCAAATTCATCCCAGTGCTTAATCGACACGCCACGACGGGTCTGTTCCTCGTAGAGAAACGCCTCGATCAGCAGCGAGGTCGCCAGAATCTTATTGCGCGGTGAGTAGAGCAGATTTGCTCGTGGGACATGGGTTGCGCAGACCGGTTTGCACTTGCCGCAGCGCAGACAGTTCGCAAAAGAGTCTGCAATCGACCCAATATCCGATTGCTGCATGATCAGGCTCTCGGCCCCCATCAGACCGAACGAGGGCGTATAGGCGTTATCGAGATTTCCCCCACGCAGCAGCTTGCCGGCATTAAACCGCTGCTCTGGGTCTACTTTCTGTTTGTAAGCAGCAAATGCATCAAGCTCCGCTTCAGAAAGGAAGGCCATCTTGGTGATGCCAATACCGTGCTCCCCTGAGATCACACCGTCGAGAGACTTGGCGATGTCCATAATCCGAGCGACCGCATGATGCGCCTCTTGCAGCATGTCGTAATCGTCAGAGTTCACTGGAATATTGGTGTGCACATTGCCGTCGCCAGCGTGCATATGCAGGGCCACGAAAACGCGAGAGCGCAATACGGTCTGATGCGTGGCCTCTAGCCGCTCCATGATGGGGGCAAAGCCCACTCCGCTGTAGATTCCGCGCAGTGGCTCGCGAAGCTCGCGCTTCCAAGAGACGCGAATCTGATGCTCCTGCACTAGGCTCACTAATTGAAGCGTTTCGTTCGCGGCGGCTAGTCGAGCAGCGAGCACCGGCTGACTCAGGTCAATGCCGTGCTCCGACAGCCCCTTGGTGAGCTCACACACTGGCTGATACAGATGGCTCAAGAGATAGGACCAGCGCTGCTCAATGCGATCGAGTAAGGCTAAGGCGAGCTGGTTGCGACGCTCGAAATCTTCTTCAACAGTCTGATCGCCTGCGTCTCGCTGGTGGAGCTGCGTGGCGGGCCAGGGACCCGTCAGCAGTTCGCGGAATGCCGCAATGGCTTTGAGCTTGTTGCTGATCGACAGCTCAATGTTGATTTGCTCAATCGCGTTGGTGTACTCACCCATACGCGGCAGCGGGATCACGACGTCTTCATTGATCTTGAAAGCGTTGGTATGGCGTGCGATCGCTGCCGTACGTCCTCGCTCAGACCAAAAGGCCTTGCGTGCCTCAGGCGATATCGCGACGAAACCTTCACCGGCATGCCCATTGGCGAGTCGAATCACCTCTGAGGCCGCTTTGGCGACGGCATCTTGGTCATCCCCCACAATGTCGCCAATCAGTACCATCTTGGGCAGGGAGCCGCGCTTACTCTTTGTGCCGTAGCCCACCGCGCGCAGATAGCGCTCATCCAGGTGCTCAAGTCCTGCGAGTAGCGCGCCACCCGGCTTCTGGTCCAGATAATTTTTGATCTCGACGATCGACGGCACCGCCTCTTGGGCATTGCCAAAAAACTCTAAACAGACCGTCCGAATGTGGCTGGGCATCCGATGCAACACCCAGCGCGCACTCGTGATCAGCCCGTCACAGCCTTCCTTCTGAATACCGGGTAGCCCACCCAAGACCTTATCGGTCACATCTTTACCGAGCCCCAGTCTGCGAAAACGCCAGCCTTCCAGCGCAATCGTCTCTGAACGAATCGGTGCGCCCTTCATCGAGCCAGCAACGCCATCGCCTGCGACAAACTGCTCGGGGGCGTACCAGTTCAACTGGAACTCCACCATCGGCGCGTCATGAATCTTGCTCATGTTATGACCGATGCGGGTCACTTCGAGCCAGTTACCCTGCGGATCGACCATCCGCCACCAGGCTAGGTTGTCGACCGCCGTGCCCCAGAGGACCGCCTTCTTGCCGCCCGCATTCATGGCGATATTGCCGCCGATGCACGAGGCATCTGCAGACGTCGGATCCACTGCGAATACCAGACCAGCCGCATCCGCAGCATCCGAGACACGACGGGTCACCACCCCTGCGCCACTGAAAATTGTGGCGACTGGTTCTGACAGCCCTGGCAGCACAAAGCGCTCCACCGGGCCAAGCGTATCGAACTTCTCGGTGTTGATGACTGCTGATCGCGGCGTGAGTGGCACCGCACCACCGGTGTATCCCGTGCCACCGCCACGCGGAATAATGGTCAGACCACAGGCAATGCAGCCACGAACCAATGCGGGAATCTCTGCCTCACTATCCGGCGTTAACACCACGAACGGATACTCGACACGCCAGTCCGTCGCATCAGTCACGTGAGAGACGCGCGAGAGTCCATCAAACTTAATGTTGTCGACTGCAGTCACTTTTTGCAGCGACCGCCGCACCTGACGACGCAGTCGAAGCGTTTCTTCAAAGGATGCGTTAAAGCTTTCAATCGCCTGGCGGGCCAACACAAGAAGACGACCCACCTTTTGATCACGGGTCATCTCCGCGGCAGACGGTGTGGTGCCCGCGACTGCAGAGGCCTCTATCGTGTCAATCGTTCGCCGACGATCAACTTCATTCAACCGATGAAACAACGCCTCAATCAGTTGTCGACGACGTTTGGTGTTATCCAATAAATCATCTTGCAGATAAGGATTACGACCCACCGCCCAGACATCGCCCAACACCTCGTAGAGCATCCGCGCCGAACGGCCTGTCTTGCGTTCCTGACGAAGCTCGGAGATCAGCGCCCAGCCCTCTTCCCCGAGCACTCGAAGCACAATCTCTCGATCCGAGAACGAGGTGTAGTTGTAAGGAATCTCGCGCAGACGACCTGCGTCCCGCGTGGGATCCGCGCGATCAAGATGGGCCAGAATCTTCGGGTCGATGGGTGCGTTCATGAGGGCCAAAAAGTGGTTCCTAATTGGCCATTTTCCCTGTTTTCTGGGGATTGTTCAGAGCTGAATTGCCCCGCCACGTAGGGCTTTGGGTGATTTAGGTTATAAAACGAGTCATGGGCGCTGATTACCTACGAAAAATTCTGACCGCCAAGGTCTATGACGTCGCAGAGGAGACCCCTCTGGAACCCGCACCGGGACTAAGCCGGCGGCTCAAAAACCGGGTGCTCTTAAAACGCGAAGACATGCAGCCGGTCTTCTCGTTCAAGCTACGCGGGGCGTATAACAAGATGGCCCATCTGACCCAGGCGCAGCTGGCGCGGGGCGTGATCGCCGCCTCTGCCGGAAACCACGCCCAGGGGGTGGCCCTGTCCGCCCAGAAAATGGGCTGTCGGGCGGTCATTGTGATGCCCGTGACGACCCCCAGCGTCAAGATTGATGCGGTCCGAGCCTTTGGGGCGGAGGTCATCCTGCACGGGGACTCTTATTCCGACGCCTATGCCCATGCCCTGACGCTTCAGGCGTCTCAGGGACTGACCTTTGTGCACCCGTTCGATGACCCCGAGGTCATCGCTGGCCAAGGGACGATCGCGATGGAGATCCTGCAGCATTTTCAGGAACCGATTGACGCCGTCTTTGTTGCCATCGGCGGCGGGGGGCTGATCGCCGGGATTGCCAGTTATCTCAAACAGGTCAAGCCCGAGACCAAAGTGATCGGTGTCCAGATGTGTGACTCGGATGCCATGGCCCAGTCCCTGGCCTGTGGCCATCGGATAGTGCTCAAAGACGTAGGGCTATTTTCTGACGGGACGGCAGTCAAACAAGTTGGCGAGGAGACCTTTCGCCTGTGCCAGAAGTATGTTGATGAAATCGTGATCGTCGATACCGATGCAGTCTGCGCAGCGATCAAAGATGTCTTTGAAGATACCCGTGCCATTTTGGAACCTGCGGGCGCCTTGGCCATTGCGGGCTTAAAGGCCTGGGTCAGTCGTGATGCCATTGAAGACAAGACCCTGATCGCAGTGGCCTGCGGGGCCAATATGAACTTTGATCGGCTACGCTTTGTGAGCGAGCGCGCAGAGATCGGTGAGCAGCGTGAGGCGGTCTTCGCGGTCACGATTCCGGAAGAACGAGGAAGCTTCAAACGCTTTTGCACCAGCATCGGTAATCGAAATGTGACCGAGTTCAACTACCGAATCGCCGACGCAAAGGCGGCACATATTTACGTTGGACTTCAGGTGCGCAACCGCAACGAGGCCAATGAGATTGCCGCAGGATTCGAAGCGTCGGGCTTTAAGACGCTCGATCTCACGGACGATGAACTGGGCAAGCTTCATCTACGACACATGGTCGGCGGGCGCTCCCCCCTGGCCCATCACGAACGGATTTTTCGCTTTGAGTTTCCGGAGCGCCCCGGCGCCTTGATGCGATTCTTATCGAACATGCACCCCGATTGGAACATCTCGCTGTTCCACTATCGCAATCACGGCGCGGACTATGGCCGAATCCTCGTGGGGATTCAGGTGCCGGATCAGAGTGAGCAGGCGTTGCAGGAATTTCTCAATCAGCTGGGTTACCCCTACTGGGATGAGACGGCACACCCTGGTTACCGCATGTTTCTTTCTGTCTGAATCTCTGACACCTTAGCAAGTCGTCATCGCCGACGTATGGTGCTCCTTCAAGACGAAAGGAGCCAACGCTGATGCGACTTGCTATTGTTGAAGATGACCCCCTGATCTCCTCTCAGGTGCTGGCTTACGGGGCGATGGTGGGTGTCACAGGAGAGATCTTTCGATCCGGTCGACAGTTTCTGAAACATGTTTCTGCCGCCGGTTTTGATCTTGCACTGCTCGATATTCGACTGCCGGATATCAATGGGCTTGAGGTTCTAGAAAAACTTCGTGCCCAGGAACAGCTCCAGGCGCGACCCATTCCGGTGATGGTGGTGACCGGCTGCGCGGATGCCCACACCATGGAGACCGCCTTTGATCGCGGGGCACTGGACTATGTCGTTAAACCCGCTAAACCTGACGAACTTCTCGTTCGTGCCAAGGCGATTCGTCGACGGCTTCAGCCGCAGCTATTTGACGAAACGCCACTTGCCGCAGGACCCTTCCTGCTCAATCTCGGCACGCTGCAGGTCTTTCATGAAGACCAGGAGATCCTGCTGTCTGCCCGAGAATTTCGACTCGCCTGGCTACTCTTTCAGCGTCGCGGCGAAGTGGTCTCCCGAGCTGAGATCCTAAGGGCTGTCTGGGGCAGGCTGGACCTGATGGCGTCTAGGACACTGGATACCCACATCGGTCGACTGCGAAAGAAACTAAGGCTTGATAAGACAGCGCACGTTCGGCTCAGACCCATCTATGGCGTGGGTTACCGATTGGATGTTTTCCTTTAAAATCAAGGGGTTTCCGCACATTGCCACTTCATGCAGCTGATTACGCTTGGCCTGAACCATCACTCCGCACCGCTCTCCTTGCGAGAGCGTTTGGCGTTTCCTGGGGAAACGCTTCGCGAGGGATTGGGAGAACTGCGCGCAAGACTCGGGCAGTCCGCCCCCGAGCAGGCATTGTTATCCACCTGCAATCGGACCGAGATGTATCTTGCTGCGGAAGATTCGTCGCAGGCGAAAGCCGAAGCCCTGGACTGGCTTGCTTGGAAATCAGGCACCGCTGAAAAATCATTAACGCCTCATCTCTATCAATTGCCAAATGACCAGGCAGTGCGTCACGCCTTTCGTGTGGCCTGTGGCCTGGACTCGATGGTGATTGGTGAGCCACAGATTCTCGGCCAGATGAAACTGGCGGCACGGGAAGCGCAAGAGGTGGGATGTCTTGGTACCCATCTGCATCATCTTTTCCAGCAGGCCTTCTCCGTCGCCAAAGAAGTACGCACGACCACCGAAATTGGTCTGCACTCGGTGTCGATGGCCGCCGCAGCCGTCAAACTGGCGCAGCGTATCTTCGGAGATCTTGCCCAGACAAAGATTCTATTTATCGGTGCAGGCGAGATGATTCAGCTCACAGCGACTCACTTTGCCGCCCAGCACCCCAAGCAGATTGTGGTTGCCAACCGAACGATGGACCGCGGTCAGGCCCTTGCCCATGAGTTTGGCGGGGAAGCAATCTCGCTTGCCGAACTCCCGCTGCGCATGCACGAATTCGATATCGTGGTGAGCTGTACTGCGAGTACTCTGCCCATCATTGGGCTTGGCATGATTGAACGGGCGATCAAACAGCGTCGCCATCGTCCGATGTTCCTGGTAGACCTTGCGGTACCTCGCGATATTGAACGTGAGGTGGCCCAGTTAGATGACGCCTTCCTGTACACGGTCGATGATCTTGGCGAGCTGATTAAGGAAGGGGTGCAGGCCCGACAAGATGCAGTGGTGCAGGCCGAAGCCATCATTGACCACGGCGTTCAGAATTTCTTGCAGTGGAAAGAGTCGCGCGCCCAGGTGCCCGTCATTCGGGCGCTCGCACAACACGCCGAAACAATCCAGTCATCGGAGCTTGCACTGGCCCGTAAGCGTCTTGCGAAAGGCGAAGATATTGACGCTGTTCTGAAGTCATTGGCGCATGGCCTGTCGCAGAAGTATCTCCATGGCGCCTATAGTCAGCTTCACCAGATGAACCACCTTGACCCCGAGACCCGTGATCAGAAGACCGCCCTGATTCAGGATCTATTTGGGTTACACAAAGACACTCACCGAGACCACTAGATGAAGCCCAGCCTGCTGGCCAAGCTCCAGCAGCTGGACGAACGCCTTGTTGCGGTCGACCGCCTGCTGGCAGCCCCTGAAACCACGAATCAGATGAATGAGTTCCGCAAGCTCTCTAAAGAGCGGTCGGATCTTGCCCCCGTTGTAGAAGGATTTCATCGGTATCAGAAGCTTGAAGCGGATCTTCAGTCCGCCCAGGACTGGCTGAATGATCCAGAGCTTAAGGGATTCGCCCAAGAAGAAATCGGACGGCTCAAAGAAGGGCTCGAACAGGAATCAGCGAGCCTACAGATCTTGTTGCTGCCCAAAGATCCTAATGACGAACGTAACGTCATCTTAGAGATTCGTGCAGGGACCGGCGGCGATGAGTCTGCCCTCTTTGCCGGCGATCTGTTGCGTATGTATCTGCGATTTGCTGAACGTAATCGCTGGCAGACCGAGATGCTCTCGGCCAGTGAATCCGATCTTGGGGGCTATCGTGAGGTCATCGTGCGGCTCGCGGGGGAGAGCGTCTACTCCAAGCTCAAGTTCGAGTCTGGTGTACACCGTGTCCAGCGCGTCCCGCAAACTGAGACACAAGGACGTATTCATACCTCGGCCTGTACCGTGGCCGTGCTTCCTGAGGCCGATGAGGTTGCAGAGGTCGTCTTCTCACCTGAAGAACTTCGGATTGATGTCTTTCGTGCCTCGGGCGCAGGCGGTCAGCACGTAAATAAGACTGAGTCTGCGGTGCGTATCACCCACCTGCCCACCGGGCTCGTGGCGGAATGTCAGGACGATCGCAGTCAGCATAAGAATAAAGATAAGGCCATGAAGGTGCTTGCGGCGCGCGTTCGGGACCAGCAGCTTCGCGCGGCCCAGGCCAAAGAGGCCAGCGCCCGAAAGCTCATGGTGGGATCGGGAGATCGATCGGAGCGTATTCGCACCTATAACTTTCCACAGGGCCGGATTACAGACCATCGTATTAACCTGACGCTCTATAAGATCGATGCCATGATGGACGGGGACCTTGCCGAGCTCACCGGAGCGCTGATTGCAGAACATCAGGCAGAACTACTTGCTTCCATGTCCGAGAGCTAACTCAGATTTCTGACACCGTGGTCATCCTCCAGACGATAGGCGACTGTCTCGCCCGCTGTGACCTTCCTGCACACGAGCGATGGCCGCTATTTGAAGCGGCCACGGGGCTGCGTCGTGAGCAGGCGATCGCCTTTCCTGAACGCCCTATTCGCCCAGAGGCTGCAGCGTTGTTTGCACGAATGGTCGATCGGCGGCAGCAGGGTTGGCCGATCGCGTACCTCACTGGATCTCGGGAGTTCTTTGGTCGGTCTTTCTGGGTCAATCCATCAACATTAATTCCACGTATCGAAACCGAGCTATTAGTCGACACTGCCCTGTCATTCATACGAGGGCTGCCAGGTCCGATTCGGTTGTGCGATCTCGGCACGGGCTCTGGCTGCATCGGCATTAGTCTCGCGCTCGAGCATCCCCAGACGCAGGTCACAGTTACCGATCAGTCTGAACATGCACTCCAGACCGCGCGTAACAATGCGGCATGGCTCGGTACGGCGGCGCGCATGCGATTTCATCTCGGTTCTTGGTGGGACGCCTTTGGTGGGTTACCGGCGCAGCGATTCCATGCGATTGTCAGTAACCCGCCCTACGTCCAATCGAATGATCCCCACCTCTCCCAAGGAGACCTTCGTTTTGAGCCGTTGTCAGCGCTTGCCGGTCTCACCGAGGGCCAGGATGGACTTGCGGATATTCGTGCGATTCTGGCTGGCATCCATGATTACCTTGAACCAAACGGTCTTTGCTTGATCGAACACGGGGCTGATCAACAACCAGCAGTGATCGGTTGCTTTGAGGCGGCTGGACTTGTTCGAATAACTGGCTTAGTCGACCAGGCCGGACAGGCCCGGGCTGTACTTGGCTATCGGTCTGCTGAATAATCACAACTCTTGAACTTGGAGCACCCAATGGACGCAAAAGAATTTATTCAAAAAACAGTGACCGACCACCCTGTTGTCTTATTTATGAAAGGCACCGCACAGTTTCCCCAGTGCGGCTTTTCAGGTCGTGCGGTGCAGCTGCTCCGCGCCTGTGGCGTCAAGAACGTGGTGACGGTGAACGTGCTAGAGGATGACGAGATTCGCCAAGGGATTAAGGACTACTCAAACTGGCCGACGATTCCCCAGCTCTACATCAAAGGCGAGTTCATCGGCGGATCGGACATCATGGGCGAGATGTACGACAACGGCGAACTGAAAAAGACTTTAGACGACGCGGGCGTTACCGGCTAGTCAATCGATAGTCTGGCATCCGAGACATGTAGTCTGAAACAGCCTCCATGTCTTCTCGGGTATAGCGCTCGATGGCCTTGACCATCTTGGGATGCGAGTTTCCTCGGATCCCTTTCTGGATGTGGTCGAGTTCTCTACGAAGATATTCATAGTGCTGGGCAGCGACCACTGGATAGGCATTGAGCGCCTTACCCTCACCCCGCTCGCCATGACACTCAGCACACTTTCCCTGTTCGTAGAGCGCTTTACCACGCGCGAGCATGGTGCCGGGACCTTTCCCATTTTCGCGTGCCGTTGTTAACTGCTCCACATAAACGGCGATATCAGCAATCTCCTGGGGGGTTACCGCGTGGTCCGAAGAGAATGGGGCCATCTTCGGATTGGCACGAATGCCCGCCCTGACTTCTGTGACCTGTTTGATCACAACACTCGCATGCTGACCCGTTAACCTTGGATAGGTCCCATCTAAGAGACCCCCTGCATCGGCTTTATGACAGCCGCGACAGCCACGAAAGGCCTCTTTGCCACGCGCCACATCGCCCGAGAGTTTAAGGATCTCAACCTGCTCGGGCAGCATCTTGCCCCACTCGTAGGCCTTGTTCCCGAACTTCTGAACCAACCCCGAATCGGTCGTGGCGGTCTGAGCCGACAGCGATGTCGATATGGCCAATAAGGCTGCGCAGAGCAGGTGCTTGGACGTCGATATCAGGATAGGTTTCATTCATCTTCTCCTTTGAGCGTCTGGATAAACTCCGAGACAGCACGGATTTCGGGTTCTGTCATACGTGTGGCAACGGCACGCATCAGTTCCCGATCATCATTTTTTCGTGCACCGCTTTTATAGGCCAGCATCTGTTGTACAAGGTACTGAGCATGTTGGCCTGCCAGACGGGGATATCGGTTCGTCCCTTTTCCCGTCTCTGTGTGGCAGCCTGCACACGCGGGAACAGCGCTCCCCACAATGCCTTCAAAGTAGATTTCTTTGCCCTGCGCCAGACGTTTTGGATCAGCCGTTGACGCCGCAGAGGGCGTGGGCTTCTGCTCATGGAAGTAGGTTGCCAAGCGCTCAATTTCAGCATCATCAATCGTGGCCATGATGCCTGCCATCACTGCAGACACACGCTTGCCTGACTTGAAGTCCTTCATCTGCTGACTCGCATAGCGCGCCTGTAGTCCTGCAAGCTTTGGATTTTCAGGGGTGGTGCTATTGCCGTTTGCGCCGTGGCAGGAGGCGCACAGCTGAAGCCGCTCGGGCGATGGGGCCGCCATCGTCGGTGCGGTGACCAGTGCGACAACACAGGTGACCAGAACCAAGTGGTGCTTCATTTGCCATGCCTCCCCATGCTGCGGATGTCTCAGCGGTTGCCTGCGTCGGAAGCGGGAGGATGATGTGGATTGGTGCCGACTATCTGACTCGAACAGATGACCTATCGCTTACAAGGCGATTGCTCTACCAACTGAGCTAAGTCGGCGTGGTTGTTATTTCTCTCGTCAACCCGACCAGTCGCCTATTTTACGCGAGTCAGGTGGGGGCGCCCAGCGGGCGGGCGACTGGGGGGTTCGGGCGAGTGATCGGCGGAATCTGCCCCCTGGTCAATCAGGTCTTCTGGGGCTATCTGGTCAACCGCCGCGAGCTGGACATCCGAGTGGGCCAACGGTTTCGGCACCTCAAACGCCATGCCATTACCGGTCTCTTTGGCGTAAATCGCGACGACATTGTCCATGGGGATAAAGATCTGATGCACGCGACCGGAAAACCGGGCCTGAAAGCTCACCGCGTCATTGTCGATGATGAGTTTGTCTGTGGCGAGCACCCCAACATTCAGAACGATCTCACCCTGACGGACATGCTCTGCAGGCACCCGAACCTGATCGGTGACTGATACTGCCAGATAAGGCGTCAGGCCATTGTCCGTGCACCACTCATGAATCGCCCGCACCAGATAGGGCTTGGTCGAGCCAGGAGAATTTAATTCGGTCTCGGACATGCGCTGAAGTCTTTGCGAGATTAACGACGCATGATCTTTTCTGAGGGGGTTAATGCCTCAAAAAAGGCGGGACGCGAAAAGATCCGTTCCGCATACTTTTGCACCGGTACTGCCGTCTTGGGCAGCTCAACGCCGTAGTAGTCCAGCCGCCAGAGCAAGGGGGCTAACGCCACATCGATCATCGAGAACTCTTCGCCAAGCATGAACTTATTCTTGGTCACGACTGGCGCGAGCTGCGCCAGTCGGTCGCGCACCAGGATACGGGCCTTGTCGATTTTCTTGGGATCCTGCTTTTCCAAAGCTTCCACGTGAACGAACAGCTCGCGCTCGAAATTCAACAGCAGTAGCCGGGCACGGCCACGCTGGACCGGGTCTGCGGGCATGAGCTGCGGGTGAGGGAAGCGCTCATCAATGTACTCGTTGATGATGTTGGACTCATACAGGATGAGGTCACGCTCCACCAGAATCGGTACCTGACCGTAGGGGTTCATCACCGAGATGTCCTCTGGCTTGTTGAACAGGTCGACATCGCGGATTTCGAAGTCCATGCCTTTTTCAAACAGCACGAATCGACAGCGATGACTGAAAGGACAGGTTGTTCCCGAGTAGAGCACCATCATTTTTCTGGCTCCTTAATAAACAAGAAGGGTGGAGCAAACGCCCCACCCTGAAATTCTTACACCGTGACAGCCGTCTTACTTGATCTTCTTCCAGTAGGCTTTGTTCAGACGCCAGGCCAGGACAAAGAAAATCGCCAGGAAGATCATCACCACAATGCCCGCAGATTTGCGCGCAAATTGTGAGGGCTCTGAGACATAGTTCAAAAACGCAGCGATATCACCCACCGCGGAGTCAAACTCAGCGGGAGACTTCGTTTTTTGCATTTCCCACAGAACATGCGGCATCCCGACACCCACGAAGGTCTTGTTATTCCAGCCCGTCGGACGGCTGGGATCTTCGTAATAAGTGCGCAGGAAGGTATAGATCCAATCCGTACCCGTGCCTGAGTGCGACGACCGTGAACGCGCCGTCACTGAGAGATCAGGGGGCGCAGCACCAAACCACTCCTTTGCATCCGTACGATTCATGGAGGTGCGCATGTAATCGCCTGCTTTAACGCCTGCGGGCATCAAGGCTTTGATCTGCTCTTCCGTAAAGCCAATATCGCTAAGTCGGCTCCAACGCATCGCCGAGATGCCGTGACAACCCATGCAGTTGTTCACAAAGATCTTGGCGCCGTTTTGCATCGCCGCCTTATCTTTCAGTTTCGCTGCGGGAGTGGCATCCAGCGCAACCGGTCCACCCGCTGCAAACGCCACAGGCGTTGCAATGAGCGTAACCGCTGCTGCAGCCGAGAGCAGGATCTGACGAGAAAACTGTACCAGCGCGATGGT
Source organism: uncultured Burkholderiaceae bacterium (assembly GCA_964409175.1). Taxonomy (GTDB): domain Bacteria; phylum Pseudomonadota; class Gammaproteobacteria; order Burkholderiales; family Burkholderiaceae_A; genus Lacustribacter. The sequence goes on from CAYPCG010000002.1 coordinate 29,763, forward strand.
CGATTTCATGGGCCGAATGGGGTGTGATAACAAAAATGATTTCATATAAATGCTCCTGACGATCGCGAGATTAGTGCGGCTTAAATGTCACGCGATCAGGAACCGGCTTGAACTCACCCTTGCACGACCAGATCGGCATCAGCGCAAAGAATGCAAAGTAAAAGACAGTTCCCACCAGGGAATAGGCCTGACCCAGATCAAATGGAGGGAGCACGCCCAGATAGCCCAAGATAAAGAAATTCACCACGAAAATGGCATAGAGCAGCTTGTGCCAGGTCGGGCGGTACCGAATGGACTTCACCGGGCTCTTATCCAACCAGGGCAGGAAGAAGAGAATAATCACTGCGCCGCCCATGATGACCACACCCCAGAACTTCGCATCAAAGACGCGGAAGGTGATGGCCAAGACGACCAGGGCTGCAACCCCAACCAGCTTAATGATCATCGGGAACTTCGAGCGGAAGACCGCAAGGGCACCGATCGCTGCGGCCCCCACCATCACCCAGGTGAACAGATCCGTGACGGCACGCAACATTGAATAAAACGGCGTGAAATACCAGACCGGTGCAATGTGCGGTGGCGTGACCAGAGGATCTGCCGGGATGAAGTTATTGAACTCCAGGAAGTAGCCGCCAAACTCTGGTGCGAAGAAGACGACCGCACAGAAGACGAGCAAAAAGCCAGCGATCCCAAGAATGTCGTGAACCGTGTAGTAAGGATGGAAGGGGATGCCATCTAAGGGAATACCGTCCGCATTCTTATTCTTCTTGATCTCTACCCCGTCAGGGTTGTTGGAGCCCACTTCATGCAGCGCAATGATGTGTGCCGCCACCAGACCCACCAGGACCAACGGGATCGCGATCACATGGAAGGCAAAGAAACGGTTGAGCGTCGCGTCACCCACCACAAAGTCACCGCGTACCCAGACCGAGAGGTCAGGACCAATCAACGGCACAGCAGCAAATAGGTTCACGATGACCTGAGCACCCCAGTAAGACATCTGCCCCCAGGGAAGGAGGTAACCAAAGAAGGCTTCGGCCATCAGCATCAGGAAGATTAAGCAGCCAAAGATCCAGATCAGTTCACGGGGCGCACGATAGGAGCCATACATCATGCCGCGCCACATGTGGAGATAGACCACAACGAAGAACGCAGAGGCGCCGGTGGAATGCAGGTAACGAATGAACCAGCCGAAGGGGACTTCGCGCATAATGTATTCCACGCTGGCGAATGCAATTGGAATGCCTGCTGCATTTAACGAGGCATCCGGCTTGTAATGCATCGTCAAGAAGATTCCTGTGACGATCTGCAAGGCCAGGACCACCATCGCCAACGATCCAAAGAAGTACCAGACGTTGAAGTTTTTCGGCGCGTAGTACTCTGACAGATGCTCTTTGTACATCTTGGTGAGCGGGAATCGTGTGTCAATCCAGCCCATCAGCCCTGTCGTGGTGACGTTCTTTTCAGCTGCCATTCAAATCTCCGAGAAATTCGCTTTTATGTCGTAAGTTGCTGCACGTTCTTGCTGGCAACGCGCCAGCAGAGAGATCGCGTTATGCCTCGCCTTTTTCGTCCTTGCCGATCAACAGCTTCGAGTCCGACAGGTACATGTGACGGGGGACTTCCAAATTATCCGGTGCAGGCTTGTTGGCATAGACACGGCCCGCATGGTCAAACGTCGACCCGTGGCAGGGGCAGAAATAACCGCCTTGCCAATCGGCTGCAAGACCTGGCTGGTTACCGGTTTCAAACTTGCTCACAGGCGAGCAGCCTAGGTGGGTACAAATCCCAACCGTCACTAAGAATTCCGGTTTAATCGAGCGATGGCGATTCTTGGCATACGACGGCACAGGGAATGCCGTGCGATCCGAATTCGGATCTGCCAGTTGGCCTTCAATTTTCTCAAGGCCTGCGAGCATCTCGGGCGTCCGGCGCACGATCCACACAGGCTTGCCGCGCCATTCGACTGTCTTTACGCCGCCGACGGGAATATCACTGATATCGACTTCAACAGGCGCACCCGCCGAGCGGGCCTTTTCCGACGGCGCCATCGAGGAGAGCAGGGGGACCGCGGTGGCAGCCGCAGCGACACCACCCGCTGCGCCACAGGCAATCAGCCAGGTCCGACGCTCGGGTTCAATCTTGTCCGTTGGGGGAGGAAAACTGAGTTCTTGGTTCGACTGAGACATAAAACGCCTTTTCCAAAACGAAGTTAGGGCAAACACGTATTCTAAGCCAGCCGAGGGGGCAAGTTCCAGCAATAATGGCGGTATGGCACGTCGGATATGGCTCATCTTTGCTCAGGCAACCACACTCGCCCTTGCGGCGTTGTTTGTCGTTCTGACCTTTAAACCGCACTGGGTGGCGCACCTCGGCACGGGTGCTGTGACCTCCAGTCCGGACGCACTTGGGCTCAAGGATGGCGGTGCCCCTATTGCGAGCCATGGTTTTCGGGATGCCGCTGCCCGGGCGATGCCGGCGGTGGTCTACATCTTCACCACACAAAAATCAGCCCCCGCGAACCATCCTTTCCTGAATGACCCGATCTTTCGTCGGTTTTTTCAAGATAGCCCAGGCCAGGAACCCACCACGGGGCTTGGATCCGGTGTGATCGTGTCAGAGAAGGGATACATCCTGACCAATCACCATGTGATCCAGGGCGCCGAGCAGATTGAAATCGCCCTGGCCGATGGCCGTAGCGCAAAGGCATCCCTTGTGGGCTCCGATCCAGACACCGATCTTGCCGTTCTGAAGATCAGCTTAGGGAAGCTGCCGGTCATCGCTTTTGGTCGTCCCACCGAGGCTCGCGTGGGCGACACCGTGTTGGCCATCGGCAATCCCTTTGGCGTAGGGCAGACCGTGACCCAGGGGATCATCAGCGCCATGGGGCGAAGCCGATTAGGGATCAATACCTACGAGAATTTCATTCAGACTGATGCGGCGATTAACCCGGGTAACTCGGGCGGTGCCTTGGTCGATACGCAAGGACATCTGCTTGGGATTAACACCGCGATCTACACCCGAAGTGGTGGCAATCAGGGCATCGGGTTTGCGATTCCTTCTGACTCCGCACGGCAGATCATGGAGTCGCTCGTCACCAAAGGCCGTGTCAGTCGTGGCTATATCGGTGTCGAGCCACTCGATGCGCCGGATGGTGACGGCAGTCTCATAGCGGGTGTGCTTCGTGATGGCCCCGCCCACACCGCCGGCATGTTGCCTGGCGATATCGTCGTGGCGGTGAACGAAAAAGCGGTGCGCAATATGACGGATCTGATGCAGACGATTGCCAACACGCCCCCGGGATCCGAGGCCAAGGTCAAAGTCTTGCGCGGTCGTGAGACAGCAGAGCTTCAGGTTCGGGTTGCTGAGCGGCCAACCGTCGCGGCACGACGATAGTCAGCCACACCATCGACTGCGCAACGTTCGTTCAGCTCGTTAAGAGTTTGCGGCCTCGTCTGTCGCCGCGTCTTTAGGGCGCGGCGAAATGTATCGAGACATAAAGATGCCAAACTCGTAGAGCAAGATCATTGGTACTGCCAACATGAACTGACTGATCACATCGGGCGGCGTCACGATCGCAGCAATCACGAAGGCAATCACGATGAAGTATGAGCGGAAGTTTCGTAGCTTTTCAATCGAGACCATCCCAAGCCGTACCAGGACCATCTGCACGACAGGGGTTTCGAACGAGACGCCAAAGACCAGAAACAAAGTCATGACAAAGCTCAGATACTTGTCAATGTCGGTGGCCATCTGTACGCCAGCGGGCGTATAGGCAGCGACGAACTTAAACACCGCAGGGAAGACGAAGAAATAGGCAAACGCCATGCCCAACAGAAACAGAATGAAGCTGCTCAGCACAATCGGGATCGCAAGCTTCTTTTCATGTTCGTAAAGTCCCGGCGCAATAAACGCCCAGACCTGATAGAGCACATAGGGCAAGGCGATCACAAAGGCCACCATCATGGTGACCTTCATCGGCACAAAGAACGGCGCGGTCACATCCGTCGCAATCATCGAGGTTCCCTTGGGCAGCGCCGCAATCAAGGGGTTCGCCAGTATCGAGTAGATGTCGGGTGCCCAGTAGACAAGCGAGAGAAAACACACGATGACCGCAATCGCCGCCCGCATCAGCCGATCGCGCAGCTCAATCAGATGGGTCATAAACCCCTCTTCTTTGGACTCGCTCGGGTCGTTATGCGGCGAGTCACTCATACCGAGATCGCTTCGTGAGATACCGTTTCCGCATACGGCTTCTTAACCGCTCGCGGATACGTCGTTGATCGGCACGCTCTGACCAGGTCGGCTCAGGCGCATTGATGTGAAGACCAAAAGTCGCGGGGGGCGGCTCCGATAGCGGCTCGCCGAAATCTCCCCAGTCGTCTTGATTCGTGCTGTTCAGGCTTGCGCCGATGCCACTCACTTCCCGTTCGACATTCGCAACGCCCTGTTGAATCTGATCCCCAACGTTCTGAACCTGCTGTTGCACTTTACGCAGCTCTTCAAGATCCATCTGACGCTGGATGTCACCCTTTACATCATTGACGTATCGCTGGGCTCGGCCAAGCAGTGTGCCGATCGTCCGTGTCGCAACCGGTAGTCGCTTTGGCCCGACCACCACTAGGGCGACCAGGCCGATCATGATTAACTCCGAAAAGCCGATATCAAACATAGTGCGTCGGCTTGCGCCGCGAGCGCGGAATTACTGCGGCGTTTTGTCCTTTGCCTGGACGTCAATCGTGGGGGCTTCGGTTTTTTGCGTCGTTGTCGCAGCATCGGTACTGCCGCCATCTTTCATGCCCTCTTTAAAGCCCTTGACCGCACCCCCAAGATCCGAGCCAAGGTTGCGCAGTTTCTTGGTGCCAAACACCAAGAGAATAATTAAGAGAACAATCAGCCAATGCCAGACACTGAAGGAACCCATCACGGTCTCCGAGAAAAGTGGTTAAAGCATCCTGCCCACGGGCGAGGGCCCGCCGAGCAGATGAACGTGAAGATGATACACCTCCTGCCCCCCCACCCGACCGGTATTAATAATGGTTCGAAAACCGTCAGGCGAGCCATTTTCCGCAGCCAATTTGGGGGCAAGCACTAGCATTTTCCCCAAGAGGGCCTGGTGGGATTCATTGGCATCTTGCAGCGACACCAAGTGCTGCTTGGGAACAATCAGCAGGTGCATCGGGGCCTTCGGTGCAATGTCATGAAAGGCAATCAGATCATCGTCCTCGAAGACTTTTTTGGCAGGAATCTGTCCCTGACCAATCTTGCAGAAAATACAACTCGGGTCGTGCGTCATTCACTAGCCCTTCTGCTGCGCGCGCCGCGCTGCCTTTTCATCTAACCCTGAGATGCCCTCTCGCCTCGCAAGTTCCGCAAGAACTTGCTCGGGTCGAATCCCTGCCTGCACCAACGCCACAAGACAGTGAAACCAAAGATCTGCCATCTCGGAAATCGTCTTTTCAGCCACGCCATCCTTCGCCGCCATGATGACTTCGGCGGCCTCTTCTCCAACCTTTTTCAAAGCGGCATCCGGGGCACCGGCCAGCAGTCTCGCCACATAGGACGACGCGGGGTCAAGGCCCTTTCGACTGGCGATGACATCGGCTAGCCGCGTGAGCACCTGCGCGGGATCCAAAAGTTCGCCATCGGGTGCGTATTGTTTAGGATCGTGAAGTTCGGACGACATAGGGGCCGGTTAAGACTCTTGAGAGGATGAATCGTACCCTGCATAGAGCGTGGCGGGGTCTTTCACCACGGGATCCACAGAAATCCATTGCAGTACCCCCTGATGTACTTCAAGCCGCTGATAGAGACAAGACTCACGGCCTGTGTGACAGGCAATACCGCCCTGCTGCGCGACTTTCAAGAGAATCACATCGCCGTCACAGTCAAGACGAATCTCTTGGACGTGCTGGATATGTCCCGATTCCTCTCCCTTGTGCCAGAGACGGTTGCGCGAGCGAGAAAAATACACGGCCTGCTGTGTCTTGACCGTAGCGATCAATGCATCCCGATCCATCCAGGCCACCATGAGGACGCGCCCAGACTGCGCGTCCTGCGCAATTGCACAGACGAGCCCGCGATCGTCCCATCGGACCTGGTCTAGCCAGTCAGCCGTAGCAGCATCCAAGGTCAAGCCCCAACCCCCCTGACACACACGCCCTGCGCCGCCATGAATTGTTTGGCTTCTGCAATCGTGTGCTGACCAAAATGAAAAATCGATGCCGCAAGCACCGCATCTGCTGCCCCTTGGGTGACCCCATCGACCAGGTCTTGCAACCCCCCCACGCCACCGCTGGCAATGACGGGGATATTGACTGCGGTCGACACCGCACGGGTGAGCGCCAGATCGAAGCCCTTGCCCGTGCCATCTCGATCCATACTGGTGAGCAAGATCTCTCCCGCACCGAGGGCCGCGACGCGTTTTGCCCACTCGACTGCGTCAAGTCCAGTCGGTTTGCGGCCGCCATGGGTGAAGACTTCCCAGTGGTCATCCACCCGCTTGGCATCGATCGCCACCACAATGCACTGCGATCCAAATTTATCCGCGCAGTCCCGCACAAGTTCCGGCTGATGGATGGCGGCGGTGTTGATACTGATCTTGTCAGCCCCAGCATTGAGAAGTCGACGCACATCTTCCACGCTACGAACCCCGCCCCCCACCGTGAGAGGAATAAAGACCTGATCGGCGACCGCTTCAATGATGGGCAGGATCAGATCGCGCTCATCGCTCGATGCCGTAATGTCTAGAAAGGTGACCTCATCAGCCCCCTGGCGGTCATATTCGCGTGCAACAGACACCGGGTCTCCGGCATCACGAAGGTCCACGAAATTCACGCCCTTCACCACTCGGCCAGCGTTCACGTCAAGACAGGGAATGATTCGCTTGGCCAGCATGGGGGCGAGCCTTACGAGGCGGCCTGTTTTTTGATCAGATCGTCAGCGCGCTTTTGCGCCTTCTGGAAATCGATGTGACCCTCGTAGAGAGAGCGGCCAAGCACTGCTGCAGTGACGCCTTCGGGCTCGACCTTACAGAGCGCATCAATGTCTTTCATGCTGGCGACCCCGCCGCTGGCGATGATCGGCACCGAGACGGCTTGCGCAAGCGCAACCGTTGCCTCAATGTTGACACCCGTCAACATCCCGTCTCGGCCGATATCGGTGTAAAGAATCGACTCGACACCATAGTCTTCAAACTTCTTTGCGAGATCGATCACTTCATGTCCCGAGAGCTTGCTCCAGCCATCGGTAGCAACTTTGCCATCTTTCGCGTCGATCGACACAATGATGTGGCCAGGAAACGCAACACAAGCATCCTGGAGCAGGCCCGGATTTTTTACCGCTGCAGTGCCGATCACCACATAGCTTGCACCGTCATCTAAGAATCGCTCGATCGTATCGAGATCACGGATACCCCCACCAATCTGAACCGGCATCAGATCCCCTGCCGCCTTCATGATGGCGCGGATCGCAGATTCATTCTTCGGTCGCCCGGCAACAGCGCCGTTGAGATCCACCACATGGAGCCGGCGTGCGCCCTGGTCGCGCCACTGGCGTGCCATGTCCGCGGGGTTGTCCGAAAAAACAGTGACGTCTTTCAGATCGCCTTGCTTTAGGCGAACACACTTGCCATCTTTGAGATCAATTGCAGGAATCAGCAGCATGACGATTTAAGGGTAGCGAGTTACGGGTTCCACGAAACAAAATTCGACAAAATTCGGAGGCCCGCCTGGGCGCTCTTTTCAGGATGAAACTGGGTTGCAACGATGTTATCGCTCGCTACTGCACAGGTAAAGCGAATCCCATAGTCACTCACCCCTAGAATCTGAGAGGCTTCTCGTGGTTCAGCGTGAAAACTATGAACGAAATAGAACCACTCCGCAGCGCCCAAGCCCGCTAACACCGGATGCGACGGTTGGGTCCAGCGCACCTGATTCCAGCCCATGTGCGGAACTTTCAAGGGTTGCTGCTGCGGATCGACGGCACCCCGCGCGGCAGAAAACTTCACCACCTCACCGGCAAAAACCCCCAGTCCTGGCGTATCGCCCTCTTCACTTCGCTCAAAGAGCATCTGCTCACCGACACAAATCCCCAGAAACGGTTTGTTCGTGCAGGCCCGCAGCACCGCTTCCCGAAGCCCCGAGCGTGCAAGACTTGCCATGCAGTCAGGCATCGCCCCTTGACCTGGAAAGACGACGCGCTCGGCGGACTCGATCAGATCTGGGTCCGAGACGATCTCTACTGTTTGATCCGGGGCCACTGCATGGAGCGCACGATAGACGCTTCTTAGGTTGCCCGAACCATAGTCAACGATCGCGATCACGTGACTAGAGCGCACCCTTTGTCGATGGGATCACGTCTGATGAAAGACGAGGATCCACTTCTACTGCCATCCGAAGTGCGCGCGCAAACGCTTTAAAGATCGTCTCGCACTGGTGATGCGCGTTCTCGCCTTTCAGGTTGTCGATGTGCAGGGTCACCTGCGCATGGTTGACGAACCCTTGAAAGAATTCATGAATCAGATCGAGATCGAACTGTCCCACCATGCTGCGCTTCCAGATCACCCCGAATTCAAGCCCCGGACGCCCAGAGAGATCCACGACGACACGGGACAGCGCCTCATCGAGTGGGACATAGGCATGGCCATAGCGACGCACCCCCCGCTTATCCCCAATCGCCTTGGCAAAGGCCTGACCTAGCGTGATGCCAAGATCTTCCACGGTGTGATGGGCATCAATCTCAAGATCGCCCTTGGCTCGAATATCGAGATCAATGAGGCCATGCCGGGCAATCTGATCCAGCATGTGATCCAAAAATGGAAGCCCCGAGTCCAGATGACGGGCTCCTGTGCCATCTAGGTTGAGCGACACCCGAATCTGGGTCTCGGCAGTCTCACGGCTGACTTCGGCGGTTCTCATGGCGGCTCCTTTGGCTCAATGATACATTCGAGCCATGTCGTCATTCTGGAGCCCACTGGTTCATCGGCTGAGCCCCTACACCCCGGGAGAACAGCCAAAAATCGAGGGGTTGGTGAAACTCAACACCAACGAGAACCCCTATCCGCCGTCGGAAAAAGCGGTTCGCGCCATCGCAGGGGTTCCTGCTACAGCCCTTCGGCTCTATCCAGATCCAGACTCCACCGCAGTGAAAGAGGCGGTCGGCCGATTCTGGGACCTTCCGGCTGACCACGTCTTTGTGGGCAACGGCTCCGATGAAGTGCTGGCCTTTGTCTTTCAGGGGCTCTTGCACCAGGACACCCCACTGGTCTTTCCTGACATCACCTACAGCTTTTATCCGACCTACTGCGGACTGTTCGATATTCCTTTTGCGCTGTTACCCCTGGAGGCAGACCTATCCATCGATCTCCAGAGGGTCCCCGCATCTGCAAAGGCGGTGATCTTTCCTAACCCGAACGCGCCCACGGGACGCGCACTTCCTCGCGAGACCATCGAAGCGTTTGTCAAGGCACGCCCCGACCGACTGGTGGTAGTCGATGAGGCCTATGTTGATTTTGGTGCCGAGTCGTGTGCCCCGCTAACCCCACACTATCCGAATCTCCTGGTCACTCAGTCACTTTCAAAATCTCGGGGTCTCGCTGGGCTTCGCGTGGGATTCGCACTAGGACAGCCCGATCTGCTCGCCGCGTTGCAGCGGATCAAAGACAGTTTTAACTCGTATCCGATTGATCGGCTGGCCGCTGCAGGTGCGCAGGCTGCGATGGACGACCGAGACTGGTTTGAGACAAATCGAAAAAAAGTCATGGCCAGTCGTGAGACCTTAACCACGGGTCTTCTCCAGCTGGGATTTGAAGTGGTACCGTCACAGGCCAACTTTGTCTTTGCCCGGCACCCGTCCTTTGCAGGCGCTGACCTTGCGCTTCGCCTTCGCGAAAAAAAGATTCTGGTGCGACATTTTGCAAAAGCCCGCATCGATCAGTACCTGCGCATTACGGTTGGATCAGATGTTCAGGTCGCCACCTTATTGGCGGCCTTAGAGACGATTACGACTTAAGTCGCAGTTCCGCAGCGCGCGCGTGGGCGGTGAGTGATTCCCCGTGCGCCAGTGTTGCAGCCACGCGGCCAAGATCCTGTGCGCCAGATTCGCTAATCTCGATCATGCTGGTGCGCTTCTGAAAGTCATAGACCCCGAGCGGTGACGAAAATCGTGCGGTCCGCATAGTGGGCAGCACATGGTTAGGTCCTGCGCAATAATCGCCCAGCGATTCCGATGCATACCGGCCCATGAAGATCGCCCCTGCATGACGAATCTTGGCCGCCCAGTGTTCAGGGTTATCCGTCGAGATCTCCAGGTGCTCCGCCGCAATCCGTGAGGCAATCTCACAGGCCTCATCCAGACTGCGCACATGAATCAATGCCCCACGACCTTCCAACGAGGCGCGAATCACCTTGGCCCTGGGCATGTCTTGAATTAATCGATCAATTGCCTGGGATACCGCTTCAATGTAATCAGCATCAGGCGTTAACAGAATCGCCTGTGCGAGTTCGTCATGCTCAGCCTGTGAGAAGAGGTCCATGGCCACCCAGTCTGCTGGTGTCTTACCGTCACACAACACCAGAATCTCAGACGGACCTGCAATCATGTCAATGCCAACCTGACCAAACACCTGACGCTTGGCCTCGGCAACATAGGCATTCCCCGGTCCGACAATTTTGTCGACTGCGGGAATCGTCTGGGTGCCATAGGCCAACGCCGCCACCGCCTGTGCGCCGCCAATCGTAAAGACACGATCGACGCCCGCAATACAGGCCGCAGCCAACACCAGTTGGTTGCGCGCACCCTGCGGCGTGGGCACCACCATGATCACTTCGGAGACACCCGCCACTTTTGCAGGAATGGCATTCATCAGTACTGACGAGGGATAGGCCGCCTTGCCGCCCGGAACATAAAGACCCGCACGATCAAGTGCCGTCACACGTTGACCCAGCCGATTGCCAGCCTCATCGGTATGGGTCCAGGAAGACTGTTTCTGAAGTTCGTGAAAACGACGGATTCGCTCCGCCGCAACCGTCAACGCCTGACGCGCCTCTGGATTGAGCTGATCCAATGCCTGCTGCATCTCGGCCTGAGAGATCTCAAGCTGCGCGACTGACGTGGCCGTCACCCCATCAAATCGCGCCGTCATCTCTAACAACGCCTGATCACCACGCGTACGAATATCCGCAACGATCTCTTTGACTATCTTGCCAATCGCCTCGTCTTGGGCCGCATCAAATCGAAGCAGCTGATCAAGCCGCTCCTGAAAGTCAGGATGTGTTGACGAAAGTCGATGGACTTTTACGGACTGCGTCATGATGCGGAGGCTCGGGCTGCCTGGGCAAACGTGTCGATTAGCGGCGAGATCGATTCTGGTCGGGTCTTAAACGCCGCCTGGTTCACGATCAGTCGTGCCGAGACCTGGGCGATGGTCTCGACTTCTTTTAGTCCATTCGCTTTTAATGTTCCGCCCGTCGACACCAGGTCGACGATGACATCGGCAAGTCCCACTAACGGCGCGAGCTCCATAGACCCGTACAGTTTAATCAGGTCCACATGGACCCCTTTGGCCGCAAAATGAGCGCGCGCAGTCTTCACATATTTCGAGGCCACCCGAATTCGGGCACCGCGATAGACCAGTGACGTGTAGTCCAGTCCGCTCGGGACGGCGACACTCATGCGACAACGGCCAATGCCCAGATCGACCGGCTGAATAAGCCCTTCCGATCCCTGCTCGCTGAGGACATCAGAACCCGCAATGCCAAGGTCTGCGGCGCCATACTGCACATACGTTGGAACATCACTCGCGCGAACAATCAGTAGCCGAAGGTCAGACCGATTAGTCGAGAGAATCAGCTTGCGCGATGACTCGGGGGACTCCAATGGCTTAATCCCCGCTGCCGCAAGCAACGGCAGCGCCTCGTCAAAGATACGGCCCTTCGATAGGGCAAAGGTCATCATGACTCAGACCCCACGATACGCGTCACACGAGCGCCGAGACGGACCAGCTTTTCTTCCATACGGTCGTAGCCACGGTCTAAGTGGTAGATCCGGTCGATCTCCGTCTCACCGTCTGCCACCAGCCCTGCAATCACGAGCCCTGCCGAGGCGCGAAGGTCGGTCGCCATGACGCGGGCTCCCGATAGGCTTGCCACCCCCTTGACGATTGCCGTGTGGCCGTCGACTTCAATATTTGCACCAAGACGACGAAGTTCTTGGACATGCATAAAACGATTTTCAAAAATTGTTTCCGTGATGATGCTGGTGCCATTCGCAATGGCCGCAACGGCCATGAGCTGTGCCTGCATATCGGTTGCAAGCCCTGGAAATGGGGCCGTACGAAAGTTAAACGCCTTTGGCCGAGTCTGCGCTGTCACGCGAATGCCCTGATCCGTTTCGCTAAGCCCGACACCGGCCTCGCGCAGTTTCTCAAGCGTGGCGCCCATCATGTCGGATCGTGCGCCTAGCACCATGACATCCCCGCCAGTGGCTGCCACCGCGCACAAAAAAGTACCCGCCTCAATGCGATCTGCCATCACCGCATGGTCTGCGCTGTGCAGCTGCTCGACGCCGTGAATCACGATGCGATCGGTGCCCGCTCCCTCAATATGTGCGCCCATCGCAATCAGACAGTTCGCTAAGTCCACCACCTCGGGCTCACGGGCCGCGTTATCAATCACCGTGGTCCCTTCCGCTAGAACCGCTGCCATCATCAGGTTTTCTGTTCCTGTCACCGTCACCATGTCCGTGACAATGCGTGCGCCTCGAAGTCGTTTCGCCTGCGCCTTGATGTAGCCGTGCTCAATCTGGATCTCAGCCCCCATCGCAGTCAGTCCCTTGATGTGCTGGTCCACCGGACGCTGTCCGATAGCGCAGCCTCCCGGAAGGCTGACCAAGGCCTCTCCGAATCGGGCGAGCATCGGCCCTAAGACAAGCACGGATGCACGCATCGTCTTCACAAGCTCATAGGGCGCCTGGAGATGCGTCATCGCATCGGAGACTAAGGTGAGCGACTCCTGTCCGTCGCCCGGCTGCACCGCCACCGTGATCTCTGTGCCCATCTGCGCGAGCAGCTTTTTCATCGTGCTGACATCCCGCAGCTGAGGCACATTGGTCAGGCGCAGCGGTTCTTTCGTCAGTAGCGAGGCGCAGAGAATTGGTAGCGCGGCATTCTTTGCACCGGAGACCTGAACCTCACCGGCTAGGGGCAGACCGCCCGTGATCTTGAATCGATCCATGGCCTAGCGCGCCGCCCACTCGGTGGGCGTGAGTGTCTTCATCGATAGCGCATGAATCTCTGCCTTCATGCGATCCCCCAATGCGGCATAGACCATCTGATGCCGAGCAATGAGACGCTTGCCTTCAAACGCTGCGCTCACAATCACGGCCTCAAAATGATGGCCATCTCCCTGGACCTCGAGATGGTCGCAGGCGAGCCCCTGGGCGATGTAGCCCTGAATGTCTTCTGGTGTCACCATGATGGGACCTATTGTATCGGTGCCGGCTGGCTGGGCTGACGCAAAAGCCGAAGAAAAACCGTCTCTAGGCTCTCTTCCGATCGTGACAATAGGTCTTTGGTGTTCTCGTCCGCCAAGATCCGGCCCGATTTGAGTAGCACGATCCGCTCGCAGAGCGACTCTGCCTCCTCGAGGTAATGGGTTGTCAGGACAACGGTATGGCCTTCTTGATTGAGTCGACGAATAAAGAGCCACAGGCTCTGACGCAGTTCTACATCCACTCCTGCAGTCGGCTCATCCAAGACAATCACAGGAGGTCGATGCACTAACGCCTGAGCGACTAACACCCGTCGCTTCATCCCGCCCGATAACGCGCGCATATTGGCGTCTGCCTTATCGGAAAGCCCGAGGTGATGCAGCAGCTCATCAATCCAGTCGTCGTTGCCTTTGATTCCAAAGTAACCGGACTGAATTCGCAGCGTCTCCCTGACGGTGAAGAAAGGATCAAAGACCAGTTCCTGCGGAACGACGCCGAGACATCGACGGGCTTGCGCCGCATCGGTCATGACGTCATGCCCCAGAATTGCTGCATGGCCTGCCGACGGGCGCACCAGACCAGCAAGAATCTGAATCAAGGTGGTCTTGCCCGCACCATTCGGGCCGAGAAGGCCGATGAACTGGCCACTCGGGATGCTGAAAGAAACATCGGTCAGCGCATTCACCGAACCACGCGCGCCCTGATAGGTTTTTGAAATGCCGTTGATCTCAACAGCGACGGGAGTCGTCATCACGCGTTAAAGAGTAGTCTCTTCCCAATGTAGTACGGCATCCAATGAACTCAGCGCCGCAAGTGATCGCACTGCTTCTGGCGCAGCCCGAATCACTAGCGGTGCATTCGTCTTTTCTCGCACGCGGCGATCAAGGGCCAACAAGACGGCCAACGCCGAGGTGTCGACATCGCGCAGGTCCGATAGGTCGGCAACGCATGGAGTCGACGACTGGCCACACGCCCGATCGATGGCTGCAAGATGGCGATCGCGCTCGGCCGCGGCATTAGTCAGTGAGACGCTCTCGGAAAATTTCAGCAGGATTTCGGTCTCTGTGGTCATCGAAATTTCACGCAACGCCAGATCTCAGCGCGTGGTCCGCTTAGACTGCGCGGCCGCCGCAAGGCTCGTGTTCTTTTCCTTCATCGACTGAATCAGTCCATCAATACCACTGGCACCAATCACCTGTGCAAACTGGGTGCGATAGTTCTCTACCAGCCAAAGCCCTAAGACGTTGATGTCAAAAATTCGCCAGCCCCCTGAGATGCGCTCGAGTCGGTAATCGAGCTGAATCGGCTCTTTTCCAGGTCGCACCAAGGCAGTACGAACAACCACCTCGTCATCCTCTGGACGTGCCCGCGATGGTTTCATCTGAATGGTCGTATCCGACACCTGACGGACCGCATCTGCGTAGGTCAACAAGAGCAGACGACGAAACTCTGCCATCAAAACCTTCTGCTGCTCTGGCGTTGCCGAACGCCAGAACCGGCCCACCGCCAGGGCCGTCATGCGCTGAAAATTCACATGCGGCATGATCCGACGATCTAACAAAGAATTTAGGCGCTCGATATCGCCCGTCTGCAACGTACGGTCAGCCTTCACTTCGTCAAGCACGCCTGTCGCAATCGAACGAATCAGTTCATCGGCGGAACCCACGGACTGTGCCTGTGCGAGCGGCACGAAGAACGCCGCTGCGATCGCCGCAACGAACAATCGACGGTAATCATTAAAACGTTGTAAAGCCATTTTTCCTTAATCAACCTTCATTGGACGCTGGGGAGGGTCGCCATCATAGACCTGACTGAGCCGGCGAGCGAGATAAGCCTCACGGACTGCGGAGTAGCGGTCAAAAGAAATGGCAGAAAGTGCGCCTTCCATCGCCATAAATTCCACACGGCGATCCAGGGCCCTCACGCCAAAAGCCGCTACACGATCACTGCTTCTCGGCAACACGGTTTCCATGGTGGGATCTACCGTCATATCCAGTGCCGTGCCGACCGTGTCACGAATCGTGCTCGGTCCAAGCAGTGGCAGGACAAAGTAGGGGCCCGGGCCAACCCCCCAGCGCCCCAAGGTCTCGCCAAAATCCTCAGAGGTCTTCGCATACCCAAGTTCTGAGGCAGGGTCGCCGAGTCCGAAAAATCCAATCGTGGTGTTGATGACCACACGCGCCGCGGTGTCGACGGCCTGTTTCGGTTTGCCCTGAAGTCCATGATGTACAGCGGTGGGCACATCTCGAATGTTGCCAAAGAAATTACGCGCTAAAAATTGGAACAGATCTGGCACATAGTCACGGTAAGCCTCGGCCGCCGGTTTCACCACTGACCGATCCAGCTGTTCGTTAAACTCAAAGACCGCGCGGTTATAGGACTCAAAAGGATCGCGAGAGTCCTGTACACGGCCCGCCGGAAAGCTTGCACAACCGACACTCGACAACAGGGCCAGGCAGGCCGCAATCTTCAGACCAAGCCGCATCATTTCAGACCCCCAGCGGGTGATGACTTCGCGCCGCTCGCAGATCCCGAATCAGCAGGTCGGTTATAGAGAAACTGCGAAATTAGATTTTCTAAGACAACAGCGGACTGGGTCATCCGAATACGATCCGATGCCTTTAAGACTTCTGTATCACCACCGGGCTCCAGTCCCACATAGTTATCGCCCAACAGTCCTGAGGTCAGGATCTTTGCGGAGGTATCTTTAGGAAACTGATAGCTGGTCTCGAGATCCATGATGACCTTCGCCTGATACTGCTTATCATCAAACTGAATCTCACGAACACGGCCAACCACCACCCCCGCACTGCGAACCGCTGCCTTTGGCTTTAAGCCACCGATATTGTCAAAGTAGGCATGCACTGCATAGGTACTGCCAGATGACACGCCACTGAGATTGCTCACCTGAAGCGCCATAAACAACAGCGCCATCAGACCGAGCAGGACGAAGGCGCCCACTGCGAGATTTAACGTTCGGCCTTGCATTAGTTTTCTCCAAACATAAGTGCGGTCAGCACAAAATCTAATCCGAGTACTGCAAGCGAGCCCACGACGACAGTGAGTGTCGTTGCCCGTGCCACACCTTCTGGTGTGGGCTTTGACTCATATCCCTGCATCAATGCCACCAGGGTGACAGCAAATCCAAAGACAATGCTCTTGATGACCCCATTGACAATGTCGTCCCAGAAATCAACACCATCGGTCATCTGCGCCCAGAACGCGCCAGGGTCTACCCCAATCAACAGCACGCCAACAATCCAGCCCCCGATAATGCCGATGGCCGAAAACAGAGTCGATAACACTGGCACAGTGAGTAGACCGCCAAAGAACCTCGGGCCCAGCACGCGTGCCACCGGATCCACCGCCATCGCCTCTAACGCAGAGAGCTGCTCGCCGGCTTTCATCAGGCCAATCTCCGCCGTCAATGACGTTCCTGCGCGGCCTGCAAATAGCAATGCTGCAATCACTGGCCCCAATTCTCTCACCAAGGCAAGCGCCACTAGGAGCCCCAACGCCTCTTCGGAGCCATAACGTCTCAGGGTGTAATAGCCCTGAAGCCCCAAGACAAGGCCAACGAATAGACCCGCGACCAGAATAATCGCCAGCGAGTGGTTGCCCAGAAAGTGCACCTGAGCGGCAATCGCCTTGGGGCGTCTCCAGATCTGATGCGAACGACTGAGTATCTGTAGACCAAGCCGCGCAAAGATTCCCAGCCCTTCGACAAACCGCAGAATGAGTGCACCGAATCCGGATAGCCAGTTAAGAAATGCCGTCATCGGTCGCCCCCAGGAAGCCCGAACGACTCTTCAATTGGTGGCGCGGGGTAATGGAAGCGGACAGGACCATCCACCTGACCATCGAGAAACTGACGCACAAAAGGATCTTGACTCATCCGCAGCTCAGGCGGCGTGCCCTGGGCAATGAGTCGCGCTCCGGTTGGAGATGGCGCAAATACAAAAATACGATCCGCAATCGCAAACGTCTCGACAACATCATGGGTCACCACCACCGATGTCGCCCCCAGGGCCGAATTCAACCGTCGAATCAGATTCGCGGTCACGCCAAGGGAGATGGGATCAAGACCCGCGAAAGGCTCGTCATAAAGAATCAGCTCGGGATCCAGCGCAATCGCTCTGGCCAACGCGACTCGTCTCGCCATTCCGCCCGATATCTCCGCGGGTTTTAGGGCTGCTGCGCCACGAAGCCCAACCGACTCGAGCTTGAGCATCACCAGGTCCTGGATCATCGACTCCGGCAGCTGGGTGTGTTCACGCAGCGGGAAGGCGACATTCTCAAAACAGGTGAGATCGGTAAACAACGCGCCAAACTGAAATAACAGCCCCATGCGACGACGCATGGCGTACAAAGTGTCTCGTTGGTGTCGATCCACAACCTGACCGAGTACCTCCACCCGTCCCTGCTGCGGGGCAATCAGCCCACTCATGAGCCGCAACAGAGTCGTCTTGCCCACGCCAGACCCCCCCATCAGGGCCACGACCTCTCCCGCTGGGATCTCAAACGAGACCCGATCGATTACTCGACGCGTGTCATAACCGAAGCTGAGATCACGAAAGGCGACGACCGGTCCCTGGGGGGTGCCGGTCACCTGCGAGCTTGGGGTACTGAGCGTCATTGTCGACAAAGACACATTCCGTTGTAGCGATTATTTGGCGCTCGTGGCGACAGCAGGCCAGCCGAGCGAAGAAAACCATCTATTTTAGGACGCCGGCGCTGCTTAAACGTTCCTCAGCCAGGGCAATCGCCTCGGAAGTGCCCCGAACCACCAGCACATCGCCCGGGGACAGACGAAACTGCCCGTCCACATCGACCCGCTTTTGACCCCGGCGAACACTGGTCACCTCGACCCCGATCAGGTCAAGACCGATATCGTCTAGGGGCCGATCAAACCAAGGCGAATTGGCAGGCAAGGAAAAAGACCGCAATAGCACCTCACTCGTTCGGTCTGAGATGTCCTCATGGGAGCCGTGGAAATAACCACGCAGCAGCCCGTAACGACCATCACGCACTTCACGAATTCGGCGCAGCACCCGGTGTAAAGGAACGCCTGCTAACGCGAGGGCATGAGAGGCCAGCATGAGGCTTCCCTCGACGACCTCGGGAATGACTTCCGTTGCCCCGGCCGCCAACAACGACTCCAGATCACCGTCATCTCGTGCGCGCACCACAATCGGAAGCGCGGGGGCCAGCGCACGCACCGTGTGGATCAGATGGATGGCCGAGACTCGATCGGCATAGGTAATCACAATCGTTGATGCCCGATGGATGCCGGCTGCAACCAGCGTCTCTTTGCGAGCGGCATCCCCGAAAACCACCGAGCTTCCGGCAGCGGCAGCTTCTCGCGTGCGCTGCGGATCTAGGTCGAGGGCCACATACGGGATCTTTTCGGTATCCAGTAACTGGGCAAGGTTCTGGCCACAACGACCAAAACCGCAGACGATCACATGCCGGTCCGCGGCCATGGTCTTAGCAGCGATCCGGTGCAGTTCAAGTGATCGCGTAAGCCACTCATTACGCACCAGCCGAAGAATCCATCGATCACTCTGATCAATGATGAATGGCGCTAGCAGCATGGAGATCACCATCGCCGCCTGGATCAACTGTAGGGTCTCGTGAGGCACTAGTCCATTTAGAGACGCTGGGTTTAACAATACAAAACCGAATTCCCCTGCCTGACAAAGCCACAGCCCCGTTTTCAGGGCTGCGCCAGTCGCCACCTTAAAAACCCGCGCGAGCGCTGCAATCAAAAGGAACTTAAACAGCATCGGGCCGAGCACCAGAAGCGCGATAAATGGGCCGTTCTGCGCGAGCACTTTTAGGTCTAACAACATGCCGACCGAAATGAAGAACAGGCCCATCAGCACATCCCGATAGGGCTTGACGTCAGACTCCACCTGATAGCGGTACTCGGTCTCTGAGATCAACATCCCCGCCAAGAACGCGCCCAGCGCAAGGGATAGCCCCGCATGCTCGGTGACCAGGGCAAGGCCCAGGGTCATCAACAACACGTTCAGCGTAAAAAGCTCCTGTGACTTGCGTCGAGCGACCAAGGTCAGCCATGGCCGCACTAGGCGCTGCCCCACCAGTAAGGCGACCGCGAGCACCAGAACCGATTTGCCCAGCGCGAGCCCCAATGCGGTCGCCAGGCTCTCGCCTGAGCTTCCCGCCCCGCCGATCACCGACAGCGCAGGAATCAGCACGAGCAGCGGAACTACTGCCAGATCTTGAAAGAGCAAGACCCCGACAACCGGCTTCCCGTGCGGCGATTCAATCTCCCCTCGATCGCTCGCTAGCCGCATGACCATCGCCGTCGATGACATGGCCATGGCGCCACCCAGCGCAAGGCCAGCCTGCCAGCCCAGACCGTGAAAGTCCTGGGTCAAGACCAGGACCAGCAACACCGCCAGCATGGTCAAGGCCACCTGGAGCCCCCCAAGGCCAAACACCAGGCTGCGCATTGCACGCAGCTTGGGCAGGCTGAATTCAAGGCCGATAGAGAACATTAGAAACACCACACCAATCTCGGCCAGCCATTTCGTGACATCGGTATCGGGAGCCAACCCCAACGCATGGGGACCGAAGGCAAGTCCCACGACCAGATAGCCCACCAGCGGGGGCAGCTTTAGGGCGCGTGCGGCTGCCACGGCACCAACGGACACCGCCAACAGCACCACAATGACCCCAAGAAGAGATTCCATGTCTGGTATGAACTTTGCTTAAACGCTTTGCTACACTGCTTGCATCGAACCCCAAGTGTAGCAATGGACAAGACGAAGACAGGGAACGCATTGGCTGCAAACGATCAATCTGAGTCCGCATCACGCCATCGAGCCCACCATATTTTTGCGCGGGCTCGCGAGGTCATCCGGATCGAGGCGGATGCGGTGCTTGGACTGCTCGATCAGCTCGATCAACAGATCGTGATCGCTGCGGAGACGATTCTGGCGTGTACCGGACGCGTCGTGGTCTCAGGAATGGGTAAATCCGGGCATGTCGCCCGCAAGGTGTCGGCCACGCTGGCATCGACCGGCACGCCTGCCTTTTTCGTGCATCCCGCAGAGGCGCGCCACGGCGATCTGGGCATGATCCAGAGTAACGACGTGGTCTTGGCGTTCTCGAATTCTGGAGAGACAGAGGAACTGTCGACGCTTGCACCACACATCAAACGACTCGGGGCCAGATTGATTGCGATAACCGGTAATCCTGAGTCGTCGCTCGCGAAACTCGCCGACATTCATCTGAATGCCTCGGTCAAGGTCGAAGCCTGTCCACTGAATCTCGCCCCCACGGCCAGCACCACTGCTGCGCTCGCCCTCGGGGATGCGCTTGCATTAGTGCTCCTCGATCTTCGCGGCTTTAGTGCCGAAGACTTTGCTCGGTCACACCCAGGCGGCAGCCTTGGCCGCCGGCTGCTGGTCCGTGTCTCAGACGTGATGCGCACCGGCGAACAGCTTCCAGTCGTGCAAGAGGGTACGCTGGTGACCGATGCGTTTCAGGTCATCAGCGCAAAGCGTATGGGCATGACCGCCGTGGTGAACGCGGCGAACCGCGTTGTAGGAATTTTTACAGATGGCGACCTACGTCGCGTCTTGTCACAAGGGGTTGATCTGCGAGGCATGCGGATTGACGACGTCATGACGCGCAACCCCAAGTCGATCGATGGCCATCGTCTCGCCAGCGAGGTGGCGCATCTGATGGACACCACCCGCATCAATCACTTACTGGTCGTCGATCGCGAGGGGGCACTTGTCGGTGCCGTTGGCATCCACGATCTACTTGAGTCCAAGATTCTCTAGCCTGTCATGAGCACGGTAATTCCAGAGACCGCTGATCTTGCTGATGTACGGCGCCGCTGTCAGCAGCTTGAATGGATGTTTTTTGATGTCGATGGCGTGATGACGGACGGCGGATTGTTTTACAACGATCAGGGTGAGGCCTTCAAACGATTTAATGTCTTAGATGGTCACGGTCTGAAGGCGCTCAAGGCCGCAGGCATCAGGATCGCGATCCTCAGTGGACGCAGTCATCCGGCCACCGCGACACGCGGCCGAGAACTTGGCTTTGACCTGGTGATCCAGGGGCAAAGCGATAAAGGGCCCGCCTTTGATGCGCTGATCAAGACGCATGCGATCAACCCCGAGCGTTGTGGTCACATGGGCGATGACACCCCTGATCTTGCGCTCTTCGCCCGCGTTGCTTTTGCCGCCGCGGTGCCCAACGCCCATCCAATGGTGATTGCGCAGGCCCACTGGGTAGCGTCACGCCAAGGGGGGCAAGGTGCTGTTCGGGAGTGCTGTGACTTTATTTTGGAGTCTCGCGCATGAGAGGCGCAGACCGAGTCGGACAGTTCGTTTCCGTCGGTCTTTTTCTTGTTCTCGCCATCGCCTCGTGGGGGCTCACGGAATACCTTCAGCGCGGTCGAATGATGTCTGCACCGACGAGTACCGCAGGACCAAACGCGATCATTGAGAATCCGAAGATCGTACGGTCCGATCCTTCGGGTCGGCCCCAGTACCGTCTCGAGGCGGCCTCCATTACCTACAGTGAACGTGCGGATCGCAGTGAGATTCAGCAGCCCGTGGTCTCTTCCCTTGCCGCGAACAAGCCACTCACTGTAGTCCGTGCGCAGTCCGCCATCGCCACTGATCAGCTCAATCGAATTGACCTACAGGGTCAGGTGCTAATCACCCGCGCCGCCGAAGGCACACAGCCCGGAGCGCGCATTGAGACCGAACGGGCAACCCTGCTGATGAAAGAGGAGCGCGCCGTCAGTGATGCGCCTGTGCTGATCTCGCGAGGCGCCTCGACGCTTGCCGGCGTGGGGATGGTCTTTGATCAGAAGACGCAGAAAATCGAGATCACATCAGACTCAAGAATGGTTGTCCCAAGAGAGAAACGATGAACGCACGTCTTGACCACCGCCTCATTCCCGTTGTGTTGACGCTTTTTTTGCTCGGTCTGGCAGCCCCCCAGTCCTTCGCGGAAAAAGCAGATCGCGACAAACCCACCACGATTGACTCGGACCGCCTGAGCCACGATGACCAGAAGCAGATCACCACATTCAGTGGCAATGTGGTGCTGACCAAAGGCACTCTCCAGATGCGGGGTGACCGAATGGAACTCTGGCAGGATGCCAACGGTAATTATTTTGGGGTCATGACCGGCAGGCCCGCCCGTTTTCGACAGAAGCGTGACGGCGTCAATGAGTTCATGGAAGGCGAAAGTGGCCGCATGGACTACAACGGCAAAGAGGAAACAGTCGTACTGAGCGGCAACGCCATCATGCGACGCGTGGAGGGCGATCAGCTCAAAGATCAGGTCTCAGGCGATCGCCTGACCTACAACAACCTAACCGAACGCTATCTGGTGGAGTCCGGAGAAGGGCAGCCGCGCTCCCGTATGTTTCTGATGCCAAAGTCGGAAGGTCGTACACCGTGACGGAGACCCACACCCTTGACGTCAGAGGTCTGCGCAAGGCCTACAAAGGGCGGACAGTCGTTCAAGATGTCACGATGACCCTTGCCAGCGGAGAGGTCGTGGGCCTACTGGGGCCCAACGGCGCAGGCAAGACCACTAGTTTTTACATGATCGTTGGACTGGTGCGATCCGATGCAGGGGAGATCTGGATGGATGGCAAGAATCTGGCGTTCATGCCCATTCACCAACGCGCACGACTCGGGCTATCGTATCTGCCGCAAGAGGCGTCCGTCTTTCGCAAACTCTCTGTTGCCGACAATATCCGCGCAGTGCTCGAGCTTCAGACGGATGATGCTGGCGCCCCTTTATCCGCGGCCGACATTGAAACGCGCCTGACCGCATTACTGGATGACCTGCAGATTTCAGCGCTTCGCGACAATATGGCCCAGTCTCTTTCGGGGGGCGAACGTCGTCGTGTAGAGATTGCGCGCGCACTCGCCACCTCTCCGCGCTTCATTCTGCTCGATGAACCGTTTGCGGGTGTAGATCCGATTGCCGTGATTGAGATTCAGCGCATCGTCCGTTTTTTGAAGAGTCGCGGTATTGGGGTGTTGATCACAGACCATAATGTCCGCGAGACGCTAGGCATCTGTGACCGCGCCTACATCATTAGCGAAGGCTCTGTTCTCGCGAGCGGCGCACCCCAAGAGATCGTGGCCGATCCGAGTGTTCGTAAGGTCTATCTCGGGGAACACTTCCGCATGTAGGCGCCTTGCCGTCTATGAAACCGACGCTCGGCCTTCGCACCTCTCAACAGCTCGCCTTAACCCCGCAGCTGCAACAGTCCATTCGACTTCTGCAGTTATCAACGGCCGAGCTCGAACAAGAGATCGAACAGTTTCTATCAGATAACCCGCTACTGGAAGTCACCGAACCCGAGCGTGTCGAGGCCGCTCATGAGGACCACGACGACCACCATGATGATCAACTTCCAGGATCTGCTGAGAACTGGTCGATTGGCGGCAAAGGGTCCCGTGATGATGATGACGAACAAGACTGGATGGCCCAGCGTGCGGCGGCGACCGGGCTTGTTGATCATCTCCATGAACAGGCCATGGCGCTGAAGCTTTCTGATCGAGATCGCGCCTGGTTAAAGGTGCTGATCGAAAGCCTGGATGACGATGGCTACCTACGTGAGGGTCTCGATGAGATCGAAGAAGGCATCGCAGATGCCTTTGAGGCCGCGTTTGGTGAGCGATTGGATACCGATGAGCAGACGCTGGGGCTCACGCTACTGCAGGCGATGGACCCGGCTGGCGTTGGTGCACGAGACCTATCCGAATGCCTACGTCTTCAGCTGGCACGGCAGCAAGACGATCACGACGCTGATGTGTTCGCGCTTGCTATGGCCATTGTTCGTGAACCCTCGCTACTCGAGGCGGTCGGTGGTCGCGACTTCACTCGGCTGTGTCAGTCTCTGCGGTGTGATCGAGACACGCTGCGAGACGTTCTCACCACCATTACCCGGTTAAATCCAAAACCCGGCGGTGCGTTTCGACAGGATGCGGCAGAAGCGGTCATTCCTGATGTGATTGCCTTTCGGTCGAAGACACGTCAGGGCATCCGCTGGCAGGTTCGCCTGAATGAGTCTGCTGTGCCGCGGCTGTCGATCAATCCCGTGTATGCAGAAATGATTCGTCAAGATAAGGCCAGCAGCATGTCAGGTCAGCTGCAAGAGGCCCGTTGGGTGATAAAAAACATTCAGCAGCGATGCGACACGATCCTTCGTGTTGCCCAGGCGATCGCTCGTGAGCAACACGCATTTTTTGAGCAGGGCGAGACTGCGATGCGCCCGTTAGTACTGCGCGAGATTGCCCAACAGTGCGAACTGCATGAGTCGACGGTCTCCCGCGTGACCACGAACAAGTACATCCTGACCCCAATGGGCACCTTCGAGCTCAAGTACTTTTTTACCAGTCACGTCGGTACCGAGGATGGAGGCACTGCATCATCGACCGCGATCCGGGCCAAAATTAAACAATGGATTGCCTCCGAAGATCCTCGTAAACCCTTGTCTGATCAGCAGATTGCGGATCGTTTTGCCCAAGAAGGTGTCCAAGTTGCGCGGCGCACGATTGCAAAGTATCGGGAAGCGCTCAGAATTGACCCCGTCAGCCAACGTAAGAAACTCTAAAAGGAGGTCGTACCATGCATCTGACTGTCAAAGGGCATCACCTCGAAATCACCGACGCAATTCACCGGTACGTTGATCAGAAATTCGGGCGGCCCTGGCGACACTTTGATCATGTCAACGAAGTCCACGTGGTACTGAGCGTTGAAAAGGTCTTCCAGCGGGCAGAGGTAACCGTCCATCTCCCCAAAAAAGACATCCACTGCGAGTCCGTCCATACGGACCTTTACGCCGCGATCGATCAGCTGGCCGATAAGCTCGACCGGCAAGTCGTACGGTACAAGGAAACCCACCGGCCTGGCGTCCACAGGGGCCAGGGGAGCGATCGCTGGCAGTCCGTTTCGTCGGCTTGATCGCCGGCTTAACGCGCCGCAGCAATCGATCTATAATCCGCCCACTCGATTGATACGAGGCGGAAATGAACCGCATAAGCCAGCTTTTACCCCTGACCAACGTCATCGTTGGTCTTGAAGCCAGTAGCAAGAAGCGTGTTTTCGAACAGGCAGGGCTTCTTTTTGAAAACAACCAGGGCATTGCGCGCGTCAAGGTCTTTGACTCGCTGTTTGCCCGTGAACGTCTCGGGTCGACTGGCCTGGGCGAGGGGATTGCAATCCCGCATGGACGCATCAAGGGACTGAAAGATGCGGTGGCTGCGGTCTTGCGTCTGTCAGAGCCCGTTGCCTTTGATGCCCCGGATGGCAAGCCCGTCAGCCTGCTGCTGATCCTGCTGGTCCCCGAACAGGCGACCCAGCAGCACCTAGAGATCCTTTCCGAAGTCGCTGAGATGCTGTCGGACCGCACCATGCGCGATCGGCTTCTTTCCGAGGCCGACCCCAAAGTCCTGCACGAGGCGCTCGCGAGCTGGCAGCCGGCCCGTGCTTGACGTCAAAACCCTCTTTGATGACAACGCAGAGGCGTTAAAGCTTAGTTTTTTAACGGGCCAGGTAGGTGCGAGTCGAAAGATCGGCTCGCAGTCCACCCAGAGTGCCGATCTCATCGGGCACCTAAATCTGATTCATCCGAGTCGCATCCAGGTCATGGGCGCAGAGGAAGTCGCCTATTACAACCGGCTTGATCCCCAGCGCAAGAGTTATCTCACCGCAGAACTGCTCGCAGGAAAACCACCGGCCATCATCATCGCCGATGACCAGATTCCGCCCGCAGAACTCTTTTCCGCCTGCGAACGAGAAGGTCTGGCGCTCCTGCGAACCCCTGTCTCGGCTGGACAGATCATTGAAGTGGCGCGTGCTCAGTTATCCCGCGTACTCGCCCCGAAGACCCAGATGCACGGCGTCTTCATGGATGTCCTGGGGATGGGAGTGCTGATCGCCGGAGAGTCTGGACTCGGCAAGAGCGAACTCGCCCTTGAACTCGTGACACGAGGACACGGACTGATCGCGGACGACGTGGTGGAGTTCACGCGTGTGGCCGCCGATGCGGTCGAAGGACGCTGCCCACCGCTGCTGCAGAACCTACTAGAAGTGCGCGGCCTTGGCCTGTTGGATATCAAGACCATTTTTGGTGAGACTTCCGTACGACGAAAGATGCGACTCAAGCTGATCGTGCAGCTGATTCGTCGCAGTGTTATGGATGAATTTGAGCGGCTGCCTCTGGAGGCCATGACGCAAGACGTCATGGGGCTTCCGATTCGTAAGGTCGTGATTCCTGTTGCAGCCGGTCGGAACTTAGCCGTGCTGGTCGAAGCGGCGGTTCGTAATGCCGTGCTCGGACTACGTGGCATTGACACGATGCAAGAGTTTGTCGAACGGCAGCAGGCTGCGATGCAGAATTCAACGGATAACTCATGAAGGTTGTGCTGGTCACCGGCATGTCCGGTTCGGGAAAATCCGTTGCATTAAATGTCTTAGAGGACGCCGGCTACTTTTGTATCGATAACCTGCCCGTGGATTTTCTGGAGCAGGTCGTCGCTGCACTCGGCCAACAAGGGCACCGACAAGTGGCGGTCGCGGCCGATGCAAGAACACGTGGATCGCTCAGCAACCTTGCCGAACGGTTAGATCGACTGCGACAAGATGGGCACGAGCTCAAGGTCATCTTCTTGAACTCGCGCGATGACACGTTGGTGCAGCGCTACTCGGAGACGCGCCGTCGTCACCCGTTAAGCCGCACTCTTGATCTGAGGGCACTCTCAGAAGATGCCGCATCACAGACGTTACTAGACTGCATTCATGCGGAACGCGAACTGCTCGCGGAGATTGAGCCGCTCGGCATCCCGTTAGATACCAGTGATCTTCAGCCACAGGTCCTACGACGCTGGGTAAAAGAACTGCTTGATCTTGAGTCTGTTCGGCTATCGCTCTTATTTCAGTCCTTTGCATTTAAAGATGGCATTCCGATGGATGCAGATCTGGTCTTCGATGCACGCTGTCTGCCCAATCCCCACTATGTGCCCGCACTGAAAGAATTAACCGGGCGTGACAAACCGGTGATGGACTATCTCGCTGCTGAAACCACTGTCGGCGAAATGATCAATGACATCGCCAGTTATCTCCAGAAGTGGCTGCCACGTCACGCGGAGGAACACCGCAGTTATCTCACCGTGGCCATCGGTTGTACAGGTGGCCAGCATCGATCGGTCTACATCAGTGAGCGACTGCGTGATCTCTTTAAGTCCTCGTATGCCTGTGCGGTTCGCCACCGGTCTCTGTCGCAACGGGGGCGAGCTTAGCCAGTAGCCGACTAACGGGCGTCGGGCAGGGCAGGGATCGCGCCTCTGCCCAGGTCCATCGGGTGAGTCCTATCGGTGCGCCCACGGGTCGTTCCCCAGACCAGGCAAAACACCCTGCCTCGATATCCAGTTTGTAGTGCGTGAACTGATGCCGTAAGGAGACGATCGCGGTGCGCGTTCTCCCGACGCGCTGCCAGTCTTTCGGGGGATGCTGTAGATCCAGCTGCCAGGGCACCCACAGGCTTGGCCAGATGCCTCGTTCTGGCTGCTGCATCAGCCAGACATGATGCTGGCTCATCAGCACTGCCCAATAAGCCTGTCGCGTCGGGACGCTCTTTTTGATTTTCGGGCGCGGAAACTCAGCAACACGTTGTTCACGGTGGGCGCTACAGTGCGGCCGTACAGGGCACTGATCGCACAACGGTTGACGCACCCGACAGATCATCGCGCCAAGGTCCATGATGGCCTGTGTGTATGCGGGCATGCTCGCCGCCTCTCGCGGCAGACGCTCCTGCGCTCTTGGCCATAGCGCTTGATGTAAAGCTGGGCTTCCCCAGGGCGCATCCGTGCAGGTTAGGCGCGCCAGCACA
The DNA here is from genome assembly GCA_964409175.1 of uncultured Burkholderiaceae bacterium. Lineage (GTDB taxonomy): Bacteria > Pseudomonadota > Gammaproteobacteria > Burkholderiales > Burkholderiaceae_A > Lacustribacter. The sequence goes on from CAYPCG010000002.1 coordinate 58,159, forward strand.
CGCTGGACATTACCGTCGAGAATCGCCACACGTTCTTGGAACACCGTGGAGGCAATCGCCGCTGCAGTCGATCGGCCAATGCCCGGCAGTTTCTCCAACGCTTGCGCGCACGACGGAAAACGCCCCTGATGTTCTTGCACGACTGTCTGCGCGCAGCGCAGGAGATTGCGCCCTCGCTGGTAATAGCCAAGTCCCGCCCACAAGGCCAAGACCTCTTGCTCAGAGGCGCGTGCGAGATCTTCAAGCGTTGGAAATCGCGCAAGGAATCGATGGAAGTAGGGAATGACCGTGGCGACCTGTGTCTGCTGCAGCATGATCTCTGATAGCCAGACCCGATAGGGATCCACTGGTGTGGTCTGCCAAGGTAGATCATGTCGACCCGAACGCTCATGCCAAGCAATGAGGTCGTCTGCAAAATCAGCGTTGGCAGCCATAGCAATAAAACGTACTGCGTTGTTGCTGAACAATCCGACGAATCGGTCGCATGCACTTCGGGCACGGTCTGCCTTCGCGTCCATAGACCCGATGCGACTGACCATATCGACCCTTTGCACCGTCCGCGCTGACAAAGTCGCGAATCGTGCTTCCACCTGCATCAATCGCAGATTGCAAAATCTCACGGACGGCCACAGCAAGTCGCTCATAGCGTGCCAACGAGATTGCTCCCGCCGCGCGGGCCGGATGCAGTCCGCTGGCAAATAACGCTTCACAGGCGTAAATATTGCCCACACCGACCACTATGGATCCTTGCATCAGCCAAGGTTTTACCGCCGCACGAATCCGCCTCGATTGGGCATAAAGCAATTGACCGTCAAAGCGAGCATCAAACGGCTCAATGCCTTTCGCACTCTCGCCCAGCACTGCACCGAGTGCCTGCGTGTCGGATACATCCGACTTCTCAAACCACTGAAATGATCCAAATCGTCTGGGGTCGTTATAGACCAGATCACAGACCTGCTGATTCGGCAGCAGAAATCCAAGTCGTACGTGGTCGTGTTTCTCACTGGGAACATCCCGAGGACAGACCTGTGCAGCACCCGACATCCCAAGATGAATCGCAAGCCAGCCCGACGGGAATTCCAGAATCACAAACTTTGCACGCCGTGTCACATTCAGCAAGGGCTCTCCCACCAGACGGTCAACGGCCTGTTTAGGAAACGCATGTCGCAGCCGCTTGCCACTGAACCGCGCAGCCGCTAACCGCGCGCCCGCAAGCTGTCCACGCAATGACTGCACAACGACTTCTACTTCGGGGAGTTCCGGCATGACACGACAAATCGATATTCGGGTAGTGTAGAACCCTGATGATGACGAAAGTTTTCCCCTTCCGCATGTTGGGGGCCGCACTGATTCTGGCGTCGGCCTCTGTAATCACCGCGCCGGCGCGCGCGGCCACCCCCAACCCATCAGCGCGGCTTTCCAATCAGGCGCTTGGTCAGCAACAGGCCAGCCTCATCTTTCAGATTCTTGCCAGCGAACTTGCGATCGCCCAGGGGGAGATTGGTATTGCGGCAGCGACTTATCTCAGTATTGCGCGCGAGACCAAGGACCCAGCCGCTGCCAAGCGCGCTACTGAGCTCGCGATTGCGGCCCGATCACCGAGTCACGCAGAGCAAGCAGCAGCGATCTGGCTCGCAGCAAATCCCAATGACCCCGAGGCCCAGGGCACCCTTGATCTGCTTCAGCTTGCAGTAGGCGAGGGCGAGAAACTCGTGCGATCGCTGATGGTGCGCCGTCAGCGGGCGATTGAGGCAAAAGAGCTGGATGGCTTTGTGGACTACGTTGCGGGGCTTGCCGGTCGCTCCCCAAATAAGCCTCTTGGCGTCTCGGTCTTTGAACGCGTCACGGCGCAGGATCGCGACAAGCCCAGCGTGACTTATACCCTTGCGATGCTCTATGAACGCGTCGATCGATTTGACGACATGGAACGCCTACTGCGCAGACTCATTGCCAAGGAACCGTCGCATGCCCACGCCCGAAACGCCTTGGGTTATCACTTCGCCGATCGCAACCAGCGCCTTCCAGAGGCCTTAGCCCTGATCGAAGAGGCTCTCCGTCTTGCCCCAAACGACGCCCACATCATCGACAGCATGGGATGGGTCCAGTACCGCCTGGGCAATCTCGAGGCAGCAGAAAAGTACCTGCGACAAGCCTATCGACAACAGCCTGACGCGGAAATTTCGACCCACCTTGGCGAGGTGCTCTGGGTCGCCGGCAAAACAGCCGAAGCGGAATCCTTCCTAAAGGCTGCCTTTCGGGCCGATCCGCGAAACGAAGTCCTGCTCGAGACCCTGAAGCGACTTGGCATCCCGGCCCTTCGCGTCCACCCACAACAGTAGGACCAATATGCGCTGGTCCGGTCTTGCCCGTACGCTTTTCGTCCTGAGCCTTGCCGGACTGCCCTTGGGCTGTACCACCATTAGTCCGCTCCCCAGGTTTCAGCTTGAACAGCCTGGCGAGCTCCTGGCACAGACCGCCTCTGGCCGATTCGTCTTACAGGGAACCGACGGCACAGGGCAGCCCCAAGGGGCCCAGGGACGATTTGAGTGGCTGACGTACGGATCAACTAATCCATCGCGCCAAGTGTTGATTTTAATTGGTCCGCTTGGCCAATCTGTAGGTGTATTAGAGAAAGTAAGTACTAACAATAGTGTTGCTGTATACGACCATCAGGGCCTGCCGCTCGGCCCTGCGGACAGGCGCGATGTCTTAGTCCAGTTGTTGGGTCAGGACGCTGGGGGGCAGACGCCTGAGCGTGATGTGGACGCCCTGTTGATCGAAGTAGTTCGCTTTTTTGGTGCGGCATCGATCGCAGGTCAGCGTCGGGCCGAGCACGGTTTTCGTCTGGGCCCGGCCCAGTTCACGCTCACTGTTCTGATGGATGCCTAGGGAATCATGTCCGAACTCACGCGCGCCGAAGCCCCCTTCTCGTTGAGCCTGTCGGCCCCTGCAAAGATCAATTTATTTCTGCACGTCACTGGCCGACGACCGGATGGCTACCACCTGCTCGAGAGTGTCTTTAGCCTGATCGACTGGTCCGACCAGATTCGACTTGAGAAGCGATCCGACCCCGAGATCGTCCGTCATGGCGACCTGCTCGGAGACCCGGCGATGGATCTTGCCGTCCGGGCCGCCAAAGCCCTCCAGGCGCTCCCGGTCTGGGAAAAGCAGGGGCGGCCAGGCGCAATGATTGACGTGCACAAACAGATCCCTGCCGGGGCGGGGCTCGGAGGTGGCAGCTCGGATGCGGCCACAACGCTGATGGGGCTGAACCGGCTATGGGGCCTGGGACTCAGCCAGCAGACACTGGCCCAGATTGGCTTGTCGCTTGGCGCAGATGTTCCGTTTTTCCTGTTCGGGCAGACCGCTTTCGCCAGGGGTATTGGCGAGGACCTGATCCCTTTTGCGCTCCCACCCCGGTGGGTACTCATTGCGGTCCCTAAAAGCCCGGTGTCGACTGCGATCATCTTTCAAGACCCCGAATTGACACGCCATTCCAAACCCTTGAAAATCGCGGACTTCGCCCAAGCAGCCTCGGATCCCATTTGGAGGGCTGGCCACAACGATCTGGAGCCGGTGACCCGGCGGCATTTCCAAGACGTCGACCAGGTTCTGAAATGGCTCACCGCGACCGCCGTCAGCGAAGGCATCGCACCAGATGCAGTTCGAATGTCAGGTTCAGGTGGCGCAGTCTTTTGCACCGCATCAGACCAAGATCAGGCGGAACGCATGCTGCACCAGATGATGTCGTATCAGCAGTCAGTCGACGGTCAATGCCTGTCTCGATTGAAGGTCTGTCGGACATTAACGGTGCACCCCGAAACAGGGACTGTGTGGGGTGCGTAAGAACGTAAGTAACCCGTTGGGGAGTCGCCAAGTTGGTTAAGGCACCGGATTTTGATTCCGGCATTCGAGGGTTCGAATCCTTCCTCCCCAGCCATTCACAAGCCTTGCCCGAGATGAGAGATTGAAATGGTCGACCGCATATTGAACAAAGACGGCGGCGCCCCCGAAGGGCTGATGATCTTTACGGGTAACGCAAATCCCAAGCTTGCCGCGGATGTTGCGCGCCATCTAGGAACCCGTGTCGGGCGCGCGAATGTGGCCCAGTTCAGTGATGGCGAATCCACGGTGGAAATTCTTGAACACGTGCGGGGCAAGCACGTGGTGGTGCTGCAGTCCACCTGCGCCCCCGCGAACGACCACCTGATGGAAGTCATGTTGATGTGCGACGCGCTTCGTCGTGCCTCTGCCGAGCGGATCACCGCCGCGATTCCTTACTTCGGATACGCACGCCAAGACCGACGCGTTCGTTCATCACGCGTCCCGATCAGTGCCAAGGTCGTCGCTAATATGTTGCAGAGTGTTGGCGTTGATCGCGTTCTTACGATGGATCTGCACTCTGACCAGATCCAGGGATTTTTTGATATCCCGGTCGACAATATTTATGCAGCACCAATTATTCTCGCCGACGTCTGGCAGCAGACCTATCCGAACCTGATGGTGGTGTCCCCCGATGTGGGCGGTGTGGTCCGTGCTCGCGCATTTGCCAAGCAGATGGACTGTGACCTCGCCATCATTGACAAACGGCGACCGAAGGCAAATCTCTCAGAAGTCATGAATATCATCGGTGACGTCAAAGGGCGAGTCTGCATGATCATGGACGACATGGTCGATACCGCCGGCACGCTGACTAAGGCTGCCCAGGCCCTGAAGGACCACGGCGCCGATCGCGTCGTGGCCTACTGTACCCATGCCGTGCTGTCGGGCGGGGCCATTGATCGCATCGCCCAGTCCGCCTTGGACGAACTGGTGGTGACCGATTCCATTCCGTTGTCTGCGGAGGCCCGGGCGGTTGGCCGGATTCGCGTATTATCGTGTGCCGGCCTTGTGGCCGAGACCATTCTCAGGATCGTCAAGTCGGACTCAGTGAGTTCGCTCTTTGTTGAGTAACCTTTTTTAGCCCCTTTCATCCCACCAGATTGCTGGTCGCGGCAGCTGACTGAGTTGAAAGGATTTTTCACCGTGTCAATGTCTGACACGTTTTTGTCGAAGGAGTAGTACATGAAAGTTGTTGCGTCTTCCCGCACGGTGCAGGGATCGGGTGCGAGCCGCCGTCTCCGCCGTAGCGGTAAGGTACCGGGAATTGTCTACGGTGCCAAAAAATCGCCTGTCAATATCGAGATGGACCATAACCCCATCCTGTTGGCATTAAAGGTCGAGTCTTTCCATTCGTCCATTCTTGATCTGGAGATTGACGGCAAGGCTGAGCAGGTGCTGCTGCGTGACTATCAGATGCATCCCTACAAGCCTCTGGTTCAGCACGTGGATTTCCAGCGCATTGATGCCAATGCAAAGCTACAGACAAAAGTGCCGCTGCACTTCAAGAATCAGGATATCTCGCCTGCAGTGAAGCTGTCTGGTGCAATGGTCAGTCACGTGATGAACGACGTACTGATCAGCTGTCTGCCCAAGGATCTGCCCGAGTTCATCGAGGTCGATCTCTCGACGCTGACCGTTGGCCACTCTGTCCACGTTCGCGATCTCGTGATGCCCGCAGGGGTCACGCCGGTGCTGCATGCGGGTGAGAACCCCACTGTCGTGACGGTCGCCTCTCCGGGTGGTGCAGCCGACGAGGGTGAAGGCGAAGCCGGTGGCGCAGCGCCCGCTGGCGGTGAGGCCAAGCCCGCTGCCTAAGCAGCAGGTGGTTTAGCCTGAAAAGGCTGCTCCAGGTTCTAAGATAAGAGTCCTGGCGCAGCCTTTCTTATTTCCTATGCCCATCAAACTCATCGTTGGTCTTGGCAATCCTGGTCCCGAGTACGCGGACCATCGACATAACGTGGGCTTCTGGGTCGTCGACCGACTGGCAAAAACTCCGTGGTCACGAGAATCAAAATTTAAAGCAGAACTCTGTAAGACACGACTCGGTCATGACGACCGATGGCTCCTGAAGCCCACCACGTTCATGAATGCGTCTGGCGAGGCCGTCGGTGCGTTTGCGCGATTTCATCGACTCAACGCAGAAGAAATTCTGGTCATCCACGACGAATTAGATCTACTCCCGGGCGCTGTCCGACTCAAGCAGGGTGGCGGTCACGGCGGTCACAACGGCATTCGCGATATTGACAGTCATCTTGGCTCGGCTCAGTTTTGGCGTTGTCGGATCGGTATTGGCCATCCACGCACCCTTGGTCTCACCCAACAGGTCGCGGATTTCGTCCTTCATCCCCCGCGCCAGACAGAACAGTCTGCAATTGATCAAGCGATTGATGCCGTGATCCGCGAGATGCCCATAATTGTGAGCGACGAGTCTGCTAAAGCGCAGCGCACGCTACACAGCCTTGCCCCGATCACGCCGGTTGCCCCCGCTTCAGCGAATAAGGCGCCATAACGCAGCGGTTATTGATTTAGACGTTAAACCGGAAGTGCATGACATCGCCATCCTTGACGATGTACTCCTTGCCTTCAAGACGCATCTTGCCCGCTTCTTTGGCGCCATGCTCTCCTTTGAACTGAATGAAGTCGTCGTAGGCAGTGACCTCGGCACGAATAAAGCCGCGCTCAAAGTCCGTATGAATCACACCTGCAGCCTGGGGCGCCGTTGCCCCAATCGGCACAGTCCAGGCACGAACTTCTTTGACACCCGCCGTGAAGTAGGTCTGAAGGCCTAAGAGCGTAAAGCCTGCACGAATCAGACGATTCAGTCCTGGTTCCTCCATGCCCATATCTGCCAGAAACACCGCCTTGTCCTCATCGGCCATATCCCCAATCTCGGCCTCGATCGCCGCACAGATCGCGACCACCGGTGCGTTCTGGCTCGCGGCATAAGCCTGCAGTTTGTCGAGATACGGGTTATTCGTGAACCCACCCTCTGAGACGTTGGCAACAAACATCGCAGGCTTGGCTGTAATCAGACAGAAAGGTTTGATGAGCTCTTTCTCTTCGTCATATAGATCTAGTGCACGGACGGGCTTGGCCTGATTTAACTGAGCCTGACATTTCTCTAACACCACTAACAGTCGCTGGGCTTCTTTGTCATTACCGGACTTGGCGAGCTTCGCTGTCTTAGCAATCTGCTTTTCCACATTCGCAAGATCGGCCAGTGCCAGTTCCGTTTCAATGGTTTCAATGTCCGCTAAGGGATCCACACGACCATTCACATGCACGACATTGTCGTCATCAAAACAACGGACCACATTCACAATCGCATCGGTCTCGCGAATGTTGGCAAGAAACTGATTGCCCAGGCCCTCTCCTTTGCTCGCGCCTGCGACCAGCCCCGCGATGTCGACGAACTCCACGGTCGCCGGAAGAATCCGCTCGGGCTTGACGATCTCTGCGAGTTTGGCGAGCCGTGGATCCGGAACCTCGACGATGCCCACATTCGGCTCGATCGTGCAAAACGGATAGTTCTCCGCTGCGATTCCCGCCTTGGTCAGGGCGTTAAACAGAGTAGATTTGCCGACGTTAGGCAGGCCGACGATGCCGCATTGAAGTGCCATTTATGATTCTCAACAATCGTTAGGAGCAGGCGCGCAGATTTGTCGGCCCGTTCAAGGCGTTAATTATCGCTTTTTGTGGCGATGAGCGTTCCCAGGGCCTCGACCTTGGCCTGCAGGGCCTGGCGGGTCTCGACCCAGTCCGGGTTCAGCTCAATACAGGAGACTGGGCAGACCACCTGGCACTGAGGCTCGTCAAAGTGGCCAACACACTCCGTGCAGCGCGACGGATTGATCTCATAGATCTCCGGGCCCATATAAATCGCATCGTTCGGGCAGGCCGGCTCGCAGACGTCGCAGTTAATACATTGATCGGTAATCAGAAGCGCCATAACGACGACTATTTTGCCGACTGTTCTTGCAGCCGCTTCTGAAGCCACTGCTCGACCGAAGGGAATACGAACTTACTGACATCTCCACCCAGCTGGGCAATCTCCCGCACAATCGTCCCGGAAATAAACTGATACTGATCAGACGGCGTCAGAAAGATAGTCTCGACATCCGGCATGAGGTAACGGTTCATCCCCGCCATCTGAAATTCATACTCAAAGTCAGAGACTGCGCGCAGGCCCCGAATGATGACCTTCGCATCATGATTGCGGACAAAATCTTTCAAAAGCCCAGTAAATCCGCAGACCTCGACATTCGGGTAATGCCCCAAGACCTCATTCGCAATGGAGACGCGCTCATCCATGGAAAAGAAAGGACGTTTCGAGCGGCTATCCGCTACGCCCACAATCACCTGATCAAACAATTTACTGGCCCGACGGACAAGATCCTCGTGACCACGCGTCATGGGATCAAAGGTTCCCGGATAGACCGCCTTCAGCATGTTGTTCTCCTAACGCCGCATCATGCGCCTGCAGCAGATGATAGTGGACCAACCCGGCCTTGTCTGCGCGTAACCGCGTGAGCCCGAAACGGGCCGCCCAATCGGACGAGACCGGGGCATCCGATTCCACATAGACCAGACCCCCCGGGGCAAGAATTGGAGCCAGTCGTGGCATCACCTGCTCCAGCCAGTGCTGACCAAACGGCGGGTCCAGAAAGATAAGGTCAAACGGCGGTGAATTAGGATTCTGTCGCGCAAGCCAGTCCAGGGCATTGGCCTGGACCAGTCTCATCCGATCGGAGGCGCCAAGTTTATCGATCAACGCCGCAATTGCGCGTGCGGCCACTGGGCTCGACTCGACAAAAGTCACCTGCGCCGCGCCACGAGAGGCCGCCTCTGCCCCAAGGGCACCCGACCCAGCGAAAAGGTCAAGACAGCGCCATTCATCGACACGCTGCCCTAACCAGTTAAACAACGTCTCGCGCACGCGATCAGGCGTTGGACGAAGCCCCTCTCGGTCTGGCACCGAGATCAGTGTCCGCTTCCACTGCCCGCCGATGATGCGAATCTGTCCTTGGCCTTTCATGGGCTATCCCTGCCTGGCCACGACCGCCGATCCCACAGGGATCGCCAATCGAGAGAGAGAAGATTCAGACGCTAGAATCAAGACTAATCGCACTCTTTTCGCCTTTACGCGACGCATAGACACGCAATGATAGGTTTTTTAGGACTCGGTCGGGCACTCGACCATCTCAAGATCAACAAGCTGAAAGAAGGGCTGACCAAGACGCGTGCGCATCTGGGGGCGTTATTTACTGGCCGACGACTTGATGATGCCTGGTTTGATGACGTCGAAACTGCGCTGCTCACCGCGGACGTGGGCGTCATTGCCACCCAGGAACTGCTTGCCGCAATTCGACAAGAGGTCAAGACGCGAAAGCTCAATAACGAGAGTGCGCCCGAAGCCCTTCAACAGGCGGTCGCTGATTGCATTCGTGCGGCGCTGACGCCCATCTGCCCCACCCCCGACACGACGACGACGCGTCCGACGGTCGTGATGGTGGCCGGTGTCAACGGGGCAGGAAAGACGACGTCGATTGGCAAGCTGGCCCACAGCTGGAAAACAGAAGGGCGCAAGATTCTCTTAGGGGCAGGCGATACGTTTCGCGCTGCTGCACGTGAGCAGCTCATGGTCTGGGGTGAGCGCAATCAGGTCGATGTCATCGCCCAGGCGCAGGGCGATCCAGCCGCCGTTGCATTTGATTCCGTTAGCGCGGGTGTTGCCCGCGGCGTCGATATCGTCTTGGTCGACACGGCAGGGCGGTTGCCCACGCAGCTGCATCTGATGGAAGAACTCAAAAAAGTAAAACGAGTAATGGCCAAGGCGATGCCCGATGCACCGCATGAGGTCTGGCTGGTCATTGACGGGGGAACCGGTCAGAACGCGATCGCACAGGTCAAGGCATTTGATGATGCCCTCGGACTCACAGGTCTTATCGTCACCAAACTGGATGGCACTGCAAAAGGTGGCGTGCTCTTAGCGATTGCGAGGCAACGGCCTATTCCGGTGCGCTATGTCGGCGTCGGAGAGGGCATCGATGATCTACAGGCATTTGATCCCGATGCCTTTGCCAAGGCCTTAGTCGGCGAGATCTAGTCGGCGAGATCTCGCCAGCGACATCTAGCCGCGCGGTACGCAGTCTACAAAGTACTGCAGTCGTCCATTGACCTCTTGCTGGACCAGGCCATGAATATCGGCCTCAAAGCCCGGGAAGGTCTCATTGAATTGGCGCGCAAACTGAAGGTACTGAATGATGGTCTTATTAAACCGCTCGCCAGGAATCAGCAACGGAATTCCCGGTGGGTAAGGAGTGAGCAGGCTTGTCGTAATTCGACCCTCAAGATCATCGATTGCCACACGCTCAACCTTGCGATGGGCAAGGCATCCAAAGGCATCGGCCGGTTTCATTGCGGGCTCCATATTGGAGAGATACATCTCGGTCGTTAGCCGCGCAATATCGTGCGACTTGTACATGTCATGCAGCTGCTGACAGAGATCGGCCAGTCCGACCCGCTCGTACTGAGGATGGGCCGCGCAGAACTCAGGAAGCACGCGCCACATCGGCTGGTTCTTATCGTAATCGTCCTTGAACTGCTGAAGTGCCGTCAGCAGCGTATTCCATCGGCCTTTGGTAATGCCGATGGTGAACATAATGAAGAAAGAATAAAGCCCTGTCTTCTCAATGATCACGCCGTGCTCTGCCAGATACTTGGTGACAATCGATGCCGGAATACCGCGGGCATCAAACTCACCTTTAATGTTGAGTCCTGGCGTCACCACCGTCGACTTGATCGGATCGAGCATATTAAAGCCGGGTACCAGGCCATCAAATCCATGCCAGGCGTCATTGGGCTTTAACTCCCAGTCCTTGCGGTTGGCCATGCCATCACTGTCCGCAGTGATGTCCTCTGGGCCCCAGACCTTGAACCACCAGTCCAGACCAAACTCTTCATCAACCTTACGCATGGCGCGACGGAAATCGAGCGCCTCGACAATGGATTCTTCGACCAGCGCTGTTCCCCCTGGGGGCTCCATCATGGCGGCCGCCACATCAAGCGAGGCGATAATGGCGTACTGAGGGCTCGTCGAGGTGTGCATGAGATACGCCTCGTTGAACATATCGCGATCCAGCGTACGAGTTGCGGATTCCTGCACCAGCACCTGAGAGGCCTGCGACAGTCCCGCCAAGACTTTATGCGTTGACTGCGTTGAGAAGATCAGCGGATCCTGGGGGCGCGGGCGATCTTTTCCAATCGCGTGCATGTCGCGATAAAAGTCATGAAAGGCCGCATGCGGCAGCCAGGCTTCATCAAAGTGCAGCGTATCAATCGTGCTGCCCAAGACCTGCTTAATCATCTCGACGTTATAGAGCACACCGTCATAGGTGCTCTGAGTGATCGTCAAGATTCTCGGTTTTGCCTTATCCCCACCGGCTTTCAACGCTTCGCGTGCAAAAGGATTTGCCTCAATCTTTTTCTGAATATTTTCCGGGCGGAACTCGTCCAGAGGAATCGGACCAATGATGCCGAGATGGTTTCGCGTTGGCATCAGAAAGACCGGGATAGCCCCCGTCATGGTAATCGCGTGCAGTACGCTCTTATGACAGTTGCGATCCACGACCACGATGTCGCCCGGCGCAACGGAGGCATGCCAGACAATCTTGTTCGAAGTCGACGTTCCGTTAGTCACAAAGAAACAATGGTCTGCATTGAAGATACGCGCCGCGTTTCGCTCTGATGCAGCAACGGGACCCGTGTGATCTAGAAGCTGCCCCAGTTCGTCAACTGCATTACAGACGTCGGCACGCAGCATGTTCTCCCCAAAGAACTGGTGAAACATCTGGCCGACGGGTGACTTTAGAAATGCAACGCCACCGGAATGGCCGGGGCAGTGCCAGGAGTAAGAACCATCCTGGGCATAGTCCAAGAGCGCACGAAAGAATGGTGGCGCAAGCGACTCCATATACGCTTTCGCCTCACGCAGGATGTGCCGCGCAACGAACTCGGGCGTATCCTCAAACATGTGAATGAAGCCATGCAGTTCTCGCAAGACATCATTGGGAACGTGCCGAGAGGTTCGCGTCTCGCCATAGATATAAATAGGGATCTCGGCATTTCGAAAACGAATCTCACTGACAAAGGCGCGCAGGTTCTTTAAGGCGGCGTCCGTCTCTTCTTTCGATCCCGCGCCAAACTCTTCGTCGTCGATCGACAAAATAAAGGCCGATGCCCGGCTCTGCTGCTGGGCAAACTGAGACAGGTCCCCGTAGCTGGTCACCCCCAGGACCTCCACCCCTTCTTTTTCCAGGGCGTCCGCAAGCGCACGGATCCCTAGGCCCGAGGCGTTCTCGGATCGAAAGTCTTCGTCGATGATCACTACCGGAAACCGGAACTTCATGGCTGGCGCCCTTCCCGAAAAACAGAAGGGCGATAGTAGGCCAAAAAACCCTCGCCGGGGGTGGTTAGCACTCGGGAACCTCGAGTGCTAAAATGAGTCCCACGTTGAACAAGGAGGGACCGCATGACGCACATGGCGACATCTGCTGATTCAGCCCTGGCCACGCTAACGCTTTCGCCAGGTGGAAACCTGGATGCCTATATTCGGGCCGTCCAGCAGTTCCCCATTCTGTCGGCCGAGCGCGAGGCAGAGCTGGCCCTGCGTCTTCGGACCCTGAACGACCTGGAGGCTGCCCGCGAGCTAGTGCTCTCCCACCTGCGTCTGGTGGTGTCCGTCTCCCGTCAGTTCAAAGGCTACGGGCTTCCCCAGGCCGATCTGATCCAAGAAGGCAACATCGGGCTCATGAAGGCCGTGAAGCGGTTCGACCCGACCCGAGGCGTGCGGCTCGTCTCGTTCGCCCTGCTCTGGATTAAGGCCGAGATCCACGAATACATTCTGCGTAACTGGCAGCTGGTCAAGGTTGCGACGACCAAGGCCCAGCGCAAACTCTTTTTTAATCTTCGATCGATCAAGCAGTCGCTGGGTGTCGCCGAGGCCGTCTCTGACGATCAGGCCAAAGTCATTGCTCGAGCGCTTCAGGTCGATGCCCGTGAAGTTTTAGAAATGGACCAACGGATGTCAGGCGGAGACGTTGCGATCGAGACGCACGCGGACGATGCGAGCGAGACCTTTAGTCCGATTGCCTATCTGGCGGCCCCTGATGCCGATCCGGCACAGCTGGTCGAAGCCAAGCAGGCCGAACAGGTGCAGTCAGAGGGGCTGTTGCGCGCTTTAAACGCCCTGGATGCAAGAAGCCGCGAGATCATGATCGCCCGCTGGTTGCGCGATGAAGATGATGGCGGTGCCACCACGTTACAAGACCTTGCGGATCGCTATGGCATCTCTGCTGAACGCGTTCGTCAGATCGAGTCCGCGGCCTTAAAAAAGCTTCGCGCGCATCTTTCTTAACCCGCGTCGCGTCGACCCCATGCGATCGGCTGCTCTATTGTTCGGATCGTTTCTGATCGCCGGCACAGCGCAGGCCGCCGACATCGGTGCCACGGCGACCATTCACGGCATTCGCTGGGATCTTCATGAGATGACTGTCGGCCAGGTCAAAGAGATGGCCAAGGCCACAGGCTTTGTCAGCCGTGCCGAACGTGAAGGCGGCGGCAGCATCTACGAACTAGGCTGGACCAAAAAACCGGGCTGGACCTGGCGGCAGCCCTTCGGCGCGCCCGCGCAAGATCAGGAACCGGCAGTCCACCTGACCTTTGATGAAGCCGCCTCCATTTGTCAGTTTTTTGGCAAACGACTTCCAACGGATCAAGAGTGGGTCAATGCGGCCTATCTCGAGCAGCGCGCCAATCCCCCGAAAGGATTTGTGAAAGGAAAGCGATACCCCTATCCGAATGGGGACTCAGCAACATCGAGTCACTGTCTATCCGGCTGTGGCAACTATGCAGGCCTTGCGCCCAAGGGAAGTCTGCGCCGTGGGGTGGGTCATGTCAGCGTGATGACCACGCCTGCAGGAGTCAATGGCCTTTATGAGATGGGCGGCAACGTCTGGGAATGGGTGGCGACCGGCAACGGTGATGAGCGAATTACGCGCAGCGCCTCATGGTGGTATGACGCCGACCGTCAACGTGAATCCGATGTAGCGACAAAACCGCGCGACACGCGCGTGGCCTATATCGGTTTTCGCTGTGTTCGTGATTCAGGCTAACGCCGCGAGACCTCTGGGCGCGAGTGACTTTTTTCTAGGCGATCTCTTACGCCAGATAGTGATCGACTAACAGCGCGGCAAATAAGAGCGCCAGATAGTTAATCGAATAACGAAATGTCTTTCGTGCGAGTGGCTCTGAGTAGCCTCGGTAGAGCTTCCACGTCAGCCACAAGAAGTAGCCGCCGAGCAGCAATGCGCTCACCAGATAGATCAGCCCACTCATGCCAATCAACGTTGGCAGTACCGTCGTTGCGACGAGCAAGAAGGTGTACAGAAGAATGTGGAGACGTGTGAACTGTGCACCATGGGTCACTGGCAGCATCGGCAGCCCCGATCGTGCGTAGTCATCCGTGCGATACAGGGCGAGCGCCCAGAAGTGCGGCGGGGTCCAGACAAAGATAATCAGGAACAAGACCCAGGCTTCGATCGGTGCCTGACCGGTGATTGCCGCCCAGCCTAAGACTGGCGGCATCGCGCCGGATGCGCCCCCGATCACAATGTTCTGAGGCGTTAACGGCTTCAAAATCACGGTGTAAATAATGGCGTAGCCGACAAAGGTGGCCAGTGTCAGCCAGGTCGTCAGTGGATTCACAAAGGCATACAGCAAGAAGGTGCCAATGCCTCCCAGAATTCCGGAAAAGATGAGCGTCTGCTGTGTCGTCAAAGTCCCAGAGGGCAGCGGACGCCAGGCAGTCCGTGCCATCTTGGCATCGATCTGTTGTTCGACCAGACAGTTCACCGCCGCGGCCGCACCGGCAATCAATGTAATTCCGATCGTGGCACTTAAGAATACGCCGAGTGGCATCCACGCAGGCGTCGAGAGCGCCATGCCGATCACGGCACAAAATGTAATGAGCATGACCACTCGCGGCTTCGTCAGCGCGAGGTACTGCTTCACAATCGAGGTGTTGGTCAGACTCAGTTCGCTCATGCGCGGTTAGCCAATCCGTGATGCCTTTAACAGGCGGTTCATATCTTTTTTCATGCCATCGGGATCTGGATTATCCGGGAAACGCATCATTAAATTCCCTAGGGGATCTACGATCCAGATATTGCTTGCTCCACCAGAGTTCTTCACAGCCGTTGCGGCCACCGATAACCAGTTCGAGACGAGTGCATCGGCGGCAGGCACCTGTCCAAGGCGGGCCACCCAGATACCTTCATGCTCCGCAATCAAGGCAGGATCTGGGGTGCCGTCATCCGTGAGCAGCCAGAGCCGCTCCACACGGTCGCGCTCTCGTCCAGTCGTCAGCCGAATCTGTCGCATCAGCCAGAGCTCTTGTTTACAGGCGTCAGAGCAGGTTGATGGGCCGATGTGCACCATCAGCCAACGACCTCCCCAGTCGCCAAGCTGAGTCAGTGGACGCCGCGTGCGTGGGTCCGACTGGATCAACGTGAACGCACTCTCGGCCATGGGGGAGATCACCGGGCTTACAGGGACAGACGTGACAGTGACCTGCGGTTCGACAAAGTCGCCATAGTTAGTACGGCCCTCGGGACGAACGCCGTAATAGACCAGATAAGACGCGATCACTGGCGCAATCGTCACTGCTAAGAGTGCCCAGATCGGCCAGAACGAGCGTTTTTTAGAAGGTTGATTCATGAAGTCTTACTGCTCCTGTGCATGACGAGATCGGGGGCGAAGCCGCCAGGCGAAGAATAGCGCCAATGCCGTCAGCAAAAACCACTGAGTAGCGTAACCCATATGCTTCGGAACATCCGAGCGCACTTCAGGAATCGCCCGCACCAGACCATCTCCATTGTCACTGATCTGCCAGGCAATCACTGGCCAGGCATCTCCCGGCAACCAGGCCTCTGCAGCGTCCCAGTCAAAGTTCTGCCAGAGTGGTCCCTGACGCAACTGATCGGGATTGCTCGATAGCTCCATCCGCTTCATGACCGAGCCAAGCATCACGGCTTCTAACCCCACGGGATCAGTCGGCACAGGAATCGCGGGAAGCGTCATGACACCGGGGGGCTTGGCCAGCCAGCCGCGGTTCACCCAGAGAATACTGAGGTCATTGAGTAACACGGGGGTCAGGATGTGTACCCCCGCTTGGCCATCGCGTGCGCGGTTATCGAGTGCAATGGTCTTGTCATGGAGCCATCGACCGGTGATTCGGATACGCTGCTGATCTAAATCGTCGGCGGTGACGGTTGGCTGCCAACGACGCACTTCCCCGGGTTCCATCAGATTCGCCCGATCGAGTCGTCGATCCATGAGGTCTTGCTTTTCCTGGGCACGGCCAAGCTGCCAGACGCCAAGGCCGATACCCGCTACTGCAAGCAATAAGGCCACGACCACGGCAAGCCAGGCGCCCCAACGTGATTTCGTTACCATTGCTGTTTTATTAGAAAAACTCATATGCGCGTCTTTGTCGCGATTGCCTTTATTCTCATTTTGCTGAGTCTCGGCTCCGCGCTGTTTTATCTCATGCGGGATAAAGGGGCGAGCAGTCGAACCGTGAAAGCCTTGGCCCTACGCGTTGGTTTTTCAGTCGCACTCTTTCTCTTTCTCATCATCGCGCATCAGCTCGGCTGGATTCAGACCACAGGCATCCGGTATTAATTCCACGCGCTTTGCGTAAAAAAGAAGGCCGCGAAACGCGGCCTTCCCACATCAATATCACGCTGGTTATAGCCAGTAGACCACCACGTACAGCCCGAGCCAGACCACGTCCACGAAGTGCCAATACCAGGCGGCTGCTTCGAAGGCGAAGTGTTGGTTCGGCTTGAAGTGTCCGCGAACACAGCGGCCAAACACAACGGCTAGCATGATCGCTCCCACACAGACGTGGAAGCCGTGGAAGCCGGTCAGCATGAAGAAGGTTGACCCGTAAATACCCGAGGTCAGCTTCAGATTGAGATCAGCATAGGCATGCGCGTACTCATACGCCTGGAATCCCAAGAAGATTATTCCCAACAGAATCGTCAGACCCAGGAAGAGGTTGAGCTTACCGCGGTCGTTCTCACGCAGCGCGTGATGGGCAATTGTCAGTGTGACGCCCGAGGTCAAGAGCAGTGCGGTATTAATCGTGGGAATCCAGAAAGGTCCCATAGTCCTGAACTCTTCGACCAATCCTGCGGGACCGGTTCCCTTGCCCCAGACCGCCTGAAAGTCGGGCCATAGAATGGCTTTGTGATCCAGATCGCCAAGCCAAGGCATGGAGATCACGCGGGCGTAAAAGAGCGAACCGAAGAACGCGGCGAAGAACATGACTTCGGAGAAGATGAACCAGCTCATGCTCCAGCGGAAGCTCGCATCCACTCGGCTGTTGTACTGACCGCTTTCAGACTCGGCGATCACGGCACCAAACCAGCCGAAGAACATGTAGGTCAGAATGACCAGGCCAATCCCGAGCGCCCAGGGCCCATAGGCCTGGCTATTGATCGTGCCAACAGCACCGAACAGCGTAAAGATCATGGCCAGTGATCCGACTGCAGGCCATTTGCTGGGTGCAG
>CAYPCG010000003.1:0-54184 GCA_964409175.1 uncultured Burkholderiaceae bacterium
CAGGAACTTCTCCATGTAGACCTCGGGATTGTTAAAGGCGGCGGCCGCCTCGGTACGTGTTGTGGCCACTGCGTTTAAGAGGGCGGCCTCTGTATGGACCACGCGCATACCCCGGCCACCGCCACCGCCTGCCGCCTTGATGATGACGGGATAGCCAACACTGCGTGCGATCCGAACAATCTCTTTGGGATCCTCTGGGAGCGCGCCATCAGAGCCTGGCACACAGGGCACCCCTGCAGCAATCATTGCTTTTTTGGCGGCGACCTTGTCACCCATGATGCGGATCACCTCGGGCGTTGGGCCAATGAATTTAAATCCACTGCGTTCAACGCGTTCCGCAAAGTCGGCATTCTCCGAGAGAAAACCGTAGCCGGGGTGAATGGCTTCTGCATCGGTCACCTCGGCGGCGGCGATGATGGCGGGCACATTCAGGTAGCTCTCGCGAGACGAAGGGGGACCGATACAGACCGACTCGTCGGCGAGCTTGACGTATTTGGCGTCGGTGTCTGCCTCGGAGTGCACAACAACGGTTTTGATGCCGAGCTCTCGGCAGGCCCGCTGGATACGCAGGGCAATCTCGCCGCGATTAGCAATCAATACTTTCTCAAAAAGGGCCATGGTGAAATCTTTTTAGCGAATGGGGGGCGAGCTGCGGATGTCTAAGCCAGCACGAACAGGGGCTGACCAAACTCCACGGGCTGGCCGTTTTCGACCAGTACCTCTTTGATCACGCCAGCCGCATCTGCGGGGATCTCGTTCATCAGCTTCATTGCCTCGATCACGCACAGCGTCTGCCCCTCTGATACGGTGGAGCCCACCGATACAAAAGGTTCTGCGCCTGGTGACGATGCCCGATAAAAAGTCCCAACCATGGGGGATTTGATGACCTTTCCTTCGGGGGCCGACGCAGCGGCTGACACGGGTGCTGCGGCTTCGGCCACCGGGGCAGCGGATGACTGCGTCGCGGGGGCGGCGGAAGTCGGTGCCGTATACACATGGCTGACATGTGAGGTCTGGGGTCCGGCGTTGGACTTCACAATCTTGACTTTATCTTCGCCCTCGGTGATCTCGAGTTCGGCGATGCCCGATTCGGCAACCAGGTCAATCAGGGTTTTGAGTTTTCTGAGGTCCATGAGATGAGGCTCCTTCGAGGTCTTGCTTAAACGGCGGTCTGGCGAAGACGCTGGATGGCGAAGTCCAGGGCGGCGCTGTATCCGGCGGGACCAAGCCCGCAGATCACAGCCTCGGCCAGATCGGAAAAATACGAGTGGTGGCGAAACGCCTCTCGGCGGTGCACGTTGGAGAGATGTACTTCGACAAACGGAACTGCGACTGAGGCGATCGCATCCCGAACGGCCACGCTGGTGTGTGTCCACGCGGCCGGATTGATCACGATAAATCCAATTCCCGCAGCAGGTGCCTGATGGATCCGTTCGATCATCTGGCCCTCGTGGTTAGTTTGAAAGCTTTCAACCGATACACCTGCAGACTGCCCTTGCGTCTTTAGGCGCTGATCAATTTCCGCTAAGGTTGTTGACCCATAAATCGCTGGCTCTCTCTGGCCAAGTCGATTCAAATTGGGCCCATGTAGCACCCAGATCGCCGAAGATGACGACATTCGGTCCGCTCCATAAGATTTCGGAGCGGCAATTCTAGCGCACTTCAGAGATCCATGATCTGAGTTCTTCTTCGCGTATTCTGCCGGCTTTTTGCTTGATTACGCGCCCTTTTTCGTCGATTAGTACCGTATAAGGTAGGGCATCAATTGCATTTCCGAGCTTTTTCGCCAGTTCGGTACCCGATCCGCCAGTAATCAGTAGCGGGTAAGAGACGGGTTTAGTTTCTGCGAATTCTCTGACATTTGACGGAGAATCGACCGCTAATCCAATCACTTTAACGCCAGATGACGACATTTCGGCGTGAACTCGAGAAAGTTCTGGCATCTCTTCGACACAAGGGGGGCACCAGGTGGCCCAGAAGTTCACCACAGTCAAACGTCCCCGAACGGATGACATGACCGTAGGCTCCCCCTTTGGATTAGGGAAGCTGAGGTCAAATATCCAGTCGGCGGGGGTATTGACCTGGTTTGGATTGATCCGCCAGATCCCGATGGCAATGCCCAGGATGAGCATGACTAATGCGGTGATCGCGATGATGCTGCGGCGTGTATTGGCGGGTGCGGCCATGGTGAGACCTCTATTCGGGTTGGGATTCTTTGATGAGTTGTGAGAGCGCGTCAATATCGGCTCTGAGCGGTCGGCCACGGCTATCGGTCTTTTGCGCCGACCGCAGGTCGGTCTCTGGGTAGATCGTGATGACGGCCAGCTCTCCCTGCCATTGAATCACCAGGGTTTCGAGGTCGCGCGCCCCTCGCCCTGCTCGCGGATCGCCATCACTCGTGGTGGCGTCGCTCTGGATGTTGTGATCGAGCAGAAAAAACCCCAGGGCTTTGGCATTGTCGGCATAGCACTGAATGTGGATATCGGTGTGGTCCGAGGCAGTTCCGTTGACGATGGCACCGCTGGTCATCGGGCGAAACTCGCGAAGCAATTGCATGAGCGCCAGGGTCTTTTGGCGGAGGCTGGCTAGGCGCTGGGGCTGATGGTCTGACTGGAAAATCTGTTGGTATTCACGAAGGGCGTCTTCGACTTCTTCATTAGAGGGCAGATCTTGTTTGGCAAGTCGGCTGCCATGCCCCCCCGTGGCCCGGTCATAGGCTTTTCGTTTGGCGCTTGCGTAGTCGAGCCCCTCTTCAGCGATCAGGGCCGCCGCTGCGACGGCGAGTTCCTGTCGCAGCCCATGGGGGCCTGGTTCAGCGTGCCATTGATTCCAGTTGTCTTGCATGGTCCGCATTATGCCGGTGGCTACAATGGCGCATGCACCTACATATCATCGGGATTTGCGGCACGTTCATGGGCGGACTCGCCTTGCTGGCACGAGCGCGCGGCCATCAGGTTACGGGCTGTGATGCCAATGTCTATCCCCCCATGAGTACCCAGCTTGAGGCCGCAGGCATTCGACTGATGGAAGGGTTTTCAGAGGATCAGTTGTCGCTTCGCCCTGACCTATGGGTGATTGGCAATGTCGCGAGTCGGCGGATGCCGTTGATCGAAGCCTTATTAAATGCGCGCGCCCCGCTGGTCTCGGGCCCACAGTGGATGGCCGAACATCTGTTGCGAGACCATCGCGTGCTTGCCGTTTCTGGGACACACGGCAAGACCACGACCAGCGCCATCTTGGCTTGGCTCTTAGAAGACGCAGGACTCTCGCCTTCATTTTTGATTGGCGGCGTTCCCGAAAACTTTGGCGTCTCTGCGCGATTGAGTCCTGCGTTTGGGTCGCATGCATCGGATCATCTTCCCCCGTTTGTGATTGAGGCAGACGAATACGACACGGCCTTTTTTGATAAGCGATCCAAGTTTCTGCATTACCGAGCAGAGATCGCAGTACTGAATAACCTTGAGTTTGATCACGCGGATATCTTTGCGGACCTCGCAGCGATTGAGACACAGTTTCATCATTGGGTCAGAACCTTGCCGTCAAAAGGACGCCTCGTGGTGAATGCGCAGGCGCCAGCCCTTGCGCGCGTTCTGGCACGCGGCGGTTGGACGCCGGTGGAATTATTTCAGGATGCGGCTGGATGGTCGATCGGCTTGCCCGCGTCGTCGGGGGTCTCGTCGGGGTCCGCGGATCACTTTACGGTGTTACAGGCCGGCCGTCCTGTCGGCAGTGTCGAGAGCCCGCTCACGGGCGCCCACAATCGCAGTAATGTGCTTGCTGCGATTGCTGCGGCAGTCGCGTTTGGCGTTTCAGCTGAGCAGGCCTGTCAGAGCGTGTCGCGTTTTCTTGGCGTGAAACGACGGATGCAGGTTCGTGGCGAGATCAACAGGATTCGCGTGCTCGATGACTTTGCCCATCACCCGACCGCCATCGAGACCACCATTGATGGATTGCGTGATCAGATGCGGCGTGCCGGCATGACTGGAAGAATCCTTGCGGTCATCGAGCCTCGATCCAATACGATGAAGCTTGGCGTGATGGCTGCAAAGCTTGCCGATAGCCTTTCCGGGGCAGACCGTGTCTTTGCCTTTGCCGGTGGTATTGACTGGGATCTGGACCAGGCGTTGGCCTCGATACAAGAGCGGACCTTGGTGTCCCGCGAGATTGAGGATCTTGTGTCAACGATCTGTCGTGAGGCGCGTCCTGGGGATCAGATTCTGGTGATGAGTAATGGTGGATTTGCGGGGATCCACGATCGACTCTTGCGTGGTCTCAGTCAGGGTCAGTAGGGATGTTTGTTCTGTTCGAGGAAGACGGCGGATTTCGTGTCGCCACGATATTGTCCGAGGCCGACACCAGTCTTCAGGTCGAGATGCCCACGGGCAAACGACAAAAGATCAAACGACAGGTCGCACTCCTATTGTTTGCAAGTCCCAGTCCAGACCAGTTGCTTCGGGACGCGCAGTCGATCGCACAAGAGCTTGATCCGCCGTTCTTATGGGAATGCGCCCCTGCAGAGGAATTTGATTTTCAGGAATTTTCTGCTGAAGTCTTTTCGGTGACTGCGAGTACCGCCGAGAAGGCGGGGCTATTGATGGCACTGCATCAGGCGCCCATGTATTTTTATCGAAAGGGGCGTGGCCGTTATCGCGCAGCTCCTGAAGAGTCGTTAAAGGCGGCGCTTGCCGGTGCAGAGAAGAAGCGACTGGCGGCCCAAGCGCAGCAGGCCCTGCAGGATGCGCTCATTGCGGGGGAACTGCCTGAGGCGATTAAAGACTCCGGTCTGATGCTAGTGGTACGCCCCGATAAACAATCCATCACCTATAAGGCGTTGGATGCGGCAGCCCATCAGCTACAGATGACACCCGCACGACTGCTGCTTGAGCGTGGCGCGATTCCGTCGGCTTATAGCATTCACTATGCGCGGTTTTTGCAGCAGTGCTTTCCCGTTGGGACAGGCTTTGGTCTTGCAGCATCCGAGATCGCGGCGTTGCAATCGGCCGTCACCAAACTCGCACTGCCACTGGCAGACGTGACGGCATTCTCAATTGATGATGCCGCGACCACCGAGATCGACGACGCCTTTTCGATTGTGACGCGGGAGGAGGGGGGCTGGCGGGTCGGTGTGCATATTGCGGCGCCGGGGCTTGCGATTACGCCACAGAGTCCTCTTGGGCAGGTCGCCCGCGAGCGTGCATCGACCGTCTACTTTCCGGGAGACAAGATCACCATGCTTCCGGGCGATGTGATTCCGCTGTTTTCGCTCGACGAAGGTCACGAGCGGTTT
The DNA here is from genome assembly GCA_964409175.1 of uncultured Burkholderiaceae bacterium. Classification (GTDB taxonomy): domain Bacteria; phylum Pseudomonadota; class Gammaproteobacteria; order Burkholderiales; family Burkholderiaceae_A; genus Lacustribacter. The sequence goes on from CAYPCG010000003.1 coordinate 5,288, forward strand.
GCTTTGTCGCTGTATGTTGACTTTGATGCCCAGGGTCAGAAGCTTGGCACACAGTCCAAGATTGAGCGTGTCTTCATTGAAAAGAATCTTCGGCTCGGTGAATGGGAGTCGTTGCTAGATCAGCCTCTGGAAGAAATCGATGCCGCCCATTTGCCGTGGCATGGACTCAAACCGTTATTGTTTCTGGCACAACGCCTGAAGGCCTCTCGCGAGGTGGCCCGGGGGCGGCCAGAGATGCCCGGGCGCATCGACTTTAACTTTGATGTCCAATGGAACTCGGCGAATCCACAGGCCTCTCGCGTTGGAGATGGTCGTCCGGTGCTGACGCAACGGCGGCGGGGATCGCCCATCGATACGCTCGTGTCAGAGTTCATGATCCTGGCCAACACGAGCTGGGGGGAGTTATTGGCGCTCGCCCGACTGCCGGGTATCTATCGGGTACAGACGATGGGGCGCGTACGGATGCAGACCCAGCCCGGCCCCCATCAGGGGCTCGGTGTTCAGAACTACATCTGGGCCACCTCACCGTTGCGTCGCTATAGCGACCTGATGAATCAGTGGCAGATTTTGTCGGTCCTGGGCCAGCGGACCCCAGTATTCAAGGGTAACGAGGCCGAGTTGTTTTCAGCGGTGACACATTTCGATACGGTTTACAACCAGTACGCGGATTTTCAGGAAACACTTGAGCGTTACTGGTCGCAGCGATGGATTGGGCTGCAGGCGGGATTGGATGCGCAGGGAGAGTCATGGCGTGTTGATCAGACAGGAATCACGATTCGGGAGCGGGCCGTGGCGCTGCGAGACGGCGCTTTTCGACTGCGCCGTGCGCCCGTGGTCTTCCGCTGTTTTGATGCGCCTGAGAGTGGACCGGGGGTCGAGATCGAGGTGGATCTGCTCGCTTCGGACGCACTGGATCTTCAGTTGTCGGCGCGGTTTGTGGCGACGGTCTCGACCCAGCCTGTGGAAGAAGAGGAACCAGTGGTGCTAAGCGAACACTACGCGGTCTTGGGCGATCCCATTAGTCATAGCAAGTCGCCGGTGATTCATGCCGCCTTTGCAGCACAGACGCAGCAACAGATGCATTACGAGGCAAAGCAGGTGGCCCTTGCCGATCTTGCGCCGATGCTCGAGGCGCTTCGTGACCAGGGTTTCGGTGGGGTGAACCTCACGGTGCCACTCAAGGAAGAGGCATTCGCCCTGGCAATTGCTCAGGGCTGGGAGATGTCGAGCCGTGCGCAGGCGGCGGGCGCAGTGAACACGTTGAAGTGGGATGCCAACGGATTTGTGATGGCGGACAACACCGATGGCGTGGGGCTCGTGCGCGCCCTCGAGCGCGCGCTTGGAAGCCAGAACAGTCTACAGGGTGCACGTGTTCTGATTATTGGTGCGGGGGGTGCTGCCCAAGGCGTGATTGCTCCGCTGCGCGAAGCAGGCGCTGCTCGGATTCGGATTGCAAATCGAGGCCTTGACCGTGCGCAGGCCATCGTCGATCGATGGGCAGCGCTGGATGCATCATCGTCACAGTGGCTATCGGCCATGCCATTGTCGATGCTTGCGAACCCTTCTGACGACCCAGACGAACATGATGCGGTGGTCATCAATGCCACATCTGCAAGCCTGTCGGGCGCAGAGATTCCAATACACGCTGAGCGTTTCGCGCGTGCCGATCTGGTGATGGACATGATGTATGGCCCGCAGCCCACCCTGTTTATGACCCAGGCCACGAATGCGGGGGCCGCACGGGTGATCGACGGTCTGGGCATGCTGGTGGAGCAGGCCGCAGAGGCCTTTTTCTTGTGGCGTGGTGTCCGCCCCGAAACTGCTTCGGTCTTGGCAGATTTGAGGATACAGTTAGGCCAGGTTTCGCCGCGGTCCTAGGGGTTTTTCATGTCCGAGTTTGAGAAGACGATTGAGGCTATCCGTGATCCGGAGGCTGCTCAGCTTGCACTGATCGAAGTGCAGGAGATGCTCACGCGTCAAAAGCTCGAGAGTGAGATCGTGTCGCGTGAACAGCATTCGGTTGGGTCTGATCGCCAGGATCTTGTTCGTCAGCTGGTGGCAAAGCAGCAGCTTGCAGCGCTTCAGACCAAGCTTGATCGTCTGCATCCTGCGGATATTGCCTACATCTTAGAGGCGCTGCCAAGAGAAGATCGACTCGCGATCTGGGAGCTCGTCCGCGCGGAGCGCGATGGTGAGATTCTGGTGGAGGTCTCGGATGCGGTTCGTGAGACGCTGATTGCGTCGATGGATCGCGAAGAGCTGGTGGCGGCTGCTGAAACGCTCGACACCGACGACCTGGCCGCGTTGGCCCCGGACCTTCCTGAAGAGGTGGTTGAAGAGGTTAGTGAGGGACTCTCGATTGAAGAGCGGGAACAGCTTCGGGCAGCCATGTCGTATCCCGACGGCAGTGTTGGCGCACGGATGGATTTTGAGATGGTGACGATTCGTGAGGATGTCACGCTCGAAGTGGTCTTGCGATATCTGCGGCGATTTGATGAACTCCCCGATCACACGGACCAGGTGTTTGTGGTGGATCGCAACGAAAAGCTGCTTGGCGCTCTGCCGATTGCGAAGCTCCTCGTCCACGAGCCGGACACTATGGTGGCCGAGGTCATGGTGAAGGAGTTCATGGCACTTCATCCGCATGATGATGCGAGCGACGCAGCCCAGGCCTTCGAGCGTTATGACCTGGTGTCTGCGCCAGTGTTAGACCATCACGGAGGGCTTCTTGGTCGACTCACCGTGAATGAGGTGGTCGATGTGATTCGAGAAGAAGGTGAGCAGGATGTCTTTGCACAGGCCGGTCTCCGTGACGAAGAGGATCTCTTCGCTTCGGTCTGGGCGTCTGCAAAAAACCGTTGGCTCTGGCTTGCCTTGAACCTTGGAACTGCGTTTTTTGCCTCGCGAGTGATCGGCGCATTTGAGGGCACGATCGAGCGCGTGGTCGCCCTTGCCGCCTTAATGCCGATCGTTGCGGGGATTGCTGGAAACTCAGGTAACCAGACGATGACGTTGTTCATTCGGTCGATTGCCTTGGGTCAGATCACTGCGAAGAACGCCTCACGCATTGTCGCGAAGGAGCTTGGGATTGCAGGACTCAATGGACTGGTCTGGGGATCGGTGGCGGGGGCCTTTGCCTGGTGGCTCTATAACGATACGGATCATGGTCTGATGCTTGGCATGACAATGATGTTGGCGATGCTATTAACGCTGTTGATCGGTGCGTTGATTGGAATCTTGGTGCCCTTAGGCCTGCAGCGTATGGGCCGAGACCCTGCGATCGGCGCCTCGGTGCTACTGACGTTTAGTACCGATTCGATGGGATTTTTTATTTTTCTTGGGCTAGCCACCCTCTTCTTTATTTAGGGTGAGAGGTCTATGGAGAGTCTTTCGTTAATCATCGCCCTGGCCATCGGTGTCTTGCTTGGTGCGGCCGTCATGGGGTTACGGGCGGCATCTGGCCAGCGCCGAATTGCAGAAGAACTCGCTGACGCAAGGGCCCGACTGGCCGAGCGTCAGCATGCCGCACAAGAGATTGAGACCAGGGCAAAACTCTTTGCCGAAGAGCTGATGCGATCACAGGCGCAGCAGCTGGCACAGACCAATCAGACGCAGGTCGGCAGTCTACTGGCGCCTTTGAAAATGCAGTTTGAGACGTTCTCCAAAGAAGTCTCCAACTTGAAAGAGACGGCTCAGAAAGACAGCACCATCCTCGCCGAACGAATCCGGCACCTGCTCGAGGCGCAGCAGAAGATCTCTCAGGATGCCCAGAATCTTGCGGCAGCCTTAAAGGGCGATAACAAGATGATGGGCGACTGGGGCGAGGTGATTCTGGAGCGGGTCCTCGAGGTCTCAGGGCTTGCCCGTGATCGTGAATTTTTCGTACAGGAAAGTCATGGGGCGACGGAGGAGGCCGCACGCACCCGACGTCCCGACGTGATTATTCAGTTACCAGAAGATCGCTTCTTAATCGTGGACTCGAAGGTGTCACTGAAGGCCTATGAGGACTATTACAACACCGAAGACGAGGCACAGAAGCCGGCGCGACTGAAGGCCCACCTTGCCTCCATTCGGGCGCACATGGAAGGGCTTGCCAAGAAAAACTATCAAGGCATTCATGGGGATCGGTCCCCTGATTTCGTCATGATGTTTGTGCCCATCGAACCCGCCTTTCTGTTGGCGACAGGTAATGACGACACGCTGTGGATTGATGGCTGGAACAAGCATGTCTTGCTGGTGAGCCCCAACACCCTTTTGTTTGTGCTGCGGACGGTGGAGTATCTCTGGCGACAGGAACGCCTTGGGAAGAATGCGGTGGAGATTGCCAATCGTGGCGGGCTGCTTTACGACAAGTTTGTCAATTTTGTCGGTGACCTGGAGTCGATTGGCGATCGTCTGCGTCAGGCCCAAGAGGGCTATGACGCCGCCCATAAGAAACTGGTCAGTGGTCGAGGCAGTCTGATTCGTCAGACAGAGATACTGAAAGACCTTGGCGTGAAGCCGACAAAGTCCTTGCCAGGGAATCTTTTAGACCACGGGGACGACTAGCGAGCACCGCGCGGGCGAAGCATCGTCCGATGGTCAATGCCAGCCTCGTCAAAGATGGGGCCCTCGGCAACAAATCCAAATTTTTCGTAAAAGCCAAGGGCATGGCACTGCGCATGCAGATAGGTCTGGGCATGTCCGATCGCATCGGCTTCGGTTAACAGTGCGCGCATGATCTGCGCGCCATAGTGTTTTCTTCGATGAGAGGCCAAGACGGCCATCCGTCCAATGCGTCCATCCGGTGCGAGCCGACCCGTGGCGACTGCGAGGCCATCGGCAAAGACAAGGGCATGGCGACAGACGGCATCCAGATCATCAAGTTCTTCTTCTGCTGGGACTTTCTGTTCATCAACAAAAACGGTGAACCGAATTCGGGTGGCATCGTCCCGAAGGGTCTCCCAGTCACCGAGCACCAGTTGATCAGGCATCGTCTTTATCCTTTCTTTGTCACCACAACCAGGCTGCGCCGCGCACACCAGAGGCGTCTCCATGATGGGCAGCACAAAGCGTTGTAGTGACTGGCCCATCATGAAAGATCCAGCGGTTCCAACGCGCCGGGACCTGAGTATAGAGGTCTGGAATCTGACTAAGGCCGCCACCCATCACAATGCAGTCAGGGTCGAGGAGATTGATCACGGCCGCGAGTGCCCGTGCAAGCCGATCGTAAAACACCTCCATCACCTTGATCGCTTTCGGATCGCCGGCTTGTCGTAACGCAAGAATATCTGGGACGGAAGACGCACGTGTCAGATCGTCGTAGGCCGCCACGAGCGCGGGGCCACTCAGTAGTGTCTCGATGCATCCCTGGCGACCGCACCAGCAGTTCATAACCAAGGAGTGGTCGTGCGGATCTCCCGCGAGCGGGTTGTGGCCCCACTCGCCAGCGATGGCATGTCGACCCACGATTAGTTTTTTATGGATCGCAAGCCCGCCGCCCACGCCGGTGCCGAGAATGACACCAAAGACCACCGAGGCATTTTGTGCTGCGCCATCGGTTGCCTCTGAGAGTACGAGACAGTTGGCGTCGTTGGCGAGCCGCACGGGCCGCGCAAGTGTGACTTCAAGATCCTGTTGAAAGCGTTGCCCATTAAGCCAGATGGAATTGGCATTTCGAATCAGACCAGTAGTAGGGGAGACAGAGCCGGGGATCCCAATACCGACTCGGGCCAACGGAGCGGAATGACCGTGATCTGCTGCGGCCCGGTCTGCCAGGGAGACGAGTTCTGCGATTGCTTTTAGTGTGGCGGGATAGTCGTGCTGAGGACTGGGAAGTCGATAGCGCCAGACCACATTACCGAGATCATCAAGTAAGGCGGCTTCGATCTTGGTGCCGCCAAGATCGATTCCCAGACGGATCATGCAAATCCTTTAGAGAGCAGACTCAGTCCGATGAGTAGCATTGCCACAGTAATGGCGCGTTCGAACTGCTTCTGGCTGATCCGGGCCCGTATCTTTTGTCCGATAAAGATTCCCAAGACTGCTGGAATCAGTGCCGCTGTCGACAGGATCAGATTGTCTCGGTTCATCACATCTAGCTGTGCAAGAAAGATTGCAAGTGACAGGCCCCCGACAAAAAATAGCATCGCGATCGTGGCGGTAAAGAGATCTTTGGGCAGCTTGAGCATGGCCAGATAGACCATCAGTGGTGGCCCATAAAAACCAGACACCCCCCCGAGCAGTCCTCCACCCGCGGCCATGGCAGGGCCGACCCATCGCTGAGCAGAAAGACTCAAGATGAAATTGGGTTTGAGCAGACGCACTGCGGGCTGAATGAGTACGACCGTCCCCATGATGATGTAGAGCGTGTTCTGGTCTAGCCTTACGAGCAGCTGAGTGCCGAATCCGATGCCGATCACTAAGGCGATGGTCATCGGCCAGAACCGTTTGATGACTGCACCGAGGTTGCCACCTTGCATTGCCTGCCAGATGTTGGTGATGAAGACGGGCACGGTCAGAATCGCCAATGCCTGAGGAATCGGCATAAACATCGACAGAATCGGAACGGCGATCAGGGGCAGCCCAAGACCGAGGGCCCCCTTGGAGAAGCCACCCAACAACAGTCCAAAAAAGCTGCCTGCGATGGCGGCAATCGATAGGCTCAGAAGGGTCATCAGCAGGTGCTTTCAGAAGTGGGCGTTAGCCCATGGGATGTTTAATATAGCCGTCGCGGGTCTGTGGCAGCTTTGCCCCCAGGATGGAGGATGCCACCTGGGTTCTCAGAATCTGTGCCGTGCCGCCAGCGATGGTGAACATACGAGCATCACGCATATGGCGTTCCATGGCGACTTCGCGAGAGTAGCCGGTGGAGCCGAAGAGCTGCAGCGAATCACTGGTGACCTTATTGGCGGTTTCCGCAGCATAGATTTTTGCCTGAGCGGCGCGCTTCACATCCGGAAATGTGCCCACTGGGACATCGGCAGCACGATGAATAAGTAGGCGCGCAGCATCAAGTTGAATCGACATATCGGCGATCATCCACTGTAGTCCTTGGAATTCGCCGATGGGCCGGCCAAACTGCTTGCGGATCTTGACGTAGTCGACGGCCTCTTCAAAGGCACCTTGCGCAATGCCGAGGGCAACGGTACCGGCGCCGACACGCTGGGCGTTATAGGCGTTCATGAGCGCCGCAAATCCTTTGCGCAGATCCCCCATCGGTTTAAGCAACATGGACTCATGCACCCGCAGGCCGTCGAAATAGACATGGGTTTCGGGGATGCCGCGCACTCCCATGGACGGGGTGCGATCCGCAATCGTCATGCCTGGAAGGCCTTCCTTCTCGCGCACTACGATAAAGCCACCAATTCCCTGCTCAACACCGTCTTCAAAGACGCGCGCAAAGATCAGGTGTAGACGCGAGACACCTCCACCCGTAATCCAGTACTTGTGGCCCTTGATGACATAGTGGTCTCCGTCGCGATCAGCTCGGGTTGTCATTTCACTGGCCGCACTTCCTGCATTGGGCTCTGAAATGCAGATCGCAGGCTTATCGCCTGCAAGCACGCAGGATGCAGAGATCTGCTTCTGTTCCTCAGAGCCATAGGCCATGATGGCACCGATGGCCCCCATATTGGCTTCGACGGTGATGCGGCCCATTGCTGCGCAGGCCTTGGCCATTTCTTCGATGACAAGTACCGTCTCGAGATAACCGAGCCCTTGGCCGCCATAGGCCTTCGGAATCGTCATTCCCATGAATCCGGCATCCCGTAACTTCTTGATGTTGTCCCAGGGATAGGCTTCGGTCGCATCGGTTGTCGCCGCGGTTGGCGCAAATTCTTTCTGGGCGAGCTGTCGGGCAGCGGCCTGGATGGCCAGTTGTTCAGAAGTCAGTTGAGTCATGGAAAAGGTCTTATGAAAGTTTAAAAATTAATTAATTGGAATAGCGTTGTCGGCGCTGCGTGTCGTCAGTCGCGTCCGAGCCAGTCACGAAGAATCTCCGCGGCGTGTTGATTTCTTACTGGTGGCGCGCGGCGATACTGTACGGGGGTCTTCGAAAGCTTTAGCGGGTTGGCGATCACTGGAACGGAGCCACTGGCGGCCTCGGGATGAGGAAGATTCACTACCGCACCTCGGTGTTGCACCTGCGGATCGTTAAAGACCTGCTCCAGGTTATTGACGGGGCCGCACGGCACGCCCACCTTTTCGAATACGCTGATCCAGTGGTCTCGGGGTTGTTTTCTCATGCCCACCGAGATGATCTGAGCGAGTGCATCGCGATGTTTGACGCGAGCCACATTGGTCGCGTAGTCGGGATGTTCCGCAATACCATCAAGTCCAACCTGCTCGCAGAATTTACGGAACTGGCTGTCATTGCCTACGGCGATGATGATGGGGAAATCTGCGGTCGCAAAGACCTGATAAGGCACGATATTAGGATGTCCATTGCCATATCGTGGCGGAATCTCTTTGGATACAAGATAGTTGGTGCCTGCGTTAATCAGCCAGGAGACCTGTGTGTCCAGTAACGCGATATCGATGTGCTGGCCTTCTCCGGTCTGATCGCGATGACGTAGCGCTGCAAGCAGACCGACCGTCGCATACATCCCGGTCATGACATCGGCAATTCCAACACCGACCTTCATAGGCTCTCCATTGGATTCGCCCGTCACACTCATGATCCCGCCCATCCCTTGGATCATGAAGTCATACCCTGCGCGCTGAGCGTAGGGGCCGGTCTGACCAAAGCCGGTGATGGAGCAATAGATCAGCCGAGGAAATCGATCTTTCAACTGTTCATATGACAGGCCATAAGCTTTGAGTCCGCCCACCTTGTAGTTCTCAATCAGGATGTCCGCCTTCTCAAGCAGCGCAAGGATCAGTGCCTGACCATCTGTGCTTGCGATATCAATTTCGATCGAGCGCTTGTTTCGATTGGCACAGAGGTAATAGGCGCTCTCGGCGGTGGGCTTGCCATCGCGACCCATGACAAACGGAGGCCCCCATTTACGGGTGTCGTCGCCCTCACCGGGTTTTTCGACTTTGATGACGTCGGCACCAAGGTCGCCCAGGAGCTGCGCCGCAGAGGGTCCGGCGAGAATGCGAGAGAGATCTAGCACGCGAATGCCGTCAAGGGCCATGGTGTTCATAAGATTTAAATTTAGAGTGAAGAAGAGGAAGAGGAAGCGGAAGCCGTGCTGCGTTGGTAGTGCCCTGAGCGACCTCCGGATTTTTCAACGAGCGCGATATCCGTCATGGTCATGTCTCGGTCGACGGCCTTACACATGTCATAAATCGTGAGTAGCCCCACCTGCACTGCGGTGAGCGCCTCCATTTCGACCCCTGTCTTTCCGGTGACTTCAACGCGCGCAGTGCAGACTACTGCGGGGGGCGTCTCTTGCAGTTCAAAATCAACGCTGACCTTCGATAGCATCAGGGGGTGACAGAGGGGAATGAGATCGGCGGTTTTTTTTGCGGCAGAGATCGCTGCAATACGGGCGATCCCGAGTACGTCCCCCTTTTTACTGTTGCCCTGACGAATCAAGGCGAGGGTCTCGGGCTGCATCATGATCCGCCCCGTCGCCAGCGCGATACGGTGCGTCTCTTCTTTTGCGCCGACATCCACCATGTGGGCTTCGCCTGCGGAATTAAAGTGGGTCAGCTTGGTCATAGCCGGTATGATAGATCGTATGCCGAGAAGAAAAAGCCTTTCACTTCAACAACTTGTTGCGACAAGTCTTGTGGTGGTGATGGCAAGCGCAACGCCAAATACTTCGTCCGCACAACTTCGTCAGGGAGGTCTTGATAACCTGCCCGCCTTGGGCGAGGCATCGGTCGATGAGTTATCTCCTGCTGCAGAGCAGCGACTCGGTGATCAGATCTATCAGGAGTTTCTTCGCATGGGGGTCGTCTTTGATGATCCCGAGGCGACGGATGCACTTGCCGTGCGTGCGCAACAGTTGTTGACTGCGGCCCATACGCTCGGGCACACCGAGGTAAATCGACCCTTTCGTTTTTTTCTGGTGAAGGACCCCTCGATCAATGCCTTTGCTCTGCCCGGGGGCTATATCGGTATCCATACCGGGCTTCTGACGGCGTCTGAACTCGAATCCGAGGTGATGTCGGTCTTGGCCCATGAGATTGGCCATGTCACACAGCGGCATATTGCGCGGATGTTTGGTCAGCAGCGGCAGAGCTCTGCGGTGATGCTCGCGACCGCCTTGCTCGCCATCATGGCGGCACGGGCGAGTGCCGATGCTGCGATGGGAGTGATCTCGCTGGGGCAGACGGTTGCTGCACGAGATCAGATGGCCTTCTCGCGGGATGCAGAGCGTGAGGCCGATCGTGTGGGGCTACAGATTCTTGCGGCATCGGGCTACGACCCTCATGGCATGTCAAGGATGTTTGAACGCCTCGGGCAGACGGGTCGGTTATATGACACGAATGCCCCGAGCTATCTTCGCTCGCATCCCTTAACGACCGAGCGGATCGCGGATGTGCAGGGTCGACTGCAGAGCGAGTTTGGAAAGCCCTCGTCGGGAGGGTCGAATAGCCTGGCGTTTGACTGGGTTCGCGCCAAGCTCACGGCCCTTGCTGACAATCGGGTGGACGGGCTGCGTCAGTCGCGTCAGCGGCTGCTCGATCAGCTCGGCCAGACACCAGCAGGAGCATCACCATCAGTGACCCGAACCACCGCGCTTCGATTTGGTCTGGCCTGGGTGGCCTTAGCCCAGCGTCAGTTCGCCGAAGTTGATGAGATTCTGGCTGCGCTCGATGCACAGGTGACGCAGGCAGGGCTTGCCCACGAGGCAGCGCCGTTTCTTGATCACCTTCGCCTGCGTCTTGCCATGGATCGACAGCTGTCGGCGCCGGCGCTGCAGAGGCTCATCGAATCCGTCACGACTGCCCACCCCGAATCGCGAGCGATTCATCGCGCCGCAGTCGAGGCGCTCGTTCAGGCGGGATCGGTCAATGAAACGACGTCTGCCATGGCTCGTCGCATCACCAGTCTCTGGTCCAACGATCCGCAGGCCTGGGCGCTGTTGGCGCGGGTCGAGGCGGCGCGAGGAAAGCGGGCACTTCAGCATGCCGCCTCGGCAGAACAGTATGCGCTGGTCGGCGCGTTGGCCGCGGCGATTGATCAGCTGACGCTCGCCCGTCGTGCGGGAGATGCTGACTTTGTCACGCTATCAAAGATTGATGCTCGGATCACGACGCTCCGGGCAGAGTTGCGTCGTGATCAGCTCGAGCGTCGAGAATCCGAGCGACGTCGAGAACCCGATCGCTAGCGAAAGACGACCGTCTTTTTCCCGTTAATCAGAATCCGATGCTCGGCATGCCATTTCACCGCTCGGGCAAGCACTCGACATTCGATATCGGCACCGATTGAGGTGAGGTCTGCCGCATTGATGCTGTGGTCCACACGCTCGGTGTCCTGCTCAATGATCGGCCCCTCATCAAGATCTGTTGTGACGTAATGCGCGGTGGCACCGATGATCTTCACGCCGCGTGAGTGGGCCTGTTCATAAGGCTTGGCACCCTTAAAGCTCGGCAGGAAAGAATGATGAATATTGATGGCGCGCCCCTCGAGCTGACGGCACAGTTCCGGCGATAAGATCTGCATGTAACGCGCAAGCACGACAAAGTCGACCTGACTTGATTCGACAATCTTTAAGACTTCGCGCTCCTGTGCGGCTTTGTTGTTTGCGTCGACGGGCAGGTAATAAAACGGTGTCTTGTGATGCGCGACTAAGGTCTCATGGTCACGGTGGTTCGAGATGACGCCCGTGATATCGATCGGCAACTGCCCTGTTGACCAACGAAACATCAGGTCGTTGAGACAGTGCCCCTGACGAGAGACCATCACTAAGACACGCGATCGTTGTTTGGCAGAATGAAGGCGCCAGGTCATCTGCAGCGACTTGGCCAAGGGGACGAAGGCGGCTTCGATCTCAGACTGACTCTGATCGCCCGCATGTTCAAAATGAACTCGCAGAAAAAAGAGCCCTGTCTCATCGTCCCCAAATTGTGCGGAATCCAAGATGTTGCACTGTCGCTGGAAAAGAAATTCAGACACGCGAAAGACGATGCCTTTGGCATCCGGGCAGGCGATGGTCAGAATGAAGTCGTGTGGATGCGGTTTCATAACGGATTCGTGTGATCAATGCGCGTGGGCGTTGGCTGGATCTCGCGCATCGCCTTGATGACCTGTTCTGGCGCGAGGTCACGCAGGCATGCGGTCGTCCCTAACGGACACGCTCGTTTAAAGCATGGACTGCAGGATAACCTGAGACTGATCGCTCTGGCCTTCGCGGAGAGGGGCGGTGTGTGGTCAGGGTCGCTCGAGCCGAAGAGACCGATCACGGGAACATCGAGAGCGGCTGCCGCGTGCATGAGCCCAGAATCGTTGCTGACCACCATCTGCGCCAGACTCAACCAGCCGAATGCTTCTGCAAGACTGGTTGTTCCGCAGAGACTCTGTACCCGCGCGGCGGGGCCATGCATTTCGGTAATCGACTGACGGATCTGTTCGCCGATGGCCTTTTCCTTTGGGCCCCCAAGAATCACGACGGCGTGATCCGAAGACTGTGCGAGCCAGTCCAGAGCGACAGCGGCAAAGTGAGCCTGTGGCCATTGCTTGGCAGGACCATATTCCGCGCCAGGACAGAGTGCGAGAAGTGGCCCTGTCGGATCTGCTTTTGGGCGGGGCAACCGCCTGGCTGCGAGCTGCGGCCGATGTCGGCCTCGGGTGTCGATTGCGTCTTGCGCGATGGGATGCGTTGCAAGGCAAAGGTAATGCGCCAGCATTGAGGGTCGTTTCGACCCGTGATCTGGGGGTGGGGTGCGCCGATCGTTGAGCAGAACATAGCGATGCTCACCCAGCACCCCACGTCGAACGGGGATTCGTGCAAGCCAAGGAATCAGTGCTGACTTCAACGAGTTAGGGAGAACAATGGCGATCTGGTAACGCCCCTTTAACTGCTGTGCGGTCTGCCAACGTAGCGACCATTGGAGCCTGCCATGTTGAAACGCAACGCTGATGACCTTGCGCACCTGGGGGCAGGCCTCGAACACTGCCGCCACGCCTGGCATCGCCAGGACATCAATGGCGTCGACTTCCTGGGAAAGTTGTGCGATCAGCGGCAGTGAGACGATGGCGTCGCCCACCCACTGTGGCGCGACGACCAGTGCGGCGTGTTTAGTGGCCGTGGACTGTGGCACCGGGGGCGAGCTGATACTGCGTGCCGCAGTAGGGACAGCGGGCTTTGCCGTCATGCCCAAGATCTAAAAAGACCTTGGGATGATGGTTCCACAGCGGCATTGCCGGATTCGGACAGAAGGCAGGCAGGTCAGTGGCCTGAAGCATGACAGGCGTGGATGGCTGTTGAGATTCCGTGGACATCGCGGGCTTCCTTTCGGCCATTAGACGGGATGAACCCAGTGGCGATACTGGGATGATTTGCCAGCGACGACATCAAAGAACAGTGACTGAAGCTTCTCGGTGATCGGGCCCCGTCCGCCATTGCCAATGGTCCGATCATCGAGTTCACGGATCGGTGTGATCTCGGCAGCGGTTCCTGTAAAGAATGCCTCGTCGGCGCAGTACATCTCATCGCGGGTGATGCGCTTTTCGATCGTCTCGATCCCCATGTCCCGGGCCATGGTGATCACGGCATCTCGTGTGATGCCATCTAGGCAAGATGCGAGATCAGGCGTGACAAGTTTCCCATTTTTAATGATGAAGACGTTTTCTCCGGAGCCTTCGGAGACATAGCCCTCGGTGTCGAGCAGCAGGGCTTCGTCGTAGCCGTGTACCGTGACCTCCTGGTTGGCCAGAATGGAGTTAATGTAATAGCCACAGGCCTTGGCACGAACCAATGAGACGTTCACGTGGTGCCGAGAAAATGATGATGTTTTGACTCGAATCCCTTTAGTAATGCCTTCTTCTCCAAGATAGGCGCCCCAGGGCCATGCGGAGATAGACACATGAATCTTGTTGTCTTTCGCGGCCACCCCTAATTTTTCCGAGCCGATCCAGATCAGCGGGCGGATATAGCAGGATTCCAGTTGGTTTCGGCGGACCACTTCCTTCTGGGCGGCCTCGAGGGTTGCCGCATCGAACGGCACCTTCATCTGAAAGATCTTTGCGGAGTTCATCAGACGCTGGGTGTGTTCCGTGAGTCGGAAGATCGCGGGGCCGTTTGCTGTCTTATAGGCGCGCACGCCTTCAAAGACGCCCATGCCGTAGTGCAAAGTGTGGGTCAGAACGTGGATCTTGGCGTCGCGCCAGGGCACAAACTGCCCATCCATCCAGATCCAGCCATCACGATCGGCCATTGACATGACTTGCCCCTGAGAAAGTTTGAAGTGGCGCTATTTTAGCGGAGCCCGGCTGGGGCTGCCCCTCGCAGGCCTCTACAATCTAAGCCTTCATGACTGATCAGCAACGCTTTCAATGGATTCGCCAACCTGCCGCCGCTTTGGGGGTACGCGAATCACTGCCATCGAGTCTGGCCATGGCGACCTGGGGGCTGGTGACCGGGGTGGCGATGGTCCAGTCTGGGCTCAGCACGGCACAGGCGATCGGTATGACCTTGTTGGTCTATGCCGGATCGGCCCAGTTAACAAGCCTGCCCTTGTTGGCCGCATCGGCGCCGCTCGCCATCATCTGGGCAAGCGCCTTGATCGTGAACCTGCGGTTTGTGATTTATTCCGCAGCCGTTAAGCCGTTTTTTCAGCGACTGCCCTGGGGGTCACGGCTGCTGTATTCCATTGGGACGGTCGATGTCCTGTCCGTTAATTTTCTGCGTCGTTACCCGAACCCGCCCGTACATCAGCCAAGTCTTGTCCAGTCGGATACTTTCCCCGCGGCATCCGAACCCTTGGCCTATTTTCGATGGGCAGCAGGATTTAACTGGCTGGTCTGGCAGACCAGTTCAATTGCGGGAATTCTCTTGGCACACGTCATTCCATTGTCTTGGGGACTGGAGTACGTGGCATCCCTTGCGTTGATTGCGATGTTGCTGCCGATGCTACTGGATCGGGCAAGCCTGGTCTGTGTGGGCGTTGCTGCTGTCGTTGCCGTGCTCGCGGTCAAGCTTCCGTTGAATCTGGGGCTGCTGATTGCAGTGATTGCAGGGGTGTTCGCGGCGATGCTGGTGGATGGCAGACCTGGCAGTTCAGGATTGACTGCGTCGAGACAGGACTCATGATGGACCGTGAACTCTACATCTGGGTAGCGATTGTCGGACTCATGGTGATGACGATTGTCTCGCGTGCGACGTTGACGTTGTGGCCACGTCGTATTGATCTGCCCGTGCGACTTCAGCGCGCCTTGCGGTTTGCACCGATGGCCGCGATCACTGCAGTGATTGTTCCCAGTATCTTGTTTCAACAGGGTGAACTGGCGATTGCCATGAACAATCCCAAGCTCTGGGCCGCCGCAGCGAGTCTGATCGGCTGGTGGGCAACGCGCCACATGGCGGGCTGTCTTGCCGCAGGACTCTCAGTCTATGTAGTGGGGAAGCTGCTCTTGCTCTCGTGAATCATCTGGAGCGTGCGTGGTGGTGTGGGGGCATCTGCAAACACGGCACGCCAGAGGGCTCTGACGGCATCGCGTGCTTCCAGAAATTCTGACTGCGGTACGCGTGCTGATCCGGCACCCGCAAGACGCTCTGCATGCTGACGGCGGCGGTAGCTGCGATAGGCATCTGCAACACGCTCTGCAAGCGAGAGATCGATGAGTCCAAGCCGTCCCGCGATACCGAGCAGCGCGATATTGCCGAGATTGCCGGTGAGTTCGGGATGGGCGTGGCTGTAGCGCAAGATAAGCGCCTGAACGATAAATTCAATATCGACCATACCGCCTTGATCGTGTTTGATATCGAACTGATCGGTTGGATTCGGGTGGCCCTCATGCATCTTCTCGCGCATCGCTAAGATTTCTTCCAAGAGCGGTCTTGGATCTCTGGGTAGACGAAGGATGCGGTCACGCTCTGCTTCAAACTGCTGACCAATTGCCTGATCGCCTGCACAGAATCGCGCGCGGGTTAAGGCCTGGTGTTCCCAGACCCATGCATGCTGGGTTTGATATTCGATAAATCCGTCGAGTGCCGTGATCAGCAGTCCGGCACTTCCATTCGGACGGAGTCGAAGATCAATATCAAAGAGCGTGCCTGCTGCCGTTGCGGTGGACAGCCAGACATTGAGTCGTTGTGCTAGCCGGCCATAGATCTCCTGCGCCATCTCATGATCGTCTTCATAGAGAAATATCAGGTCCAGATCGGAGGCGTATCCCAGCTCTTTCCCGCCCAGCCGGCCATAGGCGATCACGGCAAATCGAGGTGTCTCGCGATGTCGCTTGGTCAGTGTGGGCCAGACAGCCTCGAGCGTTGCCTCAAGGACAGCATCGGCCATGGCCGAGAGATGATCCGAGAGTTTCTCCAGGGGCCATCGACCGTCAAGATCTTGTACGAGTAATCGAAACAGATGGGCGTGATGCACCTCGCGCAGGGCATCCATCTGCCCCTCGATATCGGGTACCCCGTGATGGGTCGCTTCGCGCAGTCGGGTTCGAAGTTCGTTCAGAAACGCTCCGTCATCGGGCGGCGTCTCGAGCGAGCGTGTATCCAGCAGTTCGTCGAGCACGATCGGATGTCGGCGCAGATAGTCTGATGCCCAGGCGGATGCACTGACGACCTGCGCGACGCGAGAAAATGCATTGGGGAATTCATCAAATAGCGCGAGATAGGACGCGCGTCGTCCAATGGCTTCCAATAACTGATTGAGCCGAACGAGGGTCTGCTCGGGATTGGCGGTCTGTGCGGCGATGACCTTCGCACGCGCCAACAACCGCTCCAGTTTTGTCTCGCCCGAGGCGGGTGCAGTGGCGGGCGTATCGGTCGCGACACCTGAGAAGAGGCGCTCGAACGATTCACGGACCGTTTGTTGTGTCTGCTGAATCGCTGCGAGAAAAGCCTCCGCTGTGTCGTATCCCATCGACTCACCAATGCGCGACACAATGGAAAACTTTCCAGGAAGCACATGGGTCTGGGCATCTTCTCGGTACTGCAGGCGGTGCTCGATGTCACGCCAGAATCGATAAGCCTCTTTGAGCATCGCAATCTCAGTGGCCGAGAGTCGACCCGACGTCGCGAGATAGTCCAATACCTCTCGAGTGCCCTTCGCCCGCAGTGGTTCTTCTTTTCCCCCGCGAATGAGCTGAAACATCTGCGCGATGAATTCAATCTCGCGGATCCCCCCGGGGCCTAGCTTGATATCAATGGGATCTGTTTCGCCAGCCATATGGGATTCGCGATTCATCTGGCGACGTGACGCCTCTTGTCGAATCTGACTATGCAGATCGCGAAGGGCGGAGAGGACATTAAAGTCAAGGTAGCGTCGAAAGACGAAGGGCCGCACCACATCGTTTAAGCCGGCGACCGACTGGACAAAGTCCTCGGCGGTCTGGACGTGCGGCTGATTCACCACGCGTGCTTTGATCCACGCGTAGCGCTCCCATTCGCGACCCTGCACGATGAAATATTCTTCGAGCATTCCAAGACTGACGGCTAACGGTCCTGAGTCTCCATTGGGTCTGAGCCGCAGGTCGACGCGAAAGACAAAGCCATCGGCGGTGGCTTCTCCCAGGAGTGCGGCAATTCTTCGGCCCACCTTGGTAAAAAATGTATTCGTGTCGATGGCACGGCTATTGGGACTACTCGCATCGGTCTCGCCTTCTTCTGAGAAGACATAGATCAGGTCGACATCTGATGAGACATTGAGCTCGAACCCACCGAGCTTGCCCATGCCCACGATCATCATGTCTTGCGGGCGGCCACTGGCATCTCGAGGGATGCCGTGCTGCGCCACGGCGGCTGTCATGGCGGCGCGGTAGGCGGCGTGAATCGTCAGGTCGGCCAGCGCGGAGATGCTGGTCAGGGTTTCGTGAAAATCAGCAGTGCGCGAACAGTCTCTTGCCATGATGGCGAGCACGGCACTGTTACGAAACTGGCGTAATGCCTGCCCCACGCGATCCAATGTCTCGGGATGCGGTGTCTGGGCATCGGGCCAGATGGTTTCAAAATGCTGGCGTAGCACCAGCGGCGTGATTGGCTGGTCGACTGCCAGTTGCTGATTGGCCGCGATGACCCTGGGCAGAATTCGTTTGGCGAAGTCGGAAAGTTGCCAGGCGGCGTCGTAACCCTCAAGAGGGCATTGGGAGTCGTCGCTGGAATCGAGGGAGGCCATGGTGCGATTCTAGAACTCCAACGGTCGGTGTGGACGGCAAGGTGATCGAACCAGAGGTCCTGTGCAAGAATCCCGACCATGACCTCTGAAGTGTTTGGCCGCTATCAGCCTCTGACACGCCGTCTGGTTCGCCTGTTGGCCTGGATCGCGGCGGCCTTGGCGGTCATTTTCTTGGCGGGTCTGCTGGTGATTCGACTCTGGATCTGGCCCTCACTGGCTGAGTGGGAGCAGCAGGCGCGGTCAGACATCACGACCGCCCTTGGCAAGAATGGGCTGACATTTGCTGCCGGGGAGGTCTCGGCCGACTGGGAGACCTGGTGGCGGCCGCGCCTGGTCGTCGACGGACTCTCGATCAGTGATCCCGAGGGACATCGGGTTCTAGCGATTCGCGAGATCCGGGCCACGATGGGCCCACGGTCGATGACGATGCTCTGGCATTGGCAGCCAATCTTTTCTGAGATCGAGCTCGAGGATGTTACGGTCTTTGCGCAGCGAACCTCGTCTGGGGTGCTGCAGATCGCTGGATTCTCGGTGAGCGAGGGCAAAGCCGATGGGGCGGGCTTTGACTGGCTACTTCGACAGGGACGCGTTCGGATTGATGGGGGCGAGATTCTCTGGCGAGATGCGCAGCGGGACAAGGCGACGCGGCTGAAAGACCTGACGTTTGCGATGACGAACCTGGGCATTTCTCATGCCTGGGCACTTCGGGCAACGCCGCCCTCATCGCTGGGCGAGGGGTTTGTGCTACAGGCCAATTTTCGTCATTCACTCTTTGATGCGCCATCAAATCTTGCAGCCTGGGCCGGTGAAGCCTTTGTGCAGTTTGATCGGGTTGATCTTGCCGCTTTGTTTGAATTTGTTCATCTGCCTGCCGACGCACCACTCACGGTGAAAGCAGGGCAGGGTGCGTTGCGCGCCTGGTTCACGCTCGATCGATCGTCTCTTGAAGATCTCACGGCTGACCTGGATCTGACCGATGCATCGTTGCGTTGGGGGAAAACGCGCGAGGCACTGACCCTTCAGCGGCTGACAGGCCGCGTTGAGACGGCGATTTCGTCGACGCGTCAGGTCGTTCGGCTGAAAGATCTGCAGCTGCAGTCCAAACAATTAGAGACACCGCTATCCATTCCAAATGCGCAGCTTGTCGTTCGTCAGTCGAGTAATGGTGAAGACTCTGAGACGGATCTCTCTGCTGCCGTCATTGATCTCGCTTCGGCGATGTGGCTCGCTGAACATCTGCCGCTGCCATCTGACTGGCGTCGTCAGCTGATGGCGCTGTCGCCAAAGGGCCGACTCAACAATCTGGTCTTGAAATGGCGAGAGACTCCGGCGCTTACGACTGGATTTGAACTGGACACTAGTTTTGTTGGGCTCGCACTGGCCGAAGGCGTCACGCGCCCTGGTTTTACGTCGCTATCGGGACGGGTGAAGGCGAAAGAAGACGGTGGCGAACTGACGCTTTCAGGAGAGTCGGGCACCCTGGTTTTTCCCAAGGTTTTTGAAGATCCCCGCCTGTCGTTTGATCGGCTAGATGGCCAGTTCTACTGGACGTCAAAGAATGTACTTGCGGCAGATATGGCGGTGACACGCCCCGAGATTTCTGTTCAGATTAAAAAACTGTCGATCAGCAATCCGGATCTGGCAGTGGAGGTGTCGGGGTCTGGTCGCTGGCCGGGAGAGGGACCGGGCGAAGTCGATCTCACGGGGAAGGTGTTACGCGCGGATATCCGACGGGTCCACCGTTACGTCCCGTTGTCGGCGAGTGCCGATACACGACAGTGGCTGAAAGAGTCTCTGTTATCGGCATCCTCCGCGACCGCGACGTTTGCACTGACTGGCCCGCTTGCGGCATTTCCATTTCGCGACCCATCTCAGGGGCGGTTTCTGGTGACGGTCGAAACCAATGGTGCAAGCATGCGTCCGGCCGCGGGGTGGCCGACGATTACAGGCATTCACGCAACGGTTGAGTTCGATCGTCAGGCATTCCGCCTGACGGCGAACAAGGCAAAAATGGGAGAGATGTCGCTCGGCGAGACGAAGGCGACGATTGCAGACCTGGAGTCGAAGCGCCCCATCTTGGAGGTGAATGGCCCGCTGACGGGAGATCTGCAGCGACTCGTCGATCTGGTGAATCGCTCTCCGGTGCAGGGCATGCTTGGCGGGCTTACGACAGAGACGAAGGGAAGGGGCGATGCTCGACTGGATCTCGGCCTGCGGATTGATCTTGACAACACGGATCGATCCACTGTGTCGGGTCGGTTGACCTTATCCAAAGGCACCGTGCGTCTGACCCCAGAACTCCCGGAGGTCGCCGTGACAACTGGAGAATTCCAGTTCACTCAGGAGGGACTGCAGAAGGCCGCATTACAAGGACAGGCCCTTGGGGGTGCGATGCGGCTCAATAGTCGTCCATCATCAACGCCCGGACAGACGATCTTGGCGATCGACGGACAAGCCTCAGCGGCAGGCCTTGGCGTCTGGTTAGATCAGGTCACTGGGATTTCGTTGAAGGACTCCATCTCGGGTGGAACCAGTTATCAGTTAGCGGTGGAGAGTCTGCGGGGAGTGACCCAGGCGCGACTTCGCACCAATCTCGTCGGTCTTGGGCTGGATGCGTTCGGTCCGTTAAAGAAGCGAGCGCGAGATGACTGGGCACTTCGTGTCGATCTCATCCAGACGGCGCCACAGGCTGGCGGACAGCGCCAGCAGACCTGGACGATTGCGAGCAGCCAAGACAAGCTCAATGCCCGTGTACAGCGCACACCGATCAACGCCAGAGAGTCGATGATTGACATTAATGCTCGAGACATTGCGGGTCAGTTACGTTGGCGTCCTGGAGAGTCCAAGGCGCGCGATGGCAAGTCATTAAAAGGACATGGGCTCCTCTCCGCAAAGCTGTCACGGCTCTGGTTAGACAAACCGGAGCAAGATGAGCCGTCATCAATTGAGTCGCAGACGACTGCGATCGCTCAGGACTGGCCCAACCTTGAGCTGGTGATTGACGATTTTCGCGTGGGTGAGCGCCAATGGGGCAAGCTTGAGCTCTCGGCGTCGCCATCAACGGCCACACGGAGCTGGGAGGTTCAGCGCTTTAGTCTTGTGAATCCCGACGCGAGCCTTACAGGACAGGGACAGTGGGCCATGCTCCCGTCGGTCAAAGGTCAGCGGCGTTCGCGAACGGCATTGGATGTCGAGCTTCAGCTCAATAATGGTGGGGCACTGCTGAGTCGTTCGGGCTATCCGAATGTGGTGCGTGACACGGCAGGAAAGATCACGGGCAAACTGAACTGGCCGGGCTCACCGTTAGAGTTTTCGGGGTCTGTGCTCAATGGTGCGCTGGCGCTGGATCTGCGCAGTGGCCGATTCTTGAAGGCTGAGCCCGGACTTGCGCGACTGATCGGTGTATTGAATCTTCAGTCGCTCCCCAGTCGGATTAAGTTGGATTTCCGGGATGTCTTTTCGGAAGGATTTACCTATGACCAGATTCGTGGAGACCTGACCTTTGCAAACGGGCTTGCGAGCACACAGAACCTACGCATCATTGGGGTCCAGGCGTCTGTGTTGCTGGAGGGGTCGGCAGATATCAATCGGGAGACACAGGATCTGCGTGTGCTCGTGCTGCCCGAGGTGAATGCGGGTCTTGCCTCGCTGGGCTATGCCGCGCTTGTCAATCCTGCGGTAGGTCTCGGCGCATTTATTGCGCAGTTCATTTTGCGCAACCCGTTGCGTGAGCTCTTATCCTATGAATACCGAGTGACTGGCACTTGGAGTGACCCTGTGGTCCAGTCGGTCAAGCGCGAGATGCGATCGGACATTCCCGAAATGAAGTCTTCTGACAAGTAACAGAAGCGCAGAGAGAAGAGAGACGCGATGACATCGACACTTGTTGCCGCAGTTCAGATGGTCAGCACGCCACGTGTTGATGACAATCTCGCACGCATGGCGGACTGGGTGGCCCAGGCTGCGTCGCAGGGGGCTGAGCTTGTCTTGTTACCGGAATACTTTTGTCTCATGGGGGATGAGCAGGATAAGGTGCGACATCGTGAGCCGTTGGGTGTTGGTCCATCATCGCCGATTCAGCAGGCTTTATCAGAGGTGGCCGCGCGTCATCAGATTTGGCTTGTGGGGGGCACGGTGCCCTTGGTGGCAGAGACGCCTGATCGCGTTCGCAATACGGTGCTCGTTTTTAATCCTCAAGGTGAGGTCGCTGCGCGTTACGACAAGATTCACCTGTTTGCCTTCCAGAAAGGACAGGAGTCTTATGATGAAGCGAGGACGATTGAGCCTGGCAATCAGCCGGTTGTCTGTGAAACGGCTGCCGGGCGCACCGGGCTTTCGGTCTGCTATGACCTGCGGTTTCCGGAGCTCTACCGCGCACTTTTGCCGTTAGACCTGATTCTCATGCCGGCAGCATTCACCTACACGACCGGTAAAGCCCATTGGGAGCTTTTGCTTCGGGCGCGCGCGGTCGAGAATCAGTGCTATCTCCTGGCGAGTGCGCAGGGCGGACTTCATGAGAACGGCCGGCGTACCTGGGGGCACAGCATGTTGGTGGATCCTTGGGGGGAGGTCGTTGACGTGCTTTCCGAAGGAGAAGGCCTGGTCTTGGGCAAGGTTGATCCGGCGCGGATGGCCGAGATTCGCCTAAACTTACCGGCACTCAGACATCGCGTTATTCGTTAGATTTTCACCATCGAAAGCCTGCTATGAAACCTGCTGACGCAGCCATTGCTTCTTTATCCACGGCTCACGAGCTGTTGCTGACCCCGTATGGTCTTCACGAACATCACCTGCATCAGGCGTTAGGGGAGATTTTTTCGCATCGGGTGGACTATGCGGATCTCTATTTTCAGTACACCCGATCGGAGGCCTGGAGCTTAGATGAAGGCATTGTGAAAAGCGGAAGCTTCTCGATTGACCAAGGCGTTGGTGTTCGTGCGGTGAGCGGTGAAAAGACAGCGTTTGCCTACTCGGATGTCTTGAGTCCGGAGGCCTTGCATGAGGCGGCTGTGACCACGCGCGCGATTGCCCGTGCGGGGCGCTCAGCGCGCACGGCGGTGAGCCGAAAGCCCGCGCTTGCAGTGCCTCCGAAGATTCTCTACGGCGATCAGGACCCGCTTGCGGCACTGACTGCTCAAGAAAAAGTAGATCTGCTCGGTCGTGTCGAGGCGATGGCCCGCAAGAAAGATCCGCGCATCATTCAGGTGATGGCGTCGCTTGCCGGGGAATATGACGTGGTGATGGTGCTCCGAAGTGATGGCGTAATGGCCGCGGATATTCGTCCGCTTGTGCGCCTGTCGGTCACGGTGATTGCCGAACATCAGGGTCGTCGTGAGCAGGGATCCAGTGGTGGCGGTGGGCGACAGAACTTAAAAATGTTCACGGATCACTTGATTGCGCACTATGTGGACGAGGCAGTTCGTCAGGCCCTGATCAACCTCGAGTCTCGTCCTGCGCCCGCAGGCACGATGCCCGTGGTGCTGGGGCCGGGCTGGCCTGGTGTATTGCTGCACGAAGCAGTCGGACACGGCCTTGAAGGCGACTTTAATCGGAAAGGCTCCTCGGCATTTTCGGGCCGTATCGGGCAGCAGGTCGCAGCAAAGGGCGTCACCGTCGTCGATGACGGAACGCTCGTGGATCGGCGCGGGTCCTTGAACGTTGATGACGAGGGTCAGCCAACGCAATGTAACGTCCTGATTGAGGACGGCATTCTTCGGGGCTACATCCAGGATTCTCTGAATGCGCGACTGATGAAAGTGAAGCCAACCGGAAACGGACGTCGCGAGTCTTACGCGCACCTGCCCATGCCTCGGATGACGAATACCTATATGTTGGCCGGTCGTGACGATCCAAAAGAAATTGTGGCGTCCTTGGATCGGGGGCTCTATGCCGTGAACTTCGGCGGCGGTCAGGTCGATATTACGAGTGGCAAGTTTGTGTTCTCCGCCTCGGAAGCCTACTGGGTTGAGCACGGCAAGATTCAGTACCCGGTCAAAGGCGCCACGATCATTGGCAATGGACCGGACGCGCTGACTCGGGTGACGATGGTGGGCAATGACCTCGCACTCGATGATGGCGTCGGGACCTGTGGCAAAGAGGGGCAGAGCGTTCCGGTGGGTGTCGGTCAACCGACCCTTCGTATCGAGGCGTTGACCGTGGGCGGCACCGGCTAAAATAGCCGGATATGAATACACCACTGCACACCAAACCCCTCTCTAAAACCGACGATCTTCGGGTCCGCGAGATCCGGGAGCTGTCCCCTCCCGTTCACTTGATTCGCGAGTTTCCGATTTCCCCCGCCGCTGAAGAGCTGGTGGCGGGGACCCGGCAGGCGATCCACCGGATTCTGCATGGGATGGATGACCGGCTTTTAGTGATCATCGGGCCTTGCTCCATTCATGATCCGGTGGCCGCTTTGGAATATGCCAACCGTCTAGTCAAGGAACGCAAGCGTCTGTCGGCAGATCTCGAGATTGTGATGCGCGTCTACTTTGAGAAGCCGCGAACCACGGTGGGATGGAAAGGGCTGATTAATGATCCTCGGCTCGACAATACCTATGACATCAACCTTGGGCTTCGCACGGCGCGCAAGCTGCTACTCGAGATCAATGAGCTTGGGCTACCCGCGGGAACCGAGTTCTTGGACATGATCTCGCCGCAGTACGTTGCCGATCTTGTCTCATGGGGTGCGATTGGTGCGCGCACCACTGAGTCACAGGTCCATCGTGAACTGGCGTCGGGACTGTCTTGTCCAGTAGGGTTTAAAAACGGTACCGATGGAAATCTTCGAATTGCGCTGGATGCCATCAAAGCAGCAGCACATCCTCATTCATTTTTGTCGGTGACCAAAGGTGGGGTCTCGGCGATTGTGTCGACGGGTGGTAACGAAGACTGTCACGTCATTCTTCGTGGCGGTAAGACACCGAACTATGATGCCGCTAGTGTGGAAGCGGCTGCAAAAGAGTCTGCGGCTGCGAACATGGCCTGTCGTCTCATGATTGATATGAGTCATGCGAACAGCAGTAAGAAGCCTGAGAATCAGCTGCCCGTTTCGGAAAATATTGCTGCGCAGGTTGCCGGCGGCGATTCCAGAATCTTTGGGGTGATGGTCGAGAGCCATCTTGTTGGTGGGCGTCAGGACCTGGTGCCCGGCAAGCCGCTGACCTATGGCCAGAGCATTACCGATGGTTGCATTGACTGGGAGGGGAGCCTTCAGATTCTCGAGAATCTCGCCCAGTCGGTACGCGCGCGTCGGCTGAAGATTGCCGGCACACCGAATAGCTAGTCAGCGGCGATTCGAGTTAGACGGGACCGTGACGGTCCCGTCGCCACAAGACGTCCTCTCCTGGACCTCCCGTGTCGGTGCTGCGATTAAGCACACGGGCAACGACAAACAATAGATCCGAGCAGCGATTCAGATAGTGGGCAAGGCTGTCGCGCAGTGCCGCTTCCGCCTTGAGCGCCAGCACACTGCGTTCTGCACGACGGGCCACCGTTCGACAGACGTGGGCGAGTGCCGAGGCACGGCATCCCCCGGGCAGAATGAATTCGGATAGTCGAGGAAGCGTTGTATTCAGTGATTCAATTGCGCGGTCGAGATGCTCGGTACTCTCCGCTCGCAACAGCTCATAGCCCGGTGTCGACAGCTCTCCCCCAAGATCAAAGAGATCATGCTGGACCTCGATCAGCAGCCGACGAATCGGATCCGGAAGGGGTTCTGCGAGCAGCACGCCGAGGGTGCTGTTGAGCTCATCGACATCGCCTAAGGCATGAATTCGGCGGTCGATCTTTGCGACGCGTGTCCCGTCCCCAAGCCCGGTGGTGCCGTCATCGCCAGTGCGGGTTGTGATAGTCGAAAGTCGATTGGCCATAAGGGTTTAACAGGGTGAGCATTAATTATGCGGGATGATTCCTCTAGAATCCTGTGATCCCAGACGGGCTTATCCCTCTCACCGACTCCCAGAACTTTTCGACTGTCTCTATGAATGCCCCGCGTGAACTGACCCTTGGTGAACTCCGTTTCGCTGACTTCACGCAGCCCATGGCGCCATCGCGTCGAGAGGCCGTGCTGATGGCGTTGTCTCGGGTACTCCCTGCAGAAGCGATTCTGAGCTCCCCGGAGGCATTAAAACCGTATGAGTGTGATGGCCTTGCAGGCTATCGTCAGGTGCCTGCAGTCGTGGTGCTGCCAACGCAGGAGCACGAGGTCGTAGCGATTCTGACGATTGCGCATGCTCATGATGTGCCTGTGGTCGCGCGCGGCGCGGGAACGGGACTGTCGGGAGGCGCGACCCCGCATCGGGGGGGCATCGTGCTGTCGCTGGCACGGTTTAACCGCATTCTGTCGATTGACCCCGTCGCACGCATTGCCCGTGTGCAGCCCGGTGTTCGTAACGCAGCGATTTCAGAGGCTGCTGCGCCTTACCAGTTGTACTACGCGCCGGATCCCTCGTCGCAGATTGCCTGCTCCATCGGCGGCAATGTCGCGGAGAACTCAGGGGGTGTTCACTGTCTCAAGTATGGCCTAACGGTGCATAACGTCTTGCGCGTTCGTGGGATCACCATCGAAGGGGAGACGATTGAACTGGGTTCCGAGGCGCTCGATAGTCCTGGGTTCGATCTACTCTCGTTGCTGATTGGTTCAGAGGGCATGCTAGCGGTGGTCACTGAAATCACGGTCAAGCTTGTGCCGAAGCCACAGCTAGCAAAAGTCATCATGGCGTCATTTGATGACGTCGAAAAATCGGGTCATGCGGTTGCCGATCTGATTGCTGCGGGCATTATTCCCGCGGGTCTAGAGATGATGGATCAGAAGACGACGCGGGCGGTGGAAGAATTTGTCCATGCAGGCTATGACTTAAACGCCGCGGCAATCCTGCTGTGTGAATCGGATGGGACCCCGGAAGAGGTGGCCGAAGAGATCGAGCGGATGAAGGCCGTGTTATCGAAGAGTGGGGCGACTGATCTTCGCGTCTCGGAAACCGAGGAAGAGCGACTTCGGTTCTGGTCGGGCCGTAAGAATGCTTTCCCTGCAGCGGGGCGTGTTGCGGCGGACTATTACTGTATGGATGGCACGATTCCGCGACGTCGACTGGGCGAGATGCTCAAGGCGATTGCCGAGATGGAGAAAAAATACGACCTCGGCTGCATGAACGTTTTCCATGCGGGGGACGGCAATCTGCACCCTCTGATTTTGTTTGATGCTGCAAATCCCGGTGAGTTTCATCGTGCTGAGTTGTTTGGCGCTGAGATTCTCGAGCGGTGTGTGGAGTTTGGCGGCACAGTCACGGGTGAACACGGCGTGGGTATTGAGAAGATCAACAGCATGTGCGTTCAGTTTTCACCGGAAGAGCGCATGAGCTTTTTCGCCGTGAAACGGGCCTTTGATCCGGTTGGACTGCTGAACCCTGGCAAGGCGATCCCCACCCTGTCACGCTGTGCCGAATACGGCAAGATGCACATTCATCGCGGCGCCTTAAAGTTTCCTGAGCTTCCACGGTTCTAGCGCGCGATGACAACTTCTTCTGGTTCGACGATCTCTCCCGACGACTGGCTCGCACAGACGGCGACAGTGATTCGCCAGGCGAACGCCCAGTCGCGATCGCTAGAGATCACTGGTTCGGGCAGTAAATCGTTTTATGGGCATGCGGTGCGCGCAGATCAGCAGCTTTCAACCTTGGCCTATGCGGGGATCGTCGACTACGACCCGACAGAGCTTGTGGTGGTTGTGCGTTCGGGAACACGCATTACTGATCTCGAGGCAGTCCTTGCAACATCCCAGCAGATGCTCGCCTTTGAGCCGCCGCGTTTCGGTGGTCAGGGAACTGTTGGGGGCATGATGGCCACGGGACTCTCTGGGCCGCGGCGACTGACCGCGGGAGCCGCGAAAGATTTTGTGTTGGGAATGACCGTGTTAGACAGTCTCGCCACGCCGATGCGCTATGGCGGAACGGTGATGAAAAACGTTGCGGGCTACGACTTATCACGACTCCATACTGGTGCCTTTGGAACGTTAGGATTAATTGTGGACATCTCTCTCAAGGTGCTCCCGAGACCGCCCGCAGAGCAGACCATTTCTTTTTCAGTGGATGCAGATGAGTCGATTCGATGGGTGAACGCCTGGCTTGGTCAGCCGCTGCCCATTTCGGCGACGAGCTGGTCCCATGGCCGCCTGGTTGTTCGGCTCTCTGGCGCGATGGCCGCCGTGAAGTCCGCCTGCGACAAGCTAGGCGGCGAGCGGATGCCCGAGCATCAGGCAGCAGATTTCTGGACCTCGTTACGGGATCAGCAGGACGATTTTTTTCAGGTCACGGCCGCCTCGCCACAGGCGCTCTGGCGGATTGCGCTGCCCTCGGTGACGCCGCATCTTGCGGGCTTTGGGGGCCAGCAATGGATCGAGTGGGCAGGCGCTTGTCGCTGGGTTCGAACGGACCTTCCCGCCGAAGAGATTCGACAGCTTGCGACAGCACACGGTGGACACGCGACACGTTTTCGTCGGTCTTTGCACGACCAACAGACGACGGACACTGTCTTCTCATCGTTATCGGAGTCGATCCACAAGATTCATCAGCGGATAAAACACGAACTCGATCCCAATCGGATTTTTAATCCTGGCCGCTTGTATGCCGATCTCTAACCGGCGCATCCTCCCAACGCGACTGCACTAACAGCATGGAAACGACACTCGCTCCGGAATTCGCGGGCACCGCACAGGGCCAACAGGCGCAGGAGATTCTGCGTAAATGTGTCCACTGCGGCTTCTGTACAGCGACCTGTCCGACCTATCAGATTCTTGGAGATGAACGGGACGGGCCGCGCGGTCGGATCTACATGATCAAGCAGATGGTGGAAGGCGAGGCCGTCAGTCGTGAGACCCAACAGCATCTTGATCGCTGTCTGACCTGTCGCAACTGTGAGACCACTTGCCCATCGGGAGTGGACTATGGCCGACTCGTTGATATTGGGCGCGAGTTGATTGAGACGCGTGTCTCCCGCCCCGCTGGGGAGCGACTGACGCGCCATCTGTTGAAAACGGGATTAACCTCTCGCTGGTTTGCGCCTGCGATGCGGATTGGTCAGTCTGTCCGAGGCATCCTGCCTGCAGCGCTGAAGGCGAAGGTACCGACCTATCGTGATCCGGGTGTGATTCCCTCGCGCAGCCATGCACGACGCGTGATTTTGTTAAAGGGCTGTGTTCAGCCTGCAATGCTGCCGGGAATTGATGCCGCGACACGTCGGCTGTTAGATCATCTGGGGATTCAGTCGATGATCATCGAGGGATCTGGCTGCTGTGGCGCAATCAAACATCACCTCGCGGATACTGCCGGCGGGCTTGACGATGCGCGTCGAAATATTGATGCCTGGTGGCCGCTGGTGAGTGCCGGTGAGATCGAGGCGATCGTGGTGAATGCCAGCGGATGTGGCGTCATGGTGAAAGACTACGGCCACCACTTCGCCGATGATCCGGTCTACGCAGAAAAAGCCGCGCAGGTGAGTCGTCTGACGAAAGACCCGATTGAGTTTTTGGAGTCGCTGCTTCCCGCTCTATCCGAGACGTTGGCGCAGCGTCGGCATCGATCTGAGTCGACGCCGCCATCGGAGTGGGCATCCACTCTTGCGAGTCTTGATCGTGTGGCATTTCATCCTCCATGCACACTTCAGCATGGGTTGAAGATTCGCGGTGCGGTCGAAAGACTCTTGTCGACGCTTGGTGCAACCCTTGTCCCAGTTGCGGACAGTCATCTCTGCTGTGGCTCCGCGGGAACCTACTCCGTCTTGCAGCCAGTCTTGTCGCAGACCTTAAAGCAGCGCAAGCTCGCGGCACTCGAGCAGCAGACGCCGCAGGTCATTCTGTCAGCGAACGTCGGCTGTATTACGCATCTTCAGTCGGGTACTGAAACCCCCGTCGCCCATTGGGTCGAGTGGGTCGATGCACGGCTTTCTTAGGCGGGCGTAATCGCGCCAAGGATGCGCGGACCAAGCGCTCCGGTTACTTCGGGACAGTTTCCGGGAAGCCCCGAAATGGTCTGGTGTGCGAGCCAGGCAAATGCCGATGCTTCGATGACCTGTGGGTCCCAGCCAAGCTGGGCAGTGGAGTCCACGACGATTGGTCGATTCAACTGATGGCCAAGTCGCAGGGCCACCGTGGCAAGGAGCGCCTGATTCTTCGCGCCGCCTCCACAGATCGCGACCCTTGACAGCGCGATGTCGTCAGGACGTTGCGCCATCTGTTTCTTTTCTTGATCGGCAATTGCCCGGGCAATCGTTTCGGCTGTGAGATGTAGCAGGGTAGCCTGAACGTCAGCGGGCGAGATCGATGGTGTCTGTTGGAGATGACGATCGAGCCACTGCTCAGAAAAAAGATCGCGACCTGTGCTCTTGGGGGGCTGCTGCGCAAAGAACGGTTCGGCCAGCATGGCCTCCAGTAATGGCGCGTGACACTGGCCCGTCGATGCCCAGGCGCCATTGCGATCGAACGGCTCGCCAAGGTGTCGCTGTGTCCAGAGATCCATCAGACAGTTTCCTGGCCCGGTATCAAACCCCGATAGCGGGGGTCCCAGCCAGGTGAGATTAGCGATTCCGCCGATATTCACGATCGCGCGTTGATCTGGCTGACGATTGAAGATCGCCTGATGGAATGCGGGAACGAGCGGCGCCCCTTGTCCTTGGGCAGCGATATCGCGGCTTCGGAAATCAGAGACGACACGGATACCCGTGATCTCGGCGATTCGCGCAGGGGCGTTGAGTTGAATGGTGTAGCCGAGATCGGGGCGATGTCGAACAGTCTGTCCATGAACGCCCAGTGCACTGATGTCTTTTGGTGTGAGTCCGGCTTGAGCCAGTGTCTCGAGTACCGTGCGACTCACTGCGTCTGCAAGATGATTTGCGGCCAGCGCCTGACGATGGAGTTCATCCTCGCCGGCGTGTTGAAGTGCGGCCAGCATCGCCACCAGATCACGATCGAGGGGACGAGCGCCGAAGTGGTCAAGCCGTATCACCGACTGAACATGGCCCAGTGTCGTGGCAGATCCGATGGAAAGGATGGCGACATCAATGGCATCCATGCTAGTGCCGGTCATGACGCCTGCAACACGCATCAGTGTCGAAGGCCGAGACGTGTCGGGCATTACTGTACTTTCGCCGTGTTCACGTTATCGAGCAGGGATAGCCGGGCGCGAAGATCGGCCGCGACCACTTGAAACTGGGTAAGGGCCTCGCCTTGGAGTGTGGGGACTTGTGGGTTCTCGGCAAGGATACGACTCGGGTCCATGTGTCTTCCATTGACACGAAACTCGTAGTGCAGGTGGGGTCCTGTGGCCCAGCCCGTGGTGCCGACAAACCCAATGACCTCGCCCATCTGTACCGACTTCCCGCGTGCCAGATTTGGTGCATAGCCGCTGAGGTGGGCATAGAGGGTGGTGTAGCGTTCGTTGTGCTTAATCTCAACGGTATTGCCGTAGCCGGTGCTCCATCCCTTTGAGATGACAACGCCATCGGCCACTGTACGGACTGGTGTACCAAGCGGGGCGGCGTAATCGACACCGCGGTGTGCGCGTGGATCACCAAAGAGTGGGTGCAGTCGATAGCTCGTGAACCCAGAGGACATTCGGGTATAGCGAAGGGGTGCGGCCAAGAAGCCACGCTTGACGGAGCGTCCCTGGGCGTCGTAATAGTTTCCTTTTTTCGTTGCGGGGTTCTCGAAGTAGAGGGCCTCGTAGGTCTTATTCGCATCCGCTTCAAAACGCACGGCCAGTAATTTATAGGCGCCGATATCTTTGCCGCCGACCAGTTGGTTCTCGTAGATCACGCGGACGATATCCCCTTCGCCCACCTGACGACGAAAGTCGATGTCGGATTCAAATAAGGTCACGACCTGTTCAGTGATGGCATCCGGCACACCGGCCTCGTCCATTGCACCGAAGAATGATCGACCGACCTGAACGGAGCGGTGCTCGACACGAATCTCAGAACCAAGTCGGGCGGTTCTCGTTACGAACTGGTTTTCACCCGTTCGTTCAACAATCCAGGCATCTAATTTGTTGAGTAGCTGAAGCCGAAGGAGTCGGCCCTGAAGGTCGGTCCTGACCAGGGCGGTCTGGCCAACATTTCCCCTGAGCACCGCAAGGGTTCGGTTATCACGACGGAGGTACTGTCGTGCTGCCGGGTCATCAATACCGAGCCGTTCAAACAGGGTATCAATCGAGTCATTTCGCCGAACCTCGTCCTCTCGCGTCAGTTCAAGGCCATGGGCCGCCAGCGCCGAGGCCTGCTCCACGAGCCCCTGGGGCTTAAGTTCGACGGCGACCTGGGCGGCAAGCACCTTCGATTCCGCCTCGGACACCCCCGAGACGCCGAGCGCGGTGATGATGGCCATCATTAGCCCCAGCGCTGCGGGGCCGATTGTCCATAGTCGTTCAGGGTGTCGAAGAAGGGCAGGCAGCATAAGGGCTAAAATTCTAGCCTCTTATTCCGCCTAATCTGTGAGAACCCTCCTTTGAGCACTGCCTTGCCGTCTTCTGTCCCTCTTGCTGAGACGCCGGTCTCGGATTCCGTTCGCGCTGCCATGGAGAGCGTTCGCCGTGGCTGTGATGAGCTATTGGTCGAACAGGAGTTCCTGGGCAAGCTGATTGCCTCTGAGAACAGCGGAAAGCCCCTGCGCGTAAAACTGGGGCTCGACCCAACAGCACCGGACCTGCACCTTGGGCACACGGTGGTACTCAATAAGCTTCGACAGCTTCAGGATCTGGGGCATACCGTCATCTTTCTGATTGGGGACTTCACGGCGCTGATCGGGGATCCCACCGGACGTAATGCAACGCGCCCGCCGCTGACGGCCGAAGAGATCGCCGTGAATGCACAGACCTATTTCAATCAGGCGTCCCTGGTGTTGGACCCTTCGAAGACAGAGATTCGTAAGAACTCGGAGTGGTGTGATGCGCTTGGTGCTCGCGGGATGATTCAGCTGTCCGCAAGATACACCGTAGCGCGCATGCTGGAGCGAGACGACTTTACCAAGCGTTATAAGGCAGGTGTTCCGATTTCGGTCCATGAGTTTCTTTACCCGCTCGTTCAAGGGTACGACTCAGTCGCCCTTCAGGCGGATCTGGAGCTCGGTGGCACGGATCAGAAGTTCAACCTCTTAATGGGACGAGAGCTGCAGCGGGAATACGGTCAGTCTCCCCAGTGCATTCTGACGATGCCGCTGCTTGAAGGGCTCGATGGCGTTGAGAAGATGTCAAAGAGCAAGGGTAACTATATTGGCATCTCTGAAAAACCCAGCGAAATGTTTGGCAAGGTGATGTCGATTTCGGACACGCTCATGTGGCGCTACTTTGAGCTCTTGTCGTTTCGTCCGATGTCTCAGATCGAGGCCTTAAAGGCCGAGGTTGCGGCCGGTCGAAACCCACGCGATGTGAAGGTTGATCTGGGGCTCGAGCTGGTGACGCGTTTCCATTCGGCGGCCGCTGCACAGCAGGCCCTCGATGATTTTGAGGCGCGATTTAAACAAGGAGCGATGCCTGACGACATGCCAGAGATCAGCCTGACGGGTGCTCCATTGGGAATCGTTGCGGCGCTGAAGCAGTCGGGACTCGTCCCATCGTCTGCAGAGGCGATTCGGAATATTGAGCAGGGTGGTGTTCGCATTGACGGTGAGAAAGTCGTTGACCGACAGGTCTCACTCAATGCAGGTACGGTTGTGCTGCAGGTGGGTAAGCGCAAATTTGCACGGGTGACCTTGTCATGAGCGAGACGTCGACTAAACTGGTGGCCCGCATGGGGCTGATTGCAGTGATTGCTGTCTACCTGCTCATCCTGGTCGGTGGCACTGTGCGTGCGACTGGCGCCGGCATGGGGTGTCCTGACTGGCCGTTGTGTTTTGGACAGTGGATTCCTCCCACGGACGAATCGCAGTTGCCCGCCAATTGGCGTGAGATCTATGCGGATCGCGGCTATGCCACGGCACCCTTTGATGCGACGAAAACATGGATTGAGTACTTCAATCGCCTGATTGGCGCATCGATTGGGCTGTTGATTATTGGGTTTGTCGCGAGCACCTGGCGTTTCCGTCGTATTGATCCGCCGGTATTCTGGGTCGCCGTGCTGGCCTTGGTGGCGGTGGCCTTTAACGGCTGGCTGGGTTCGCGTGTGGTGGCCTCGAATCTGAAGCCGGTGATGATCTCGCTGCACATGGCAGGCGCCTTTATTGTGCAAATGGCGTTGATCTACGCGACAGTCCGGGCAGCGCGTCGAACCTTTGCGGACGCTATCCGAGGTGGCCTGCCGGATTGGTTTCGGCGATTGCTCTTACTGACAATGGCCGCGCTGATCGTACAGATTGTGTTGGGTCTACAGATTCGCGAGAGTGTGGACTGGATCGCTCGAACCGCCACCCAAGCCCAGCGCGATGAATGGATTGAGATGGTGCCGCAGATCTTCTATGTGCATCGGTCGTTTTCGTGGGTCATCCTTGGCTTGGCGCTGATTCTGATTGTGAAGGTGTTGAAGAGCCCTCTTCGCCAGACAGCGGTGGGGCTTGCCGCGTGGGCATTGGTCGCACTCATCGTCTTTGAGATGCTGCTCGGTGGCGCGCTGAATCACTTGGGATTTCCCGCGATTGCGCAACCTGTACATCTCCTGGTGGCGCATTTGATCTTTGGACTGCTGTGGATGCAATGGTGCCTGCTGTCGGTCAGTCGTCTTCCTGATGTCAATCCTGTAACCGCTTTTTCCTCTTCAGATAGGAACTCTTATGTTTGATCGTCAACTTCCTTTGTCGCAGCATGATGCTGATGTTGCTCAGGCGATTGCTGCAGAAAACGCTCGCCAAGAGGCGCATATTGAGCTGATCGCCTCCGAGAACTACGCCAGTCCTGCGGTGATGGCGGCGCAGGGATCTCAGCTGACGAATAAATATGCGGAAGGCTATCCTGGCAAGCGGTATTACGGTGGCTGTGAGCATGTGGATGTCGTGGAGCAACTTGCGATCGATCGCCTAAAAAAGCTTTACGGCGCAGAGGCTGCGAACGTTCAGCCGCACTCGGGCGCACAGGCGAACCAGGCTGTGTTTCTTGCGTTTCTGAAACCGGGTGACACCATCATGGGGTTGTCACTTGCCGAGGGAGGCCACCTCACGCACGGCATGCCGCTCAATATGTCCGGCAAGTGGTTCAACGTCGTGCCCTATGGTCTGAATGCACAAGAAGAAATTGACTACGACCGAATGGAGGCTTTGGCGCGCGAGCACAAGCCCAAGCTCTTGATTGCAGGGGCGTCTGCCTATGCGTTGAAAACAGACTGGGCGCGTTTCGCAAAAGTGGCCAAAGAGATCGGCGCGATCTTCATGGTGGATATGGCGCATTACTCCGGACTCATTGCGGGGGGTGTCTATCCGAATCCAGTGCCGCATGCCGATGTCGTGACATCGACCACCCACAAAAGCCTACGAGGCCCGCGGGGCGGCATTATTCTGATGAAAGCGGAACATGAAAAGGCGATTAATAGTGCGGTATTCCCGGGGCTACAGGGCGGACCACTGATGCACGTGATTGCCGCGAAAGCGGTCGCCTTTGGCGAGGCCTTAAAGCCGGAGTTCAAGGCCTATTCGCAGCATATTCTGGATAACGCTCAGGCGCTAGCGACGGCGCTCGTAGCGCGAGGCTTGCGCATCGTCTCTGGCCGCACCGAGAGCCATGTCATGTTGGTGGATCTTCGTGCAAAGAACATCACGGGCAAGGCGGCAGAGGCAGCACTCGGTCAGGCCCACATCACGGTGAACAAGAACGCGATTCCGAACGACCCTGAAAAGGCCATGGTGACCAGCGGGATTCGTCTTGGCACACCTGCCTGTACGACGCGCGGCTTTGGCCCTGCGGAGATGACTCTGGTTGGCAATCTGATTGCGGATGTCTTGGAGGCACCGGAAGACGCCGCCGTGATTGCCAAGGTTCGCAGTCAGGTCGAAGCCTTGACGGCGAAGTTCCCTGTATACGGATAACTGATCCGCTATGCGCTGTCCTGCCTGTGCCTCAGAGGACACCCAGGTTACCGAAACCCGGGTCTCTGAGGACGGCATTGAGATTCGCCGGCGTCGCCGCTGTCTGGCCTGTAATCGGCGATTTAAGACCGTCGAGCGCGTCGAGTTATCACTGCCTTATGTCGTGAAGAAAAACGGGGCGCGGCTTGAGTTTGATGAAAAGCGTCTTCGCGCCAGTTTCTTACTTGCGCTGCGGAAACGACCTGTACCGGCCGAAATTGTCGAAGCCGCTGTTCGGCGTGTGGAGGAGCAGCTCGCGGCAAGTGGCGAGCGAGAAGTCGCAACGCAACGGATCGGCGAACTGGTCATGCATGAGCTCAAGAAGCTCGATAAGGTGGCCTACATTCGGTTCGCCTCCGTCTATCGTAGCTTTCAAGACGTTGCAGAGTTTCAGGAACTAGTGGCTGAAGTGAGCCCCAAGTCGGGCCGAAAGAAGCGTTAGATGTTCAGTCGTGAAGACGAAGCCTTTATGCGCGAGGCGCTTGCCTTGGCGGAGCGCGGCATGAACACCACAACCCCGAATCCTCGCGTTGGCTGCGTCTTGGTGAAAGACGGTCAGGTGATCTCGCGCGGATGGCATGAACGAGCGGGGCTGGCTCACGCCGAGCGGATGGCCATTGAGGCCATTGGTCGTGAGCGTGCTGCGGGAAGTACCGCCTACATCACACTCGAGCCTTGCAGCCACTTTGGTCGAACGCCGCCCTGTGCG
The DNA here is from genome assembly GCA_964409175.1 of uncultured Burkholderiaceae bacterium. Classification (GTDB taxonomy): domain Bacteria; phylum Pseudomonadota; class Gammaproteobacteria; order Burkholderiales; family Burkholderiaceae_A; genus Lacustribacter. The sequence goes on from CAYPCG010000003.1 coordinate 42,259, forward strand.
GATTTGCTCATTGACGCCCGAATTGCGCGCGTCGTTGTCGCGATGCAGGATCCGAATCCGCAGGTTTCTGGGAAGGGTCTTGCACGGCTTCGTGATGCGGGACTGGAGGTGCGTTGCGGGCTGCTCGAGGAAGAGGCGCGCGCGCTCAACGTGGGTTTCGTGAAGCGAATGACAACCGGGCTTCCTTGGGTGCGGGCGAAGATCGCGGCGTCTCTGGATGGTCAGACGGCACTTGCAGATGGCACGAGTCAGTGGATCACAGATGACCAGGCACGAGAGGATGGGCATGTCTGGCGTGCGCGCGCCTGCGTCACGATGACTGGAATTGGTACGGTTCGTCAGGACAACCCGCAGCTGAACGTGCGTTCGATTCAGACATCCCGTCAGCCGATTCGTCTCGTGGTGGACCCACGTTTTGAGTTGGATCTTGGCGCGGCCATCGTATCGGGTGGCGGGGCCTGGATCGCCGTGACGGCTGATCTGGAGCGCCCAGTCTTCGCTGAGAAGCGTCGTCAGTGTCAGGATCTTGGGCTTGAGGTCTTGCAGGTCCCGACCACAGAGGGATCTGACAAGGTCTGTCTTCCATCGTTGATGCGCATGCTAGGGGATCGCGGTTGTAATGAGCTTCATTTAGAGGCCGGTGCCAAATTGACGGGGGCCATGGCGCAGTCCGACCTTATTGATGAGTGGCTCATTTATCTAGCGCCGATGTTTCTGGGGCAGGGGCGCCCCATGGCCCAGGGAATTGGCCCTTGGGCCACGTTAGATCAAGTTCGGCGTTGGCGCTGGCAAGAGACCTGCATGGTGGGTAATAGCCTTCGTGTGCGATTGGTCAAAGATTAGCGCAAGGGGCTAGACTGCGACTATGTTTACAGGAATCGTGCAGGGAATCGGACGGATTCTCGCGGTGGCGCCCACCACCTGCAGCTGGGCTGCAGAGGGGGATCAGAGAGGACTGCGCCTGACAATTGGGTTTGGCAGTCTTTCTGCCGACGATGTCGCGATTGGCGATTCGATCGCGGTCAATGGCGCCTGCATGACCGTGATCAGCAGAACGGCAGACAGTTTTGCAGTGGATGTCTCGATGGAAAGCCTCAGCAAAACCACGCGGTTGGATCAGCTGGGTGCTGTGAATCTGGAGAAGGCCATGCGGGCCAGTGACCGACTAGGCGGACATCTTGTGTCTGGGCATGTCGATGGTCGAGCCTCACTGCTGTCCGTCTCGCAAGCGGGGGAGTCCTGGCAGTGTCGCGTTGGTATTGATGCGGCGTTAGCTCCTTTTGTAAGCGAGAAGGGCTCCATCACGCTCGATGGCGTGAGTCTTACGGTGAATGCACTAACGGATACTGCATCGGGGTCGGAGATCATGGTGAACCTGATTCCGCATACCTGGATGGCGACCACACTCCATGAGCGAGTGGCCGGCGACTTTTTGAATGTCGAGGTTGATCAGCTAGCCAAACAGGTCGCTCGAATTCTTGAACGCCTTCACTCAGCGTAGCCCTTATGCCGAATCATTACCTATCTGATATTACTGAGCTAATTGCCGAGATTCGTGCGGGTCGTATGGTGGTGCTGGTCGACGACGAGGACCGTGAAAACGAAGGCGACCTCGTGATGGCGGCCTCTGCCGTGACCCCCGATGCGATTAACTTTATGGCCAAACATGGGCGAGGACTGATCTGTCTAACGCTTACGGAATCGCGTTGCCGCCAGCTTCAGCTGCAGCCCATGGTCAACGATAACCAGTCTCCCCATCGCACTGCGTTTACGGTGTCGATTGAAGCGGCGACTGGCGTGACCACGGGAATCAGCGCCGCGGATCGGGCGCGCACGATTTCTGTTGCCGTAGCAGCGGATGCGACCCCACAAGACTTGGTCCAGCCGGGCCACATTTTTCCGCTGCAAGCCCAGCCTGGTGGCGTGCTTGCGCGCGCAGGCCATACCGAAGCGGGCTGTGATCTGGCGCAGTTAGCGGGGCTTGAGCCGGCCGCAGTGATCTGCGAGATCCTCAAAGATGATGGGTCGATGGCACGGCTGCCGGATCTGGTGGCGTTTGCAGAGTCTCACGGCCTGAAGATTGGCACGATTGCCGATCTGATTAAGTATCGAAGTGCGAATGAAAGCCTGGTGACGCGTATCTCGTCACGTCCAATTCAGACGGCCTTCGGTGGGTTTACCTTGCATGTCTACGAGGATCGCGCGGCCCATCAGCCGCATCTTGCGTTAGTGAAGGGATCGCCTGCAGCGGATCGGGAGTGTCTTGTGCGTGTTCACGAGCCATTTACAGTGCTGGATGCGATTGATATGGACAGTCTCAGCCATAGCTGGAGTCTTGCGCAGGCGCTCGAGGCCGTCTCTCGTCACGGTGAAGGCGTTGTTGTCTTGTTGAACTGTGCGCCGGGGGCTGATGTCCTGTTTGCCAAACTTACTCGGTCCGCCGCACCGTCCATTGCGGGCGCTGGTGCAGCGAGTCATCAGTTGCGGAATTACGGATTAGGCGCAGCGATCTTGCGAGATGTCGGTGTGGGCAAGATGTTGGTATTGTCACAGCCTCGGAAGATGCCCAGCATGACGGGATTCGGACTTGAGGTAACGGGTTACAGAGCTGGAGAACACGATGAATGAGATGCGGATTGACCTAGAGGGCGAAGGGCTGCGGATTGCGATCGTCCAGGCGCGATTCAATGAGGCCGTTGGGCAGGCCCAGCGAACGGCCTGTGTGCATGAACTACAGCAGCTTGGTGTGGATGCAAAGGATATTTTTGTCTGTACAGTTCCCGGTGCGTTAGAGATTCCGTTGACCTTATCTCAGCTTGCAGAAACGGGACGATTCGATGCCTTAATTGCGCTTGGTGCCGTGATTCGTGGAGAGACCTATCACTTTGAGATTGTCTCGAATGAGTCTGCGGCGGGGATCTCTCGGGTTGCCTCTGAGTTTCATATTCCTGTGGCCAATGGGGTATTGACGACGGAGGATGACGAACAGGCGATGGTTCGGGCGGCAGAGAAGGGTGCAGATTGCGCCCGCGTTGCGGTGGAAATGGCAAATCTCTTGTTTGCTATTGATGATCAGCTGAGTGCGGATGATGAGTAAATCCAGCGTCGGCGGTCAGTCGACAGGACGACTCGATCGCGTCGCGCGCGGAACGCGTCGCGCCTCTCGAAGCTTGGCGGTACAAGGAATCTATCAGTGGCTCGTCTCTGCCGAGGATGCGGGGGCAATTGATGCGTTTCTTCGTGAGCAAGAGGCGTATCAGCGGTGTGATCAAGACTACTTTAATGTCTGTCTGCATGGGGTCTTGCGAGATGCAGAGACGCTGCGCGGGCGGTTTGTTAGCCAACTGGATCGCCCCCTTGTAGAGCTATCGCCGGTAGAGCATGCCATTTTGTTACTGGCCACGTTTGAGTTTCTTCATGCGCCCGAGGTGCCCTACCGAGTGGTGATCAACGAAGCCGTCGAACTGGGCAAGTCGTTCGGAGGAACCGACGGTCACAAATACATCAATGGCGTACTTGATAAGCTCGCCACCGAACTGCGACCGCATGGCTAGCCTTGGTGAATTTGATTTCATTGGACAGTTTCTAAAGTCGCAGGCTGCCCAAGGGCAGCCTTTTTTCGATTCACCGCTCGCACTTGGGATCGGGGATGATGCAGCGCTGGTTCCACCGCTGCCCGCGGGTGAGCAGATGGTGATGGCGACCGATATGTTGGTGGAAGGTCGTCACTATCGGTCTGATGTGGACCCAGAATCGCTTGGTCATAAGGTGTTGGCGGTCAATCTGTCGGATCTTGCAGCCATGGGCGCACGACCCGTTGCATTCACGCTGGCGGCGGCCATGCGATCGATTGATCCCGACTGGCTCACTGCGTTTCTCAAAGGGCTATTCACACTCGCCAGAAAATCCCAATGCCCGCTGATCGGCGGTGACACCGTGGGGCTTCACGCTGCGGCCCCGCAGAGTTTTACAGTGACCGTGATCGGCGCTGTTCCGCAGGGCAAGGCCTTACTTCGAAGCGGCCTTCAGCCGGGCGATGACCTGTGGGTGTCGGGCAGTCTTGGCGATGCGGCCTTCGCGGTGTCGCGCTGGGTGCCGGATGTAAAACTGGACTGGCCTGATCCGCGTCTCGCGCTTGGCCATCGCCTATTAGGCCTCGCGACGGCGGCGATCGATATTTCTGATGGTCTGAGCGCCGAGTTGCGTCATCTCTTGGCGGCATCGAGCACGCGTCATTCGAACAATCTCGCGGCGAGTCTGGAGTGGCAGATGCTCCCGCTGGGGCCCTCCCTTCGGGCGGCAGTCGATACACAGACGGTCACCGAGGATCGCGCTCGCGTTTTTGCTGCGACCGGCGGAGATGAGTACGAACTGCTTTTTGCGGCCGCCCCCTCGGTCCGTGACCAGATTGCGGCAATTGGCAAAGATCTCTCCCTAACGCTGACACGCATCGGCTGCGTCAACACTGAGTCGGTCGCGTCCTGTGCAATTCGATGGTCTGACTCACAGGGCCAACCGATCCGCGCCGAACTTGCCGCAGAATGTGCGCAAGGGGGCTTTGATCATTTCAAGTCATGACACCCACTAGTCCGCAGTCCATCTTATTTCGGCATCCCGCGCACCTCCTGTCACTCGGTTTGGGCAGCGGGCTTGCGCCGTTTGCGCCTGGTACGGTGGCAACCTTGTGGGCCTGGGTGGTCTTTCTGATGTTGGATCCCCTGATGACGGATGTCGGCTGGGCGGTGTTACTTGTGGTCGGGCTCGTAATGGGTGCCAAGGCGTGCACGATCACCGGGCGAGCGCTTGGACAGGTGGACAGTGGCGCAATGGTCTGGGACGAGATTCTCGCGTTTTGGCTCGTACTCTGGCTTCTTCCAAAGGCATCCGATCCAGCAGGATCTCTGGCGCTTGGACCGGTTCCCGAGTGGCTGTTGCAGTTGGTCGCCTTCGGACTTTTTCGTTTTTTTGATGTGGTCAAACCCCCGCCAATCCGAACCATCGATCGTTTGAGTCACGATGGCTGGGGCGTCATGTGGGACGATCTGGTGGCGGCGGCCTATACCCTTGTGCTTTGTGCTGTCAGCCTGAGACTCGCGCACCTCGCCCAGGGTTGGATCTGAGATGAAGACAATTGAGCGAGTACTTGCTTACTCGGTGGGCTATGCGTGTCTTAGAAGTGGTGCAAGGCTCATGCTCGCGGAATCCTGCACTGGGGGGCTCGCTTCCCGCTGGGTGACCTCAATTCCGGGATCAAGTCATTGGTTCGATGGCGGGGTGGTGAGCTACGCTAACGCGGCAAAAATAGCGCTATTAGGGGTGTCTCCTGCAACCCTGGCGAGTTATGGGGCCGTGAGTCATCAGGTGGCAGCGGAGATGGTCACGGGCCTTAGAAAACTTCAGGCAGAGGGCCTGGCCTCTAGCCACCCTGGGCCGAGACTCGCCGCGAGCATTACGGGGGTTGCCGGGCCGGGCGGCGGAAGCCCAGAAAAGCCTGTGGGCTGTGTATTTTTCGGCTGGTCGGACCCTAAGCAGATCTGGACTGCCCGATATGCCTTCCAAGGAGATCGGGACGACATTCAGCGGCAGGCCGCCTTCTGTGCCCTCTCCGGCCTTGTGTCTAGGCTGTTTCGGGGATCGCCAGGCGAAGGTTTTGCTCCGTAGAATTCCAAAGGGTTGAAACCTGTTTTTTTGTACAGTATTATTTCGCTAAGCGAGCCCCCCGTGTCACGGGCCTCCCTCACTTGGCAACAGCCTAAAGGAACCAGCATGCAAGACAAACAAGATTCGAAAAACCGCGCAGAAAAAGCCAAAGCCCTTCAGGCGGCCTTGTCTCAGATCGAGAAGCAGTTCGGCAAGGGCTCCATCATGCGCATGGGCGAGAACGAGGTGGCTCCCGATATCCAGGTTGTTTCCACCGGATCCCTTGGGCTGGACCTTGCCCTGGGCGTTGGCGGACTGCCCCGTGGCCGAGTGGTCGAGATTTACGGTCCAGAGTCATCAGGCAAGACAACGCTAACGCTCCAAGTCATCGCCGAGATGCAGAAAATCGGTGGCACCTGTGCCTTCGTTGACGCAGAACATGCGCTGGATACCCAGTACGCACAGAAGCTTGGGGTCGATCTGAAAGAGCTACTGATTTCTCAGCCGGACACGGGTGAGCAGGCGCTTGAGATCGTGGACGCCCTCGTTCGCTCGGGATCGGTTGACCTGATTGTGGTGGACTCCGTGGCAGCCTTGACCCCTAAGGCCGAGATTGAAGGGGAGATGGGGGATTCGCTGCCTGGTCTTCAGGCCCGCCTGATGTCTCAGGCGCTGCGCAAACTCACTGGAACGATCAATCGCACCAATACCCTGGTGATCTTTATCAACCAGATCCGAATGAAGATCGGCGTCATGTTTGGTAACCCCGAAACAACCACCGGCGGTAATGCGCTGAAGTTCTATTCCTCTGTTCGTCTTGATATCCGCCGCGTTGGATCGATCAAAAAGGGCGAAGAGGTCACCGGTTCCGAGACCAAAGTAAAGGTCGTCAAAAATAAGGTCGCACCGCCGTTTAAACAGGCAACCTTCGACATCCTCTATGGAGAAGGCATTTCCCGCGAGGGCGAGATTCTCGATCTTGGTTCAGAGACCGATATCGTTGAGAAGTCTGGCGCCTGGTACAGCTATAACGGCGAGCGAATTGGCCAAGGAAAAGATAACGCCCGAGAGTTTCTGCGTCAGAACCCTGAGATGGCCCTTGAGATCGAGAACAAGCTGCGCGAGAAGTTTGGTGTTGCGGCACGCAATACATCAGCCGAAGCGGCTGATGTGGATCAGGATTGAATCCAGAAGAACCGGCTTCAGCCAGGTCCCTTCGGTCGCGGGCAATTGCAGCCTTAAGCCGAAGGGACCACTCCCGACAAGAGCTCTTTCGTAAGCTTGCAGCGATTGCAGAATCGCCTGATCAGTTAAATGAAGTGCTCGACACCCTTGAAAGAGAAGGCCTGCTCTCGGATCAGCGTTACGCCGAGTCTGTGGCCCGTGTCCGAGGGGCACGATTTGGTGCAACACGAGTGCGTCACGAACTTGAGCAAAAGGGCGTTGCGCCTTCCCTAATACAAGCCACCACCGAGTCCCTTCGTGAGAGCGAGGCCGATCGGCTTCGCCAGGTCTGGGTAAAAAAATTTGGCAACCCTCCCGCCGATCTCACCGAGGCTGCAAAACAGACTCGATTTCTACTCCAACGAGGGTTTTCCTCAGACCTGATCCGTCGCCTGTTACGAGACCTTCGCAGCGGCTAGCCGCCCGTCTGGTGCGGTTCTCGCCCGAATGGGGCGGGGGTGCCCGTGTTAAACTGCCGCGATCAATCAGGGGGCATAAAAATGAAAATCCACGAATATCAGGGCAAGGAGATTTTGCGGAAATACGGTGTTGCGGTCCCTCGCGGGACGCCCTGTTTTTCTGTCGATGACGCCGTTGATGCCGCAAAGGCGCTCGGCGGCCCAGTCTGGGTCGTAAAGGCGCAGATTCATGCAGGCGGGCGCGGTAAAGGCGGTGGCGTGAAGGTCGCCAAGTCTCTTGATGAGGTCAAGACATACGCCAATAACATTCTTGGCATGCAGCTCGTGACGCATCAGACCGGTCCCGCGGGTCAAAAGGTTCGACGCCTTCTCATTGAAGAGGGTGCAGACATTAAGAAGGAACTCTACGTCGCGGTGGTGACAGACCGGGTCACCCAGCGGGTCTGTGTCATGGGATCGAGTGAAGGCGGCATGGACATCGAAGAGGTTGCCGCGACCCATCCTGAAAAAATTCACAAAGTCTTTGTAGATCCTGCAACGGGGCTAACGGACGCGCAGGCCGATGAGCTGGCGACCAAAATTGGCGTCCCTTCGGCGTCGCTGTCGCAGGCGCGCACGGTACTTAAAGGGTTATATCAGGCGTTCTGGGATACCGATGCCTCATTGGCCGAAATTAATCCGCTCATTCTCACGGGCGATGGCCGGGTGATTGCGCTGGATGCGAAATGGAACTTCGACTCGAATGCGCTGTACCGTCATCCTGAGATTGTCGAGATGCGGGATATGGATGAAGAAGATCCCGCTGAGATCGAGGCATCAAAGTTTGACCTTGCTTACATCCAGCTTGATGGAAACATTGGCTGTCTGGTCAATGGCGCAGGACTGGCCATGGCGACGATGGACACGATCAAGCTCTTCGGTGGTGAGCCGGCGAACTTCTTGGATGTGGGCGGTGGTGCGACGACTGAAAAAGTTACCGAAGCCTTCAAGATCATGCTGGGCAATAAGAATGTCAAAGCGATTCTGGTGAATATCTTCGGCGGCATCATGCGATGCGATGTGATTGCTGAAGGGGTGGTTGCCGCGTCCCGAGCCGTTGGGTTGACGGTGCCGCTGGTGGTGCGCATGAAGGGGACGAACGAGGATCAGGGCAAGAAGATTCTTGCGGACTCGGGTCTACCCATCATCACTGCTGACACGATGGCCGACGCCGCACAGCGCGTTGTCGATGCCGCTAAAAAAGCCGCGTAACCAGGGCCAGGGAGAACAAACAACATGTCGATTCTGATTAATAAAGATACAAAGGTCATCACCCAAGGGATTACTGGCAAGACAGGTCAGTTCCATACCCGGATGTGTCGCGACTATGCCAACGGTAAAAACTGTTTTGTCGCTGGCGTGAACCCGAAAAAAGCGGGTGAGGATTTCGAGGGCATCCCGATTTATGCGTCGGTCAAAGAGGCGAAGGCCGCAACCGGGGCCACCGTGTCCGTGATCTACGTGCCGCCCGCCGGTGCTGCAGATGCCATCTGGGAGGCCGTCGAAGCCGACCTTGACCTAGCGATCTGTATTACCGAAGGGATCCCCGTGCGCGACATGATGGTCGTGCGGAATAAGATGAAGGCGCAGAATAAGCGCACCCTGTTACTTGGTCCTAACTGCCCCGGCCTGATCACGCCAGAAGAGATCAAGATTGGCATCATGCCGGGTCATATTCATCGCAAGGGTCGTATCGGGATCGTCTCGCGTTCCGGGACGCTGACCTATGAGGCTGTCGGACAGGTGACGGAAATGGGGCTGGGCCAGTCATCGGCCGTTGGTATTGGCGGCGACCCGATCAACGGACTCAAGCATATTGATGTGCTCAAGCTCTTTAACGATGATCCAGACACGGACGCCGTCATCATGATCGGTGAGATTGGCGGCCCCGACGAGGTCAACGCAGCGGAGTGGGCCAAGGCCAACATGAAAAAGCCCATCGTTGGCTTTATTGCAGGGGTCACGGCACCTCCAGGAAAACGGATGGGACATGCCGGCGCGCTGATTTCCGGTGGCGCAGACACCGCCCAGGCGAAGCTCGAGATCATGGAAGCCTGTGGGATCAAGACCACGAAGAATCCGTCTGAGATGGGTAAGTTACTGAAGTCAGTGTTGTAACCACTAGGAAAAAAACATGGAATTCGGAAGTACTGCGTTTTGGATTGCCCTTCTTCAGATCGTCTGGATTGATCTGCTGCTGTCGGGCGATAACGCGATCGTGATTGCGTTAGCCTGCCGTAACCTGCCTGAGAAGCAGCGTCGACTGGGTATTTTCTGGGGCGTCTTCGCCGCCGTCGCGTTACGCGTGGTACTGACCGGATTCGCTGTTCAGCTCTTAGAAATTCCTTACCTGAAGACTGTCGGCGGACTCTTGTTAGTCTGGATTGGCGTGAAGTTAGTCATGCCGCAAAACGAAGACGAAGGCCACGAGATCGAGGCGAAAGACAAGCTTCTTGCCGCGATTAAGACGATTGTGATTGCGGATTTTGCGATGTCGTTAGACAACGTGATTGCCGTTGCAGGGGCCGCCAAAGGCAGCATGTTCCTGCTGGTCTTCGGTCTGGCGCTGTCTATTCCCCTGGTGGTCTGGGGCTCGAAGCTGGTCCTTTCGCTGATGAACCGATTTAGCTGGATCGTGGTGGCTGGTGGGGGTCTTCTGGGCTATCTCGCGGGCGAAATGATTCAGACGGATCCGGCCTTACGTGATTTCTTCTCGGTGTCGATGGGGATCCCCGCACACACCCTGTCATGGATCGGCTTGGTGCTCGTGATTGCCATCGGCAAGTTCTTGACCTGGCGGGCCAGCAAGGCAGAGGCGCAGGCGTCATGAACCCACCGGAGAAGAACGCTCGAACGATCCTGAAGACCATGGCGGTGGTCTTCCTTCTAGCGCTGATCGTTGCAATCCTAATTCGCTAGAGTTTTACCTGCTCTCGCGTCTCCTGATGCAGATCTGACACCCGCGCATTGCGCGGGTGTTGTGCTTCTGGGGTCAGATTTCGAGGTTGTCGATGAGTCGTGTCGCGCCAAGCTTGGCGGCTGCGAGCACGACTAACTGATCGGGCTGCGCAAGATCCTCTGGCATTACTGGCTTTAGATCTTTGCGCCGACGGACCGCGATGTAATCCGTCTTCCAGCCCCGTTGATTCAGAATCTGCGCAGCGGCGGTCTCCAGATCTGTGATGTCTGCCGGCGATAAGGCCATTGCTTTTTGGCCATCACGTACTCGTGTTGCCACCTGCTGCAAGGTTTTCGATAACCAAACCGCCTCTTGTCGTTCGTCTGGGCTGAGATAGCGATTACGCGAACTCATGGCGAGTCCATCGGATTCTCGGATGGTTTCGCCAGGAATGATCTCGGTCGGAATGGAAAACTGTTCACACATACGACGCACGATCATGAGCTGTTGATAATCCTTTTTTCCGAAGACCGAGACCTGTGGCTGTACGCACTGAAAGAGCTTCATGACGACGGTGGTGACCCCCGCAAAGAATCCTGGTCGAAACTCTCCTTCGAGAATGTCACCGAGATCCTGTGGAGGACTGATGCGATAGTCCTGTGGCACGGGATACATCTCGCGCTCATCCGGCGCAAAGAGCACATAGACCCCTTCCTTTTCGAGCTTCGCGATATCTTCTTCTAGGGTGCGCGGATACTTGTCAAAGTCCTCGTGGGGCGCAAACTGCAATCGATTCACGAAGATCGAGGCCACGACGGGGTCCCCGTGATTGGCAGCAAGTCGCATCAGGGAGAGGTGACCATCGTGTAGGTTGCCCATCGTGGGGACAAACGCGGTACGCAGCTGCCCGCGGAGCTGGGCCCGAAGATCGCTAATCGTGTGAACTATTTTCATGAACTCAAAGGGCTGGTGATGGCTAACTATTTAGCGCATTGAAAAAAGACCGCCGTCCTCGGAACTGGGCAATCTGTTGAATCAGAGTCTCAAAGTCTGCATCCCGCTCGATGGGATTAAGCTGCTCTGTGTTGACGAACAGCACAGGCGCTGTCTCGTAGTGGTAGAAAAAATCAGTGTATGTCTCCGATAACCGTCGGAGGTAGTCCTCAGACATATGCTGCTCCATCGGGACACCCCGTTGACGAATGCGCTCAATCAGCGCATCTGCAGACGCTTGCAGCACGATGACCAGATCCGGAATGGGGGCCTGTGGCCGTTGGGCATCAAAGATCTTCCGATAGAGGGCAAGCTCTTCGTCGGACAGCGTGAGTCGCGCAAACAATGGATCTTTATCAATCATGAAATCCGAGATGATGTTCTCGTTGAACATGTCGCGTTGCGCAAGCTCTCGCAGCTGGTCGAGACGTTGAAATAGAAAAAACAGCTGGGTCGGCAGCGCATAGCGGGCACTGTCACGATAAAACTTCGCGAGAAACGGATTCTCTTGGGGGGCCTCGAGCAACGGTGTGTAGCCGAATCTCGCCGCAAACTTTAACGCGAGACTGCTCTTGCCAACGCCGATCGGTCCCTCAATGACAATCGAGCGGAAGCGATCCGCCCAGGGGGCCTGCGGGAGCGAGGATGGTGAAGATTCCGTCATACGCCGATTGTCGCATCAAGTCTGCGACCATCGGGTGATGCCGTGCGC
>CAYPCG010000003.1:54284-68961 GCA_964409175.1 uncultured Burkholderiaceae bacterium
AGTTCGGCGCGTGTCGCCTGATCCGCGTCGATAAAGTCTGTCCACCACTGCGCAATGTCGGCATCACACTGCCCTGCCTCCGCACGTAACAGCATGAAGTCATAGCCGGCCCGGAAACGGATGTGCTCGAGCAGTCGATGCACAGTGGCGCCCTGACGCTTTTCGAATCGCGGCTGCATCAGCCAGATCTCCCGCATATCGGAGACAAATCGTCTCTGGATCGCCAGGGCATCCAGGTGCTGATCAATCACCTCATCAATCGCTTCGTTGAGCGCTGGGATGAGATGGCTTCCGGCGGCCAGTCGTCGCTGCCACCCTAGATTGACCAGATCCCAGAGAAGGGCAGCGAATAAGAATCCGGGGGAGACCGGTTTGCCTGCATGAATCCGTGCATCGGTGGAACGAAGGGCCCGCGCAACAAAGTCGATCGACTTCGGATCCTTGGCATCAAAGACAAGATCGAGAAGTGGCAGACAGCCGTGATGGAGACCGCTTTCGCGGAGTTGCTGTAGTCCCTGGTAGGCGTTGCCCGAATGGAGCAGCTTGAGCATTTCGTCAAAGAGCCGCGCGTTGGGGACGTTGTGAATGAGCTCAGCGAGTTCACGAATGGGGGCCTGTGTGGCCTTATCGATAGACAGCCCGAGTTTGGCCGATAGCCTAACGGCACGCAGCATACGGACGGGGTCTTCTCGGTATCGGTGCGTCGGGTCACCGATCATGCGCAGAACGCGTGCCTTGAGGTCTTTTACCCCATGGTGGTAGTCGAGCACTTTGTCGCTAATGGGGTCGTAGTAGAGGGCGTTGACTGTGAAGTCTCGTCGCGTGGCGTCCTCGTGTTGCTCCCCAAAGACGTTGTCGCGAAGCACCCGTCCGTGTTCATCGACGTCGATATCATCGGCCTGTAGTGCACGAAAGGTCGACACCTCAATCGTTTCTGGACCGAACATGACATGGACGAGTCGAAAACGCCGGCCGATGATGCGGGCACGACGGAAGGCGCGTTGCACCTGCTCCGGTTCAGCATTGGTAGCGACATCGAAGTCTTTGGGCCGGATGCCGAGCAGCAGATCACGAACGGCGCCGCCGACGAGGAATGCCTCGAAGCCTGCCTTTTGTAGACCTTCGATCGTCCGCATCGCCCCCTGGGAGACCAGTCGATGATCGACCCCAATCTTCGCCCCTTTAAAGACCTCGGGTTCGCGCGGCACTGCCTTCCCAGTGCTGCGGCGTAGGGCTTTTGGAGAGAGTCGTCCCGGAGCGAGCTTTGCGAGCTTTGTAAAGAGTTTCTTGATCATCGCAGGCTAGTCGTCCGTGCTCTCGGATCGATCAAACAGATGCAGCACCTTCCATTGCTGCTCGGTGGCATGCGCAAGTAGTCGTTGGTCGGGATTGACGGCGACGGGATGCGTCACGCGGGCCAGTAGCGGCAGGTCATTAAATGAGTCACTGTAAAAAGTGGACTGTGAAAAATCAGATAGGCCGCGATTCAGCAGTGCGAGCCATTGTTCGACCCGAGTGATCTTGCCCTCTCGAAAACTAGGGAGTCCCGATGGCTTACCCGTGAACTCTCCTCGTGCATCGACCTCGATTTCTGTTGCGATCAAGTGATCAATACCAAATTCTTTGGCGATCGGTCCTGTGATGAATGAATTTGTTGCCGTGACGATGGCACACAGTGCCCCGCTGTCTTGATGGGCCTGGACGAGTGCCTTGGCCTGCGGCAGCACATGCGGACGGATCACTTCTTCGATGAAGGATTCTCGCAGCGTGTTGAGCTGTGCGCGAGGATGGCGCGCCAATGGGGCGAGTTGAAACTCGAGAAATTCGTAGATGTCGAGGGTGCCTGCGCAGTACTGGGCGTAGAACGTGTCATTGCGCTTGGCATACCAGTCTGCATCGACGATCGCACGATCAATCAGGAATTTGGCCCAAGAGACATCGCTGTCGATGGGCAGCAGCGTATTGTCAAGATCAAAGAGGGCGAGTTGCATCAAGGGAATCGAGGAGCGATTTGAGAAGAGGGATCGTTGCGGGTCGCTGATGCGATAGCGCGAACTGATTGAGTGCATCGAGGATCCCAGTCAGATGGCCGAGATCCCGAGACTGCCGGGTCATGAGATAGGTCAATACGTCCTCGGAAAGGGGCATGCCGAGCCGCTGGGCTCTTTCGCGTAAGGCATGTTGTTTTTCGTCGTCACTTAAGTCTTGTAGCTCAAAGATCAATCCCTGTCCAAGTCGGGTGCGAAGGTCCTCCCGAAGGGACAGGCGAAGGGGCGACTGACCGGCGGTCGCGACAAGACGATGATTGAACTCAAGGGCAGCATTGTAGAGTTGAAACAGCGCGCTTGCCGTGTCCTGATCAATCTGATCAACATCATCAATAAGCCATAGTTGCGGCGCCTGTGGTCCGCCCATCGCGGCAATCCCGGCGAGAATCTCGCCGGCGATTGAGGGGCCGTTCGGCTGGCCACATTGAACCAACCGCCCCCGTGTGCCGAGGTGGCTGGCCCATGCCCTGAGCCAGAAGCTCTTGCCGCATCCTGGCGCTCCCCAGAGGAACAGTCGATCAGGCGCCTGGGGCTGACCCTCTGCCATCGCGCGAAGGGCCGCCAGAGCGGCCGAATTCTGTCCGATCGCCCCATCTCGGAGGTCCGGATCCGGCGGTTCGATCAGGGGTAAAGGTAACTGCATGGCTTCCAAAAGACCGCGAACGGTCAACAAGTTCAATAAAATGGCGATTTTAGAAAGAAACCCGCCATGACTTCAGAAAAACCGAGCCCGTCAGCGACGACCCCAATGACCTATCGCGACGCGGGTGTCGACATTGATGCGGGCGACGCCTTGGTGGATCGTATCAAGCCTTTGGCGAAGCGGACGATGCGGCCTGAGGTCCTAGGGGGTATCGGCGGATTTGGTGCGTTGTTCGAGGTTCCGAAGAAATACCGGGATCCGGTCTTGGTCAGCGGAACGGATGGTGTTGGGACAAAGCTGAAACTGGCGTTTCGTCTCGATCGGCACGACACGGTAGGCATTGATCTGGTGGCGATGAGCGTGAACGACATTCTGGTCCAGGGTGCCGAGCCTTTATTTTTCCTAGACTATTTTGCCTGCGGACGACTATCGGTCGACACCGCTGCGGCTGTTGTCGGCGGCATTGCCAAGGGGTGTGAGCAATCGGGGTGTGCGCTGATTGGTGGGGAGACCGCGGAAATGCCGGGCATGTACCCGGATGGCGAGTACGACCTCGCGGGATTTGCAGTCGGCGCCGTCGAGCGAGATCAGATCCTTGACGGCAGCCGTGTACAGGCGGGTGATGTCTTGTTGGGGTTGGCGTCGAGCGGATTCCACAGCAATGGGTATTCGTTGGTGAGAAAGGTACTCGAACATGCCTGTGGCGAACTCTCTGCATCAGCGCTCAATGCTGTCGCGATACCTGGGGCGGAGGCACCGCTTGCTGATCTCGTCATGGCGCCAACACGACTCTATGTAAAACCGATGCTCGCCGCGCTCTCACAGCATCGTGTAGCGATCAAGGCCATGGCCCACATTACGGGAGGCGGCCTTGTTGGGAACGTCCCGCGGGTGCTACCGGAGTCATTAACGGCCGTCCTGCAGGAGTCGTCTTGGACCATGCCGCCTGTGATGCGTTGGCTGCAGTCGCAGGGCAATGTGCCGCGGGATGAGATGCATCGAGTCTTTAACTGCGGCATTGGGATGGTGGTGGTCGTACAGGCGGAGCAGGCAGAGGCGGTCGCAGCAACGCTCACCGCTCAGGGAGAGCGGGTCTATCGCATTGGTCAGATTCGTTTGCGACAGGGTGACGAGGCGCAGACCATCGTTCAGGTCTAGCGACACGGCAGGTCTTCATCGTTGTCGCCGATCCCCATCGTGATCGACACCAACATATTGTTGGATATCTATGTCTTTCAGGATCCGAGGAGCACTGCGCTCAACGCACAGATATTGTCAGGCAAGCTACTGCCGGTCGTCAGCGAGGAGACCCACGCAGAATTTCTAGATGTTCTCGCGCGGCCTAAGTTTGGACTCTCATCCGACGCACAGCAGACGGTACTTGCAGACTGGCAGCGTCGATCGACATTTCACAACGCGAGTCAGATCGTGCGTTCACCATGGCGCTGCAAAGACAAGGATGATCAGAAATTCCTGGATCTGGCGTACAGCCTTCGGCCATGCCTGCTAGTCTCTAAAGACAAACAGGTGCTACGGTTTGCCAAGCGTGCGCTTCGTGAAGGGGTCACGATCGTGTCAACTTCCAACCTCAGTGTGTGATCGTCTGACGTGGTCTGAATAGAGTAGAGGCTCTTTCTGATCATGGAGTGAAGCGATGCTGGACGAACAGTTACGGGCCGTACGCGCAGACACAGAATTGCTTGTGCGTGATGCACAGAAGCTATTTCACGAGGCAAAGTCGCTCAGTGGCGATCGCGCGGATGCCCTGCGCGCCCAGGGCGTTGCGATGCTGGACTCTGCGCTCGCGCAGGTACAACAGATCCAGACTAAAGCAGTGGAGAAGAGTAAGGCCTTAGCCACCAGCACCAATACCTATGTCCACGACCACCCTTGGCAGGCAGTGGGTGTGGCGGCGGTCGTTGGGACTCTGGTAGGGCTCCTTATCGCGCGCAAGTAAACCGGGCGACGTTGATGACCGACGCTTCGGGCAGCCAGCGCACCGGCTTATGGCCCGTCTTAGGCCTGCTGTTACAAGGTGCGTTGCGCCTGGTGTCCAATCGTTTCGATCTCGCCGCTGCTGAGCTCGCGATGGTGCGCAGGCGTCTCGCGGTGACAGTGTTTTTTGCGGGGCTTGGCGTGTGTGCCCTGGGGCTTGCCAGTGTGGCACTGTCCGCACTTCTTTTAATTCTCGTCTGGGAACCGTGGGGGGTGTGGGCCTTGTTGCTCATCGCGCTGGCCTATCTGGCAGTCGCTTGGGCACTGTTGACGGCCGCAATGCGGCGTGTCGAGCGGCTTGGGCTGGGCACCCTTTTGGCAATCTTGTTCACCAAGACATCACGGTCAGACGCATCCTAGGGCTCTGTTAGCGCGATTGCGTCATCTGCCGGAGACAGAATTCTTCAATGGCCCGCGGATCAGCGGTGAATGGATCCTGCACGATGAGGTGAGGAAAACTTCTCAGCCAGGTGATCTGTCGTTTCGCAAGCTGGCGAGTCGCGGCGATGCCCGCCTCGACAAACCCATCAAAAGAGATTGATCCTGCTAAATGATCCCAGGCTTGTCGATAGCCGACACATCGCATGCTTGGCAGGTCTGGATGGAGTCGACTGTCCTGCATGAGTTGACGCACCTCATCAAGAAATCCGGCTGCCAACATCTGATGAAAACGCTGCCCAATCCTGTCGTGAAGCATCGAGCGATCTTCGGGCATCAGCGCAATCGTGATGAGCTGATCGGCAAGGGGGGACGGCGTACGCGCTGCACTTTCGCGAATAAGTTGAGACATCGGTTTTCCGGTAAACCGGTAGAGCTCCAAGGCGCGTGAGATCCGCTGTGCATCGTTAGGTTTCAGTCGTGAGGCCGTTTCGATATCGATGTCACTAAGCTGTTGATGGAGTGCTGGCCAGCCGATTGATCGTGCCTCTTCTGCGATCGCATCGCGTAACGATGTGGGTGCACTCGGCAGATCATCGAGCCCTTCTCGCAGCGCTTTGTAGTAGAGCATCGTGCCGCCCACCAGGAGCGGCACTTTTCCTCGAGACCGGATGTCTGCTGCAGCAGATTCAGCATCGCTTAAGAAGCGTGCTGCCGAATACGATTCCACTGGGTCAATCAGGTCAATTAAGTGATGCCGGATCTCGGCCTGCTCGGACGGACTTGGCTTTGCTGTGCCGATATCCATGCCGCGATAGACCAAGGCCGAGTCCATGCTGATGATCTCAATGTCACCGCGCCGACGGGCCAGCGCGAGTGCGAGCGAGGATTTTCCGCTGGCCGTAGGCCCAAGAATACACAGCATCTACTGTCCGCGCATAAACAGTCGATCCAGTTCCGCCATGGAGAACTGAACCCAGGTGGGCCGTCCGTGATTGCACTGGTCGGCGCGATCTGTTCGTTCCATTTCGCGGAGCAAGGCATTCATCTCCGGAATCGTGAGCTGACGATTTGCTCGCACCGCCGCATGACAGGCCATCGTGGCAAGGATCTCATTTCGCTGCGCTTCAATTGCCGATACCGATCCGAATTTTGCAAGCTCTGCGAGTGTGTCGCGAACGAGCGACGTAGGATCCGCATCAGATAAGAGCACAGGGACTGCCCGAATCGCGATCTGTTGGTCGCCGAGCAGGGAGATTTGAAATCCAAGCTGTGCCAGTGTCGTCTCGTGCAGGGTGATCATCTCGAGTTCGAGTGCGGTCATCGAAAGCGGAATCGCGTTAAGAAGGGTCTGGCTTGCCATCGCGCCCTGGACGTCCGCCTGCTGCTTCATCGATTCGTAGACGATCCGCTCGTGCGCTGCGTGCATATCGACCATGACCAGACCGTGACGATTCTGGGCCAAGATATAAACGCCATGACACTGGGCCAGTGCAAATCCCAACGGGTGTTCTTCGTTCCCGGAAATAGGGGCGTGCGCCTGCGACCCCGATGAGACCGAGCGGAACGGGCGCGGGAAGGCGGTTGGCTCCGCGGCGAATAGTCTTGAGGCGGACACGGACCCTTGAACCGGCGGCAATGCCAGCTCACGAGACACCATGGGCGACCAGGCGCTTGGCGTCTGCGCCGTCGACATGACAGGATCAGACGATCGGGTGTCGATCGAACTGGCGAGCGCCTCTCGAATCGCGCGCGCCACGGCTTGATGAACGGCCTGACTTTCCCGAAAACGAACTTCGCTTTTCGCGGGGTGGACGTTGACGTCGACGAGCGTTGGATCGATCTCCAGTGCAAGCACGAAGGCAGGCTGCCGATCGCCGTGCAGTACATCGCTGTAGGCACTGCGAACGGCATGCATGAGCACCCGGTCGCGAACAGATCGACCATTGACATAAAAGTACTGGTCATCGGCACGCGCGCGTGACTGGGTGGGGGATGCAAGCCAGGCACGAATCCGCATGGGTCCAGCCTGTGTATCGACCCGCCGTAGGTGTTCCGCACCGAGATCAAGCACCTGAAGGATTCGACTCTCCGCATCCCCTGCGGGATAGCGGACCAGGGCGCGGCCTTGGTGGCTCAGTAGCCAGCTGATCTCTGGCCGAATGAGCGCGATCTTCGTGACGGCGTCTTTGCAATGATTGAGTTCAGTGGCTGCAGATTTCAGAAACCGCTTGCGCGCCGGGACCTGGTCAAAGAGTCCCGCGACCTCGATGTGGGTGCCTTGGGGCCCCGAGGCGGGCGAGACTATCCAGCGTCCTTCGTGATTATCGATGCGCATCGCGTGCGCGCTGTCGGCTGTCTTACTTGTAATCGCCATTCGGGAGACTGATCCAATGGCTGCGAGCGCTTCGCCGCGAAATCCATGGGTGAGCACCTGAGCAAGATCGTCGAGCGAGGCAATTTTGCTTGTTGCGTGCCGAGCAACAGAAAGGGGAAGTTCGTCGGGGGGGATTCCGGCCCCGTCGTCTCGGATGCGGATGCTGCGCGACCCACCGTCATCGAGCTCCACAGAAATAGACTGGGCCCCTGCATCGATTGCATTTTCGAGTAGCTCTTTAACGACCGACGCCGGTCGTTCGACCACCTCGCCCGCGGCAATCTGGCTAATCAGGGCATCTGGAAGAAGACGAATAGGCATGAGTCAAAGTGGCGCAAAGATGTGAAGCAGAGAAGCCTACATCATGCGGGACTTCGCCAGCGGAGGGTTGGCGCGGAAATAGCGTCGAATGCCTGCAAGCAGCGCCTGGGCCATCTGCTCTTGGTAGTCCTCATCTTTGAGTTTCGCCTCCTCATCGGGGTTACTGATGAAGGCGGTCTCTACCAATACCGACGGAATCTCTGGCGCCCGCAAGACCGCAAAGCCGGCCTGCTCGACCTGTGTCTTGTGAAGGGTATTGATGCCACGGATTTCCTGCAGCATGGCGCGCCCAAGTTTCAGCGAATCTTTGATTTGTGCGGTGGTGGACATATCGAGCAAGACCTCCGCAATGGCGCGCTCCTTGTGTCGGATATTTAACCCACCTACCAGGTCGGCACTATTTTCTTTATTGGCCATCCATCTGGCGGCAGCGCTCGATGCGCCTTTCTCTGACAGCGCGTAGATCGATGATCCTCGCGCTGTCGGCGAGATCCAGGCGTCCGCGTGGATGGAGACAAACAGGTCTGCCTGGACCCGGCGTGCACGCTGGACGCGAACATGGAGCGGTACAAAATAATCACCGTCTCGGGTGAGATAGGCCCGCATATTGGGCTCTTCATCAATGATGCGCTTTAACCGCCGAGCAATATTCAGAACAATGTCTTTTTCAAATGTCCCACGCTTTCCAATGGCTCCGGGGTCCTCGCCGCCATGTCCTGCATCGAGTGCGATCGTCACGAGTCGATCGACCACGGGCCGTCGATCGCGGCGTGTTGGTGGCGCGTTGGGGTCCGTGAGACTGGGGGCACGCGCCACGGCGGGGGGTGTCGCCTGGGCCCTTTCATACGAGGCAAGAAAGCGCATCAGTGGGTCGTCATCAACCGCGGAGAAAAGATCAATGACAAGACGGTTTTGATACTGCGCGATCGCTGGAAGACTGAAGACTTCGGGACGAACCTCTTGCTTTAAGTCGAACACGATACGAACGGTTCTGGCCTGATACTGCGCTACTCGCACCTGTTGAATGTACGGGTCCGTGCCTGCAACGCGAGCAGTGAGTCCATTGAGTGCACCTGTCAGCGTGACATCTTCAAGATCCATCACGAAGCGGAGTGGGTTTTCAAGGATCCGCGTGGTGTACCGAAGTGTCTCTGTCTGATGTTCAAGCGTGATTCGTGTGTAGTCTCGGCTTGGCCAGACACGGACCGCCATGATTTCCGCGGCGAGCGTAGGGCTCGACCGCAGACCAATCAGTAAGGTTGCTCCTGTCGAGAGGAGCAGATGACGGCGCTGTTGGGAACGCATGAAGGAAGACAACCTAGGTCAGGTGTTCTCAGAGAGTCTCTGAACTGACTCTCGCCAAACGGCAAGGCTGGGACTGAAATCGATGGCATCCGATGGACGACCCATGACGAACCGTAGCTGTCTTGGGCCGTCGGCCTGATCAGGGAAAGCCCAGTCGATCCATAGCTCGACGTGAGGAGGGGGAAGTCCCGACGCATGTTCAGGCCACTCTACGAGGATCACCGCGGACTCCGTCATGATGTCGCGCAGGCCACCCCCTTGCCAGGCCAGCGGGTCGGTCTGGCGATAGAAGTCCAGATGATGGAAGGTGATGCTGTCATGGTCATAGGACTCCACCACACTGAAACTTGGGCTTTTAATGCGCCCCTCGATGCCACAAGCGCGCAGAAATGCGCGCACCCATGTGGTTTTGCCAGCCCCTAAGTTCCCGTGAATGTAGATTCTGCAGGCACCACCGTTTGAGGCATGCATGGCCTGCGTCACCATCGCTGCCGTCGCGGCCGCGGTCGACGCAGCGGCCGATTCCCCGACCTTGGTGACGGAGACGTCGAGCAGTGAGGAGGGATTTTGGCTCATACTTTCGCGCATGACGGACGATAGACAGGACCTCATTCTAATGGCCAAGTCGCTGGGTTTCCGTCGACTTGGCGTTGTCGATCTTGATGCGAAAGACAGCCTGTCAGACGCGATGGTTCCCTTTCGTGACTGGCTTGCAAAGGGATTTGCGGGGGAGATGGACTATCTTGCGCGCAATACCGATCTTCGCGAGTTCCCGGCAGGGCTGCTTCATCGTCCCGCAGTGCATCTGCGGGCGATCGTCGTGGCGATGGACTATCTGGCGGATCTCGGTGAGGCCTCGGCGTCATCGACGGCTGCGGGCTGGCAGCGGGATCACTTTGCGTCACTTGAGCAGCCGTCTCGTGCTGTGGTCTCAGTCTATGCGCGTGGAAGGGACTATCACAAAGTGCTTCGGCGGCGATTGACGCAGCTTGCCGAACAGCTCGACCAACGCGCTGCGGGTCAGTATCAGTTTCGGGCCTGCGTTGACTCTGCCCCTGTCTTGGAGGTCGAGTTGGCTCGCCGCGCCGGGCTTGGTTGGCGAGGGAAACATACGCTGCTGCTCAACCGAGAACAGGGATCGATGTTTTTTCTCGGGGTGCTGCTGACCGATATGCCACTGGCGGCGCGTGAGTTTGCGCCCTTACCGGTAAGTGCGCCGCAAGGACATTGTGGAAGCTGCACTAAGTGCCTGGATGTCTGCCCAACCGCGGCCTTTATCGGCCCTTATCAGCTCGATGCGCGCCGCTGTATTTCGTATCTCACGATCGAGCACCCTGGGGTCATCGATCCGGCGCTACGCCCACTGATGGGGAATCGTATCTACGGCTGTGACGACTGTCAGGCGATCTGCCCTTGGAACCAATATGCCCAGCAGGCGACCTTGCCGGATTTTGATGTTCGGCATGGACTTGACGATGCTGATCTGATCACGCTCTTTGCCTGGAGTGCATCCGACTTTCAGACACGCCATCAAGGCAGTGCAATTCTGCGGATTGGCTATGAACGCTGGCTCAGAAACATTGCGATCGCGATGGGGAACAGCCTGCAGTCTGCATCCTGTACTGAGCCGCTTCGTAGCCAACTTCGGACGGCATTGGCGACCCGTCAAGACGATCCCTCTGCGCTCGTGCGCGAACATGTGCGCTGGGCTCTAGGGGAAGGCACGCAGTAACGCGTACCACCCTGTAATGGTGGCCATCGACACCAGGGTCGATATGGAGACCATGCCTGCGGCGAGGGGGCCATTGCCGCCCATCCGCGCCGCTAGGATGTAGGCGCTGGTTGCGGTGGGCAGTGACGCAAACAGGACGGCGATATCACGTTGGGTTCCAGAGATGTCGAGCCACCAGCACAAGGCCCATGTCACGCCCGGTAGCGCGATCAGTTTGATGCTGGTGACGGCAATGGTTTGAATCTGTCCTGCACGATTCGTAATTCCGGAGAAGCTTAAACCTGCACCGACGCAGAGCAGCCCGAGTGCGAGTGAAGCCGAGCTTGCGCGATCTAAGATGGTCGTAATGAGATCGGGGGGCATCATGCCTAACAGGTTTAACGTGAGCCCAATGGCCGTAGCAATGACCAGAGGATTGCGGGAGAGCTCTTTGAAGAGCTTGATGGGATGGAAACTGTCAGCAAGGAAAAAGACGGCAAGGAAGTTTGCCAACGGTACCGATAGGCTGAGCAGCACTGCGGTGATGGCGAGTCCTTCGCTTCCTGCCGCCCGCGCGGCAACCGCAAAGCCGATGTAGGCATTAAAGCGAAAGGCGCACTGAATTCCAGAGGCCCAGTCACTGCGACTCACGCCGGGGATCCAACGGGTGAGGATGCCAAGGCCCGCCGCGATCACCATACCGAGCAGCGTGATCTGAACAACAAGCCCCGTCTGCCCTGAGCTCAGGTCGCTGCGGGTAATGGCTGCAATCAGCAGGGCTGGCAACAAGACGAAGTAGACCAGCTTCTCGGCTCCTTCCCAGAAGTCACGATGAAGCCAGCCAGAGCGCACCATCAAGAAGCCTGCGGCAATCATGGCGAAGTCAGGAAAAAGCAGGGAGAATCCGTTCATGGCAAATCAGAAGAAAAGTGTCTTGGCGATTGCCCCCGAAGATAGCGCAGAAATCGATCGATTTTGTGATGCGTTATGGCTCGAGGATGGTCTGTCGAAGAATACGCTTGCTGCCTACCGTCAAGACCTTCACGATCTTGCCTCCTGGTTGTTTGGGATGGGTGGTGCTGGACTTGCACAGGCATCCTCGGAACAACTGAGCCGTTACTTCTCGGAGCGGTTTCGCAGCATCCGGGCGACGACCTCGAATCGACGCCTGTCTTCGATGCGTCGCTATTACGGCTGGCTGATGAATCAGGGGCGTCGCGCCGATGATCCTTGCCTGTTGCTCAAGAGTGCGAAGCGCCCGGCGCGATTTCCGAAGGCCCCCATCGAGGCGCAGGTCGACGCGCTACTCAATGCGCCTGATACGGAGACTGCTGCGGGGCTTCGTGATCGCGCGATGTTAGAGATGATGTATGCCGCCGGTCTTCGAGTGAGCGAGCTCATTCAGCTAAGAAGCGTGGATGTTTCCCTTAATGATGGAATTGTTCGTGTGATTGGCAAAGGAGACAAGGAGCGCCTTGTCCCGATTGGCGAGGAGGCCCTCAGCTGGTTATCACGGTATCTGCAAACGTCTCGTGGCCTATTGTTATCAGGAAAAACAGCCAACGCCTTGTTTGTCACCGAACGCGCAGCGGCAATGACCCGGCAGGGCTTCTGGAAGATGATCAAGCGCTACGGGGTTAAGGCCGGCCTCCAGATGTCTCTCTCACCGCACACGCTTCGACACGCATTTGCCACGCATCTGCTCAACCATGGGGCGGATCTGCGCGTGGTGCAGATGCTGCTTGGTCATGCGGATATTTCGACAACGCAGGTCTATACCCACGTAGCCAACGACCGATTGAAGTCCATCCACGCAAAACATCATCCGCGCGCATAGAATCTCGGTATGTCTTTAGAACTGACGCTTGCACTTGCTGCACTCGCCTCGTACCTCTTAGGGTCTGTTTCTTTTGCCATTGTCGTCAGCCGTCTTCGGGGTATTGCAGATCCGCGTACCTATGGGTCTCAGAATCCGGGTGCGACGAATGTGCTTCGCAGTGGGGATAAGGTCGCGGCAGTACTGACCTTGCTAGGAGATGCGGCTAAGGGGGTGGTGGCGGTGCTGGTCGTGCGCCAGGTGGTGACTCCCGTCCTTCCTGAATCCTTACATCTTGCGGCGGTCGCACTCGCGGCGATCGCGGTCTTTATTGGGCACCTTTATCCGATCTTTTTTCGCTTTCAGGGTGGGAAAGGGGTGGCGACAGCCTTTGGCGCATTGGTAGCGCTTGATCTGACGTTGGGCTTTGGCGTTGGCCTGATCTGGCTGGTGGTTGCCCGAGTGACACGGGTCTCTTCGTTAGCGGCCTTGACTGCCGCTGGGGCAGCACCGTTGATCACCTTGTGGCGTTATGACGTGAGCGTCATCTTCTGGGCGGTCTTGGGTATTTCGGTCTTACTCATCATCCGCCACAAGCAAAACATTGCCGCGTTGCTCGCCGGTGAAGAGAAGGCGTTTAAGAAAAAGTCTTAAGCGGGATTAATTTCATGTAACGGCCAACGCGGACGCACGGTAAAGGCCCCCGCCTCCGTACGATTCTGTTGGCTAAGTGCACGAAGACCGCCGGCCCAGGCAATCATCACGCCGTTATCGGTACACAGGCTCGGCGCTGGAAAGATCACGCGGCACTGTTGTGTCTGCTCTAGCTGTTTCAGGCGCGCCCTGAGGGCAAGGTTGGCGCCGACTCCCCCCGCGATGACGAGCTGCCGAATGCCGGTTTCGGCAATGGCGCGTTCTGTTTTGTGCATCAGGACATCGACGATGGCCTGTTGAACGCTCGCCGCCATATCGGCGCGGGCCTGGTCATCTAAGGCGTGCGCTGCTTTGAGTTTCTGAACATGGGTGAGCACTGCGGTCTTGAGCCCAGCAAAACTAAAGTCCAGGGTTGGGCGCTTTGCGAGTGGCCTTGGCAGATCGAATCGCCTGGGATCACCTTTTAACGCCCATTTGCCGATTTCGGGCCCACCGGGATAGCCAAGCCCCAAGAGCTGCGCACTTTTATCAAACGCTTCTCCAGCGGCGTCATCAATCGTCTCTCCAAGCAGTGTGTAGCGACCGAGTCCGTCGACCCGCATGAGCTGGGTGTGTCCGCCACTGACGAGTAACGCGAGAAATGGAAAGACCAGGTCTTGTGCCTCTGGCTCCAAGAGCGGGGAGAGCAGGTGGCCTTCCAGATGGTGCACGCCGATCACTGGCTTGTTGCAAGCGAAGGAAAGCCCCTGGGCGACGCTGGCGCCGACGAGCAAAGCACCGGCAAGCCCCGGCCCCTCGGTGAAGGCGATCAGGTCAATATCTGACCAGCTCAGCGCGGCCTCACTCAATACCTGCTGGGTAAGGGGGGCGAGTCGGATCACATGATCACGGGAGGCGAGCTCTGGCACCACACCCCCGTAGGCAGCATGAAGCGCGATCTGGCTGTGCAGGGCTTGAGCGAGAATTTCCCCTCGGGCGGGCGCCCGATTCGAAGCCCCTGGCTCGGCCGGTTTCGAAATGCGAACCAGGGCCACCCCTGTCTCATCGCAGGAGGTCTCGATTCCTAGAACGATCAGGGGTTTTGATGTGTCCCCTTTTGAAGAGGGCGCCGGATTGGGGTCTGTTCGGTTTGTCACTTGCCAGAAAGCCTTGAGTTCGCGATACTTACGGGTTCCCTGCCACTATTTTTTGACTGGAAGAAATTCTAAATGCCTGTTGTTCGCGTGAAAGAAAATGAGCCCTTCGAGGCCGCCCTCCGTCGCTTTAAGCGCACGATCGAGAAGATTGGTCTTCTGACCGAACTGCGTGCGCGTGAGTTCTATGAGAAGCCCACCGCGGAGCGCAAGCGTAAAAAGGCAGCTGCCGTTAAGCGCCACTATAAGCGCGTTCGCAGCATGATGCTTCCCAAGCGCAAGTACTAATTGGGCGT
>CAYPCG010000004.1:0-68100 GCA_964409175.1 uncultured Burkholderiaceae bacterium
GTAAGAAGCTCCAGTGCCGAAGGTAGATTCGGATCTTCCGTGGCCAAGACAAAAATCCCGCTACCCCCCATGGCATCCAGTGGCTTGATCACGATCTTCTGATGCTCGTCTGCAAAGGCCTTCAGAGACGACAGGTCACTGGAGACGAGTGTCGGCGGTGTGAATTCGGGAAATTCGAGCGCGGCCATCTTTTCGCCATGGTCCCGTAAGGCCGCGGGGGCATTGACAACACGTACCCCAAGTCGACTTGCGATATCGAGCAACTGAGTTGCGACAAAGTATTCCTGATCGAAGGGGGGATCTTTGCGCATCAGAATGACGTCGAACTCTCGGATGTCTTTCCAGCCTGATTCAACCGTCTTCCACCAGGGTTGAACGCCCGACCCCTGAATCTCAATTTGTTCCGCATAGACACTGAGTGTGGATTTCGGCGTGCTGGTCTTCGCAGACAATCGGTCGGGTGTTGCGGCAAACACAACAGCCCCCTGGGCCTGCGCTTCCACCATCATGGCGTAGGTCGTGTCTTTATAGATGGCAAACCCGGATAAGGGGTCACAAAGAAAGAGTAGTCGCTGGCTCATGGCCGACCCTGCTCAAGCTCGAGTGATGCGGCCAGCAGGGCGAGTCGCGCGACCACACCGTAGACATAAAACCGATTGGGCGCGGCATCTGGGTGACTGGCGTAGTCCGGCTGCATACAGCTTTCATCAAATGCTAAGGGTGCGAATTTCATCCCAGGGGCGTTGAGGTTTTCATCGGGCCCGCGTTCTGCATGCACACGATAAAACCCTCCCACGACAGTTCGGTCCACCATATAGACAACGGGCTCTGCGACCGCATCATCCACGAGTTCTAGCGTGGGAACACCTTCTTGAATGAGGACGTCGGTCACCTGCATCCCCTCTTTGACCACTGCCATCTTATTGCGCTGCTTGCGATTCAGGTTGGTGACCTCACTGGCGTCTTTTACGGTCATCACCCCCATGCCATACGTTCCCGCATCGGCCTTGACGACCACATACGGGGTCTGTGTGATTCCGAGCAGCGCGTATTTTTCGCGAATCTTTGTCAGCATGGTCGAGACCTGATCGGCCAGGCAGGCCTCTCCCGATCGCGCATGAAAATCTACTTCTGTGCAGGTGGCGAAATAGGGATCAAGCACCCATGGGTCAATCTGAAGGCGCTCGGCAAACGCTGCGACCACTTTGGAGTAGCAGGCGAAATGCTGTGATTTACGACGCACGGACCATCCTGCGTGTAAGGGCGGAATCACCTGTTGTCCTTCCAGTCCTTGCAGAATGGCGGGAATTCCAGCCGACAAGTCGTTGTTGAGCAAGATGCCGCAAGGATCAAACCCTTTTACGCCGACGCGATTTCCAGAGCGAATGATCGGCTCAAGCACCAGGGTCTTACCGTTGGGAAGCGTGACGGGCGTTGCCTCGGTAATCTCGGGGATCAGGGTGCCAATGCGGATCTCAAGTCCCGACTGCTGCAGTAAGGCGGCAAGTCGTGCGACATTGGTCAGGTAAAAGGTGTTCCGTGTGTGATTTTCTGGGATCAACAGAAACCGTCTGACGTCAGGGCAGCGCCGTTCAACGGCCGCGCTCATGGCCTGAACCGCTAGGGGAAGCGCATCCTCCGAGAGGTTGTTGAATCCGCCGGGGAATAGGTTGGTATCGACGACCGAGAGCTTGAACCCGGCGTTACGAAGGTCGACCGACGCGTAAAAGGGTGGCGTGTGACTGAGCCACTGAGACCGGAACCAGTGTTCGATCTCCGAGCTTGCATCAAGGATCTGCCGCTCGAGATGAAGCAGCGGGCTCGCCCCTTCAGGGGCGTTAAGGATTCTAGGCACCATAGTTGGGCATTGTATCCAAGCCGAGCGATGGCGGTACCCAAGCGTGTGCCGAAAAAAATGCCCGTCAGCGAACTGACGGGCATCAAGACTTACTGATAAGGAGAAAACCAACCACTGGAGAGACCACGACTTCGTTACAACAGCGTTACAACACCGAGAGCCCGTTGGCAGGCCCCCGGCGGTCGTATTACAGGTAATAGGCCTTTTCGCCGTGGGAGCTCACGTCAAGCCCCTCACGTTCTGCCTCTTCAGAGACCCGTAGTCCGATGATCATCTTGACGATAAACAGGGCGATCACCGAGACGACTGCAGAGAGGATCACCGTGGTGATCACGGCCTCCGCCTGGATCAGCACCTGGCCGCCAATCGAGTACTCCTCACCGACCTTGTTCGCGACATAGTCGTAGATGCCCGTGCCGCCAAGAGATGGTGCTGCAAAGACCCCGGTTAGGATGGCACCGATAATTCCGCAGACGCCATGGACGCCAAACACGTCAAGTGAGTCGTCTGCCTTTAAGAGGCGCTTCAGACCTGTGACGCCCCAGAGACCACCGAATCCTGCAGCAACACCGATTACCAGCGCCCCAACCAGCCCAACAAATCCTGCGGCCGGTGTGATGGCCACGAGACCCGCCACTGCACCCGAGGCAGCACCGAGCATCGAAGGCTTGTCACGGAAGATGGATTCGCCGATGGTCCATGCAACGACTGCGGCTGCGGTTGCAAACAGCGTGTTGGTCACTGCAAGTGCTGCCGTGCCCGTTGCTTCAAGGTTAGAGCCGGCATTGAAACCAAACCAGCCCACCCAGAGCATTGCTGCACCGACCATGGTCAGGGTGAGGTTGTGGGGGGGCATGGGCTCTTTGCCGTAGCCAGTGCGCTTGCCCAGCATGTAGGCGGCCACAAGCCCTGCAATACCTGCGTTGATGTGAACAACCGTACCGCCTGCAAAGTCCAGTGCGCCTTTCGCCCAGAGCGCCCCTGCTGCAGCAACGACCGCCTCGAGAGACTTCGCATCGGTGATGGCGTCAGGACCGTCCCAGTACCAGACCATGTGTGCGGTTGGAATGTAGGCAAAGGTAAACCAGATCACCAGGAACGCAAGCACAGCGGAGAATTTCATTCGCTCCGCAACTGATCCCACGATGAGCGCACAAGTGATCGCTGCAAACGTCCCCTGGAATGCCACGAACATCAGCTCAGGAACGACAACGCCTTTGCTGAAAGTGGCGGCAACCGAGTCGCCGGTGATACCGGATAAAAATAGCTTATCGAACCCGCCGAAGTAGGGGCTGCCGCCAGTGAATGCAAGCGAATACCCATAAATCGCCCAGAGTACAAAAATCAGCGATGCACCCACCATGACCTGCATGAGTACTGACAACATGTTTTTTGCACGGACAAGTCCACCGTAGAAAAGTGCAAGCCCTGGAACAATCATGGAGAGCACCAAGACTGTTGAGAGCATCATGAAAGCCGTATCGCCTTTGTTAGGAACGGGTGGGGGTGGTGCAGCAGCGGCTGCTGCCGCTGCGGCGGCGGGTGCATCCGCCGCCCAGGCCGCGGTAGCTAAGCCGAGTGTGCCAGCCGCAATGAGCGCGGATCCGGCAACCTTGGAAAGTGAAGAAAAAGTTTTCATAAAAGCCTCGTTCAAAAATGGGTCAACAGATCAAAGAGCGTCCTGACCGGTTTCACCGGTCCGAATACGAATGACCTGTTGCAGGTCATAGACGAAGATCTTTCCGTCGCCGATCTTGCCGGTTCGCGCAGCCGATTCCACTGCTTCAATGGCACGCTCGAGAAGTTCGTCCGAGACCGCCGCCTCGACTTTTACTTTCGGCAGAAAATCTACGACATATTCCGCACCACGATAGAGTTCGGTGTGCCCCTTTTGGCGGCCAAAGCCTTTGACCTCGGTGACGGTAATGCCCTGAACACCGATGGTGGATAGGGCTTCACGGACCTCGTCGAGCTTGAAGGGCTTGATGATTGCTGTGATGAGTTTCATGTTGTCCTCTTGTTAGAAAATGGGGTCATGATGTGCATGGCCCCAGTCGGGCTTGCGTGAGTTAGAAGGTCTTCGTGACGGAGAAGACCAGACCCCCTTTACCGAGATCTTTTGTGCGTCCGCCACCAATCGGCTGGTTAGATACCAGGTCTTTCAGGTCACCGCCGGTGCCGACGTAATCCAGCGCAAGGAGGTAACCGCCCACATCTTTGGCCAGACCAAGTTTGTAATCGGATCCAGAGACGGAGTTCTTGATGTCGACGTAGCCGTAGTGCGCACGCAGCGTCATGCCTTCGCCGACGGGGAAAGAACCGGAAAGATCGTAGTAGAAGGTACCGTCGCTATTCGCGATACCGAAGTAATCGGTCGTCGCGTAGGACGTCTTGAATGTGACGGGGCCGTAGCTCAGACCAAGATAGATCTCGTTCGTGTTGGGCTTGGGGCTGCCGACAGACTTGGGGTAGTAGTAATACAGGTTACCGATGTCTACACCGATGTCCCCCACAGAGAACTTGTAGCCACCGTAGACGTCCCATTCCATTCCGGCGCCTTCAAAGCTCGCCCATTCCGAGATGCTGGACGCCCAGGTGCCCAGATAGAAACCATTTTTGTGGGCAAGATCGAACCCTCCCTGCAGGGCCGGGGCGACATCAGACTGGGAGACGCCGCGGAACCGATAGTCGGATACCAGGGCAAAGTTACCGGACAGGCTGACGTCGGGCTCAGGCGCTTTCTGAGCGAGCGCGGGCAGGGATACAGCGGCAAGGGAAAGGGCAATCAATGTCTTTTTCATAGGAGGGCTCCGAGGGGTTAGTAAGGGAAATAGCAATACGTTTCCGGAGGGTTCTAAGCGAAAGCCGTGCCAGGAAAGAAGACGGGTTTTACAGCTGAAATGGGCCAGATTTACGCAGGATCTCGCTAGAAACAGGAGCATGTGCACAGAGAGAGTGCCGATTTGCACCAGAGATGGGCGTTTTCAGAATCGATGCCCCGTGCTAAATTGGGCTCATGAAAAAGCCTCCTTTCCCTCCATTTCCGCCGCTCCCAAAGGCATTTGCTGATCTCCAGCAGCGCGTCTCGGATCTCGTGGCCTCATCGCCCGCCGCAGATGTGGAAAAGCACATGAAGGCCGCATTGTCCTCGGCGTTGACCCGAATGGATGTTGTGACTCGCGAAGATTTTGAGATTCAGCAGCAGATGCTCGCGCGAGCATTAGAGAAGCTCTCGGTCTTAGAAAAGCGCGTGGCCGAGCTTGAGCAGGGCAGTCAAAACCCGGAGACCACGAACACGTTGTAGGCGAACAATCGGCCAGATGGCCGATTGTTGAACGTGTGGCGAGACCAGAGAATCGTCTCGCATGTCCTTTTCAGTGATTTATTCACGGGCCATGGTGGGCCTGACGACACTTCCTGTTCGGGTCGAAACTGACCTTGCAGCAGGTCTTCCGTCATTTTCGATCGTAGGGCTTCCGGATACCGCCATCCGCGAGGCACGAGATCGTGTTCGCGCCGCGATCCACAACTCGGGATTTGAATTCCCGCAGCGTCGGATTACTGTCAATCTTGCGCCAGCAGATCTCCCAAAGGAATCGGGTCGTTTTGATCTCCCCATTGCGTTGGGCATTTTGGCGGCGAGTGATCAAGTCCGAAGGGATTCGCTGTCGGCCTGGGAGTTCGTTGGGGAACTCTCGCTATCGGGGGCGCTACTGCCGGTACGCGGCGCCTTTGCCCTCGTCATGGGCGCGGGCGAGACCGCGGACAGCCGATCGTTGTGTTGTCCTGTCGCCAACCAAGAGGAAGCGAGTCTGTCGGAGCGATCTCGTCTGGGATTTGCCTACGACCTTCGACAAGTGGTCGACTTCTTGTCAGGACGACAGACGCTGCTGGACCCACTTCCTTCGTTTGCAACACGCGTGATTCCTGACAGTCGTGAGAGTCAATGGAGTGCGATCAAAGGACAGGAGCAGGCAAAGCGAGCCGCGGTAATTGCACTAGCAGGGCGACACAATCTGTTGATGTTTGGGCCTCCTGGTGTGGGGAAGTCAATGATCGCCTCTGAAATGGCGGCGCTGCTTCCGCCGCTCACCATTGATCAGGCCCAGTCACTTGCGAGGGTAGTAAGTCTTACTGAACCGGTAAGACCATCCCAGTGGCGATGGCCTCCGTATCGTCGTCCGCACCATACGACACCTGCGCGAGCATTGATCGGCGGTGGTCAGCCGTTGCGTGCTGGCGAGATCTCTCTTGCCCACCATGGCATTCTGTTTCTCGATGAGCTGCCTGAGTTTTCACGCGAGGCGCTTGAGGCGCTACGAGAACCTTTGGAAACCCAAGAAGTCCAGATTGTTCGTGTTCGGGAACGACTGACACTTCCTGCGGATGTCATGCTTGTTGCGGCGATGAATCCATGCCCTTGTGGCTATTTTGGTCTGGTGCATGCGACACGAACTTGTCAATGCACGCCCGATCGCATTGGGCGTTATCGAGGAAAGATCTCAGGTCCCTTACTCGATCGTTTCGATATGGTGATTAGTCTTGAAACGCCTTCGCAGGACGATTTTGTACGACCAATTCCAGCGTCGTTGTCAGGTCAGGTAGATCGAGCGATTGTGGAACAAGTGCATGCAGCCCAACAGCGTCAGCGGGAACGACAAGGCAGGCTCAATAGCCGATGCTCAGGATCCGAGATTGAAGCCGTCGCGGCATGTGATGCGATGGCAACGGCATTGCTGACTGCAGCCTCACAGCGATCCGGTTGGAGCCTTCGGGTCTGGTATCGAACACTCCGGGTGGCAAGGACGATTGCTGACCTTGAAGCAGCCCCCGCAGTACTTGCCTCACATATCAGCGAAGCGATTGCGTTTCGGCGGGCACTACAGTTCGAGTACGCCACGCCCAGAACCAGATCACCGCAATTGTCTGAGCGCCAAGCCAGACCATAAAACTTGCGCGTAGGGCTTGTGTAGGATCAGCGCCCGATCCCGCGAATAAATCGACGAGTAGACCAAGCCCCCACTGCAGCCCAAAGGCGCCGACGAAGACAATAAAGTTGATGGCGGTGCTGGCCCGCGCAGCTAACTGAACCGGAAAGGTTAGGCTTGCTTTGGCGTAGCTCACGCCCGAGATGGAAGACGCGATCATCATCAATGACCAACCGAATACCGCCTGACCCCAGAGATCAAAGATCGCTGCTGCACTTGCTGCAAGCATGATCAGGCATCCGATTCCAAGAACACGGTCTAGTGACCATCCCCATCGCTGAAAGCGTGTCCCAAGGGCACTCATTCCTAAATGGGCACCAATGACCACGATGCCAAGAATCAACAGGCTGGTCGCCGTCTGGGTCATGCTCTGGCCATCAACGATGCGAAACCAAGGTCCCAGCCAAAGCCCCTGGATGGCAAGAAAACCACCGTGCGTAAAGACTGCAAAAGGAATCAGACGTTGAATCTCGCGATGACGGAAGACTGTCTTTGCGCCCTGCCAGGTGTCGGCCCAGAAGCCTGGTTGCGCCCCGGTCGGTCGAGGCATGCTCGGTAATACCCAGAGCAATGCCAGTATCGCCACGCCAAAACAAATTGCCGTGATGACGAAAATGCCTCGCCAGCCCACGATGGGCAGCATCACGGCAACAGGAACGGTCGCTAATAACGCACCGATCGACCCGACCATGAGCATGAGGGATGCAAGGCTTGACTGACGCTCTGGCGCAAAACAGAGTCGATAGGCCTTATACGCCGCCATCAGGCAGGCGGACACGCCAAACCCAATCATGGCCCGGCCGACCCACAGGGAAAAGAATCCTTCCGCGATCGCGCTGATCAGACATCCGATGACCGCAATGATCAGCAGCGCAATTTCAACTGTCCGAGGATCTCGCCGATCCAGAAGCGCTCCGAGAGGAATCTGCATGATGGCGAACGTTAAGAAATAAGCGGCGGAGAGAAGACCAAGTTCAGAGGCCGAGAGCATCAGTTCTTGGGTTAACGGATCCGACAAGACAGCATTCACGGACCGCATGAGGTACGACAAGAGATAGGCAAACGCGAACGGCAAAAACACCTTTGCCATCGAGTAAGAAGAATGCGTTTCGCCCATCGGAGAATGTCTCGTCACTCGTCGAGGAATTTCAGAGACTCAATAAACTGTCGTGCGGTTTCCTCCGAGAGTGCGGACTTAGGGCCGACGGCCACAATCTCAATCACCCGAGGCGTCGCCCCCTGACGAACGAGACTTCTCATCCACAGGCTGGCTTTCACAGCGGGGGCGACAGGATCGGTTTTGATCAACCCTTCAGCAGATGTCTCAATCATCGGCTGGGAGCGGTGCGTTATCTTTTTTCTTTGGATGGCGCTTGCATCCGCCTGAAGATTCTTCAGCATGGCCGCCTCGAGGGCGGCACGCACTGGCTCGGTGGCGGTGTCGGTCCAGCCTACCGCAAACATCGTCTCGCCGATTCGCCCAGATCGGAGCGTCAGACGGAGTGGACTAGAGAGATCAGGCAGCGTAATCGTCCGCGTCACTTCGACGGGCTTTTCGGGAAAGATCGCAACCCATCCGCCTTCTTCGCTGCGGACTTCTCGCCAGTCGTAAGTGGGGGTGCAGCCGATGGTCACGATGATGATTCCAAGACTGCTGATGAGTCGTAGCATCCAAAGCCGAATTAAAATGATCGCTCGTTTCATGAGGAGCAGTGTAACGTGATCATCGAGTTCAAAAGCAAGGCGGCGGGCGCATTCTTTATGACAGAGCCGGTTGCACGAATGGTGCTCTCTGCGGCAGGACTCGACTATGCCGACAAGGGAATTGTCACAGCAGAGCGTGTACCTCAGGTACGTCAGACATTGGCACAGGCGATTGCGCGATCAAAGCAGGTAGATCAGGATCGACTGATTGCGCATGAGGACGCGGTCCGAGAGGGAGAAGCCTCTTTCCGCGAGACACCAGTGGGGCTTTCGCAGCGCGCGCATCCGCTACTGGAGATGCTGACAGCCGCCGAACGTCAGCAGGTGGCAGTAGTCTGGGGCGTTTAGCCTGACTAATCGAGTAGCGGCGCTAGACGACGTTCCGCTTCGGTGTCAGACACGCTGGATCGCTGGGCGTAGTCGGCAAGCTGATCTTGGCCAATCGGCCCGAGATTGAAGTAGCTTGACGCCGGGTGCCAGAAATAAAAGCCGCTGACTGCAGACGCGGGAGACATCGCAAGGTTTTCTGTGAGGCGCATGCCGATCTCGTCGGCCGCAAGTGCCTGAAACAGGTCACGTTTAACCGTGTGATCAGGGCATGACGGATAGCCTGGGGCCGGCCGTATTCCCTGATACTGTTCCGCGATTAATGCTTCGTTCGATAGGGTTTCGTCTGGGGCATACGCCCAGAATTCTGTGCGGATGCGTTGATGCAGACGTTCAGCAAACGATTCGGCAAGACGATCCGCTAATGCCTTGACAAGAATTGCGTTGTAGTCGTCGCCCTTCTCTTCGTACTGTTTTGCCAATGAATCTGCACCTTCGATACAGACAGCAAAACATCCAAGATAGTCCGGCACACCGCTCTCGAGGGGCGCAACGTAATCGGCAAGGCTCTTATTGGACTCGCCGGTCGGTTTTTGCGTCTGTTGGCGCAGTCCTACCCAGGTCAACAGAGGGCGACTGGTATCGTCTGACTGATATAGGGTGATGTCTTCAGGAGCGGTGCGCTGCGCGCGGTAAAGGCCAAAGACCCCATGGGCGGTTAGTTTTCGCTGCGACACGAGCTGCGCCAGCATCGCCTTGCCGTCCGCATAAACCTGTCGCGCCTGCGTGCCCACAATCTCATCGTCGAGAATTGCAGGGTACGGTCCCGCGAGATCCCAGGTCTGAAAGAAAGGAGTCCAGTCGATCGTATCGACGAGCTCTTTGAGGTCGTACGACTTCAGCACGCGACGGCCCATCGCCTTGGGCTTTGGTGGTGGATTGATCGAGAAATCAATCGAGGGCGCATTCGCTCGGGCCGCCGAGAGTGACAACATTGGGCGCGCTGTCTTCGCAGCATGGCGTTCACGCAGCTTTTGATAATCCCGCATGAGCTCACCGAGATAGGCGCCCTTCTGCGCAGGGTCGCTGGTCAGAGACTGGGCCACCGGCACCGAGCGGCTGGCATCGGGCACCCAGATCACAGGACCCGAGTAGCTTGGGGCAATCTTGACGGCGGTATGAACGCGCGACGTCGTTGCACCACCGATCAGGAGTGGGATTTGTTTGCATCGACACCAGTCATCGCGTTCCATCTCTTTTGCAACGTGGGCCATCTCTTCAAGAGAAGGCGTAATGAGTCCGGATAGACCAATGATGTCTGCGTTGTGATCTTTGGCAGCCTGAAGAATCTGCTGCGCGGGCACCATTACGCCAAGGTTGACGACCTCGAAGTTATTACATTGCAGTACCACCGAGACAATGTTCTTACCAATATCGTGAACGTCCCCTTTGACGGTCGCGATGATGATCTTGCCTTTGGCCTGAGTCGTTCCAGACGCCTTTTGTTCTTCTTCAATGAACGGGACGAGATGCGCCACGGCGGCTTTCATGACGCGTGCCGATTTCACGACCTGAGGCAAGAACATCTTGCCTTGGGCAAATAGATCTCCCACCACGTTCATGCCCGACATGAGCGGCCCTTCGATTACCTCGATGGGCCGGCCGCCTCGTGCCGCAATGGCGGCGCGTGCCTCTTCGGTGTCGTCCACAATAAATTCGGTCAGCCCATGTACCAGGGCATGCTCAAGGCGCTTATTGACGTCTAACGACCGCCACTGCAGCTGGGTCTCTTCGCGCCGATCACTCGACTTGAGCTGACCAGCATAGTCAATCATGCGTTCGGTCGCATCCGGGCGACGGTTGAGCACGATGTCTTCGACGCGTTCGCGTAGCTCAGGATCCAGGTCTTCATAGACCCCCAGTTGACCCGCATTGACGATTCCCATGGTCATGCCGGCTTTCACCGCGTGGTACAGGAACACCGTATGAATGGCTTCTCGAGCAGGATCATTACCTCGGAAAGAAAAACTTACATTCGAGACACCACCTGAAATCTTTGCGTGGGGCAGGTGGCTTTTAATCCATCGCGTGGCCTCAATGAAATCAATCGCGTAGGCATTGTGGTCTTCGATACCGGTCGCAATCGCAAAAATATTCGGATCAAAAATAATATCTTCTGCAGGAAAGCCGACCGTTTCAGTGAGCAGACGATAGGCCCGCTGACAGATTTCTTGTCGACGGGCAAGGCTATCCGCCTGCCCCTGCTCATCAAAGGCCATCACAATCACGGCGGCGCCATAGCGTCTGCAGAGCTGGGCCTGTGTCAGAAAGGCCTCTTCCCCTTCTTTGAGCGAGATCGAATTGACAACGGGCTTACCCTGAACGCACTTCAGCCCTGCTTCAATGACCGACCACTTCGAGGAGTCGATCATGATCGGTACCCGCGAGATGTCTGGCTCAGAAGCGATCAGGTTCAGGAACCGAACCATGGCGGCCTCAGAGTCCAACATGGCTTCATCCATGTTGATATCAATGATCTGAGCACCGTTTTCGACCTGTTGACGGGCAACTGCAATCGCCTGTTCATACTCGCCGGCAAGAATTAGTCGCGCGAACTGCTTGGACCCGGTGACATTCGTGCGCTCCCCGATATTCACAAAGAAAGACTTCTCGTCAATATTGCAGGCCTCAAGACCTGAGAGCCGAAGTTTTGGTGCGATGGTTGGAATGATTCGCGGTGAAAAGGACTTCACTGCATCGGCAATCGCTGCGATGTGATCCGGCGTTGTTCCGCAGCAGCCCCCCACGATATTGACCCAGCCTTGTTCGGCAAACTCGCGCAAGAACCCGGACGTCACGGGAGGTGTCTCGTCAAAGCCTGTAGGGGCCATGGGGTTCGGCAGGCCGGCATTGGGATAGATGCAGATCGCGGTATCGGCAAGCCGGGCGATTTCTTCGACATAAGGCCGCATCAGCGCCGCCCCGAGCGCGCAGTTCAAGCCGATCGTGATGGGCCGCGCATGGCGAACACTATTCCAGAAGGCCTCGACTGTCTGACCGGAAAGAATTCGACCAGAGGCATCCGTGATCGTCCCAGAGATCATGACCGGCCAGCGCATACCGCGCGCCTCGAAGACCGTCTCCATCGCAAAGATCGCAGCCTTCGCATTCAGGGTGTCAAAAATGGTCTCGAGCAACAAGAGATCGGCACCACCATCAATCAGCGCCTCAATTTGTTCGCGATAGCCTTCGACCAGTTGATCGAAGTGGATGTTGCGCGCGCCCGGATCATTGACGTCGGGGGAAATGGAGGCAGTCCGAGGCGTTGGTCCAATGGCGCCCGCGACAAACCGAGGGTGCTCTGGTGTCGAGAACTGCTCACACGCCTGGCGTGCGAGACGTGCAGACTCCAGGTTCATGAGACGACAAAGCTGCGGCAGGTGGTAGTCCTCTTGTGCTACGGACGTTGCACCAAATGTATTGGTCTCGACGATATCCGCGCCGGCAGCAAGATACTGACGATGGATATCGAGAATCACGTCAGGCCGGGTTAATGACAACAGCTCGTTGTTTCCTTTGACGTCAATCCCTTTTGCAACAGCGGTGGCAATCGCTTCGGAAATTTCAGGCGATAGGTCAGCACGATCGGATCCTCGATAGTCTGCTTCGCTCAGCTTGAACTGTTGAATCATGGTGCCCGTCGCCCCGTCCAGCACAAGAATCCGCTTGGCCATATGCTGGCGAAGCAGGGGAAATGCGGCGGATTCAGGCAGGTGAGCGGCTGTCGACATGGGGGCGTTGGGATGGTCACCATCCCGGATCTGGAAAAACATCCATTTTAGACTGCTGCCCAGATGAAATCAGGGCCGCCGCCCGGGGGATTAGCAGTGGCCGTCTTTGGCGTTAGGTCGAATGCGCAAGGCTATCGAGCCAGCAGACTAACCCGTCGCTATTCAGGGTGAGGTCTAAGTCCAAGACCTTTAGACAGTCCTCTTGGGATAGCCCGACGCCATGGGTGGCCAGGTCCTTGAGCATGAGGCTGGATAAGGCCTCTCGAATACGTGCGCTTCGCTCATCGCCGGCAGACTGGTGCGCCAGCGCGATGTCTGCAAACTGATCGGTCTGTCGAAGCAGATGATCGCCATGTCGTTGAATGTCTTTTAGCTGAGCGTAGTGAGTCAGATAGACCGCCGGGGGCGTGGCCGCCATCAGCCGGCGCATCGATGCCTGAAGATCCACCGGGGTGAACTGGGACGGAGACGAGGTGACGAAGACGTATGCGCCCTGTGCCGTATCGAAGTCTCGATACGAGATCCCAAAGGTATCTCCTGTGAAGAAGCTATTGGTCTTGGTGTCTCGAATATAGACGTGATGACGGGCATGCCCAGGGGCGTCCCAGAACTCAAAGACGCGCCCGGCAAGCGAGACGGTCGTGCCCTCGGGGGTTTCTAGAATGCGGCTGGCATCAATTGGATCGAGCCCGCCGTATTCTTTTTCCGCCATGGGTTTCCCGTAGACCTCACAGACAGCTGCCCAGAGTTTGGAAGGATCGATCAGATGTCGACTGCCACGAGGGTGAACGGTCACGCGCGCATTCGGGCAGTGCTGTAACAAGGCACCAGCACCCCCAGCGTGATCTAAGTGCACATGCGTCAGCAGGATCCAGTCAACGGCATCTGGCCCAAGACCAAGTGCAGACAATGCTCCCAGAATTCGGGGCACCGCGTATTGGGTTGATGTATCAATCACGGCGACGCGGCCCGATTCAACGACCAGGTGAACGGCATCAAATTCGTCACGAAAATAGCCAGAGTCGAGGGCATAGATGCCGTCCCCAAAGTCACGCATCAGCGGTGTGATCAGTGGCGCACTGGTGTGCTGATGAAACGGCGTCAGAAAGGTCATGTGGTCTCCATTGCTTCTTGGTGAATGCGTCGTGCCACCTGTTCCGCGATGAGCATCACGGGCGCATTCGTATTTCCTGAAGTGATGCACGGCATCGCCGAGGCATCGATCACGCGTAGTCGTGCAACGCCACGCAGCCGACAGCTCGAGTCTAATACGGTCATCGGGTCAGTGACGTTGCCGGCCGCATCCACATGCCCCATGGCACAAGTACTTACAGGATGAAAAATAGTGGTGCCAAGATCCCGTGCCGCGGCGAGCAGGGCCGCTTCAGTCGTGGCTGACACCCCTGGGAGAACTTCTTGTGGCGTGAATGGTGCGAGCGCCGAGCTGCGCATAATCTCGCGAGTCATGCGTAAGCCCGCCACAGCGACACGACAGTCATCTTCGGTCGAGAGATAGTTGCAGAAGATCTTTGGGGGTGCGAGGGGATCGGGACTGTGCGCACGCACCCAGCCACGGGAGCTTGGGCGCAGGTTACAGACACTCGGGGTAATCGCGCTATAAGGATGCAACGGGGCACCGAACTTAGGTAACGACAAGGGCTGAACGTGCCACTCCAGGTTAGCACTCTGCTGATCGGGATCACTTTTTGCAAAGGCTCCCAGGGTGGAGGGTGGCATCGTCATCGGGCCAGTTCGGAACAATGCATACTGCACGGCCATGCCCAGTCGCGTTAGCCAGTTTCGGTAGAGGGTGTTGACGGTCGCGCAGCGATCAACTTTGTAGACGGTTCGAATCTGAAGGTGGTCTTGTAGGTTTGCACCGACACCTGGGTGATCTAACACGGGCTGAATGCCCACGGATTGGAGCATTTCCGCAGGGCCAATGCCAGAGACATGTAACAGATGCGGGGAGCTTACTGCGCCGGCCGAGAGAATTAGCTGATCCCGGATCTGAACATGATGCCGTTGCCCTCGATGCAGAATTTCCAGACCAGTGGCCTCGAGTCCCGCGTGAGCCCAGGCCTGTTGTTGGAATCGCCGCTGTTGGCGGGTCTTTTCTGAAATCGGTTTGGTCAGTACCCGAAGGACCTGGGCCTTGGTGAGTACCGTCAGGTTTTTACGATGGCGAATTGGATGCAGGAAAGCGTCTGCCATAGACCATCGGACACCGCGACGTTGGGTCATATGGAAATACGCGGATCCTGCGTTATCACCTCGATTAAATTCATCGATAGGCGCAATGCCCTGTTCGGCTGCGGCCGCGCGCCAGGCGTCTAGGATCTTCCAGCGCACGCGAGGAGATTCCACGCGCATCTCGCCACCGGATCCGTGCCAGGCGTTCTCACCATCAAAGTAGTCTTCTAGCGATCGATAAATGGATAACGCGTTATCCCACGACCAGTCTTGACTCTGAGTAATTGACTGCCAACGGTCATAGTCGGTGGACTGTCCGCGCATGTAGATCATGGCGTTAATGGATGAACAACCCCCGATGACACGACCGCGCGCATAGTGAATGGACCGACCATTGAGTCCTGGGTCAGGCTCTGTCTGAAAACACCAATCGGTTCTGGGGTTTGCAATGGTAAAGAGATAGCCTACTGGAATCTTGATCCAGAACCAGTCATCTTCTCCTCCAGCCTCGATGAGCAAGACCTGATGGCCTGGATTCGCCGAGAGTCGATTTGCAAGAAGACACCCCGCACTCCCTGCGCCGACGATAACGGTGTCAAAGATCATGTGGAGGAATGATGGAAGCTAAATCCTTGTACAGTCTGAGATCGTGTCCGGGCAATGCTCATGAGCATGCCAGCCCCAAAGCCAAGTGTCACCATGGCGGTACCGCCATACGACATCCACGGTAACGGAACGCCCACGACCGGAAGAATACCGGTCACCATGCCCATATTGACAAAGGCGTAGCTAAAAATGATCAGTGACAGCGCCCCTGCAAGCAGGCGTGAAAACAGGGTCGGTGCGCCGATCGCGATCCAGAGCCCCCGCAGAACTAACCCGCTGTAGAGCGCGATCAGCAGCAGGTTGCCAAGAAAGCCAAACTCTTCTGAATAGGCCGCGAAGAGAAAGTCGGTGGTTCGTTCGGGAATGAACTCCAGGTGTGTCTGGGTTCCTTGCATCCAGCCTTTTCCAAAGAGTCCTCCAGACCCTACGGCGATCACGGATTGAATGATGTGGAATCCTTTGCCGAGCGGGTCACGCATTGGATCAATGAGTGTACAGACACGTTGACGCTGGTACTCATGCAGTCCTGGCCAGGAGAGACCATCCGCGCAGGCTGCATCGCCAAAAATGATCAGCCCAAGAATGCCCACACCAAGCACCCCTAACGCCACGAGGACGATTCGCCAAGACAGTCCTGCAAAAAAGAGGACGAACAGCCCTGCCGAAGAGACTAAGATCGCGGTCCCAAGATCGGGCTGCGCCAGAATAAATCCCGTGGGGATTGCAAGCACCAGTATCGCAATGGCCCAGTGTCCCAGATGACGAAGTCCTTCGTATCGATGGACAATCCAGGCCAGCATCATCGGCATCGCAATCTTCATGAGCTCCGAGGGCTGAATGCGTGTAATGCCAATGTTGAGCCAGCGGCGTGCCCCTTTGGAGACATCCCCCGCGACGGCGACCGCGACGAGCAGCAGGAGCCCCAGCAGGAAAAGCGGCACCGCCACCCGCTGCAAGACAGACGGATTGATATGGGCCACGACCCACATGATCAGAATCGCAATCCCAAGGTTACGAATGTGATCTAAAAACCGTCCTGGAAAGTCAAAGGCGGCACTGTAGACAATCAGGCTCGACAGCACTGCGATGCCCAGGAACATGCTGATAAAAGGACCATCGAAGACCGCAACGGTGCTACGAAGCTGCAACCATAGCCCTCGAAGCCCGGCCGGCCTGATCTCATTTGGCATTGGTCTGATCTTTCTTCAGGAGCAGATGGTCAAAGACAAGACGGGCAATCGGCGCTGCAGCCGCGGCACCAAAGCCGCCATTCTCAACAATCAGAGCAATGGCAACTTCTGGTTTTTCTGCTGGCGCAAACGCAACATACAGGGAGTGATCGCGATGGCGTTCGGCAATGCGTGAGGCATTATATTTTTCGTTCTGACCAATACTGACTACCTGCGCGGTTCCGGTCTTGCCAGCAACCGTGTAAGGCACTCCGGCAAAGACACGGGCACCTGTTCCCGAGCGGTTCACTTCCACCATGGCCTCGGTGACGAGATCTAAGGCGGTGTCACTGACATTTACCTTACGCACAATGCTTGGCTCGGTTTTGATCACCTCGCCTGTGTTCGGATCTTCAATCGATTTCACTAGCCGTGGCCGCATCATGACGCCCCGGTTTGCCAAGGTGGCCGTGGCGCTGGCGAGCTGAAGAATAGAAAACGAGTTGTATCCCTGACCGATCCCGATCGACATGTTCTCTCCGGGGTGCCAGGGCTGCTTAAACCGGGCTTCTTTCCATTCAGAGGACGGCAGAATTCCTGCCACCTCACCGATGAGAT
This sequence comes from uncultured Burkholderiaceae bacterium, assembly GCA_964409175.1. Classification (GTDB taxonomy): domain Bacteria; phylum Pseudomonadota; class Gammaproteobacteria; order Burkholderiales; family Burkholderiaceae_A; genus Lacustribacter. Next base: position 17,255 of record CAYPCG010000004.1, read on the forward strand.
CAATGCCAGTTTTCTGGCCGAAGCCCCATGGTTCGATATAGCGATGAATCAGATCAACGCCCATATCCTTAGCCAAGATGTAGTAGTAAGTGTCGCTCGAGACAACGATGGATTTTTTAAGATCCACAATCCCGTTGCCATTGGGATTACTGTCGCGGAATTTGTGATTTCCGAACATAAAAAACCCGGGATCGTTAATCGTGTCGTCGGGCTTGCGCGATCCGGACTCCAATGCAGCGATGGCCATGAATGGCTTGTACGTTGACCCTGGCGGATAGGTGCCGCGCAACGGACGATTGAGCAGTGGCTTATCAGGAGAGTTATTTAGGCTATCCCAGGTCGTTGCATCAATACCGTCAATGAATAGCGCGGGGTTAAAGTTCGGCATAGAGACAAACGCGAGAACTTCGCCCGTGGCCGGGGCGATCGCTACGAGTGCGCCCCGTCGTTTGCCGTAGGCGTTTTCGATCAGACGCTGTAATTCGCCATCAATCGAGAGTCGAAGATTTTTGCCAGGGATGGGGAGTCGACGGGCAAGGCTTCGTACCATTCGGCCGCCTGCGGTAATCTCCATCCGGTCAAATCCCGTATGCCCACGCAGCTCATTTTCGTAGGCCTGCTCAAGCCCGAGCTTGCCGATGTGGGAAGTCCCAAAGTAGCTCGAGGCCAGGTCACTCTGTTCAATCCGCTCGCGGTCTCGTTTCGAGATACGGCCGATATGTCCCAAAAGATGTGATGACGAATCACCATAGGGGTAGTACCGCATGCTTCTAACGTTGACCGATACCCCGGGCAGGCGGTGAAGATTGACGACGAGCTTCGCAACTTCTGCGTCATTCAAGGTGGGACGCAATGGGATGGTGTCGAACTTACGTAGCTCATTTTTCAGTCGCTTGAAGCGACGAAGGTCAAGCTCATCAATTTTGATCAGCGTCCCGAGTGTCGCGAGCGTCTCGTCAAGGTTGGGAACCTTGTGCGGTTCGATCTCGAGTGCGAAGCCAGAAGTATTGCGTGCGATGACCTGGCCATGACGATCAAAAATTTCTCCCCGAGGCGCCTGTACCGGTAAGAGCGCTACTCGGTTTTCCTCGGACAGCGCATGAAAGTCAAAATATTTCCAGACCTGCAGATAAGCGAATCGCAGCACCAGCAGTCCAAAGGCAAACAGAACGAGTGCGGCCATGAATGAGGCACGTGCGCGAAAATCTCCCGAATCGTTCACGCGAAACTCGTTCATGACACAGGCCCTCGAGTCAACGCCTCACCTACCGACCAATGGCCTGGGTGGAGTTTGTTGGACGGTTGAGTCGACCAATCACCCAGTCGGTCAATGGGATCCAGCACAACGCCGTGAAGATGGGGGATACGAGATACGTCCAGACAGGCGTGATGCCCGACATAGATAGACTGATTAGCATCACCACGATATTGGCGAGTAGAAACAGTGGGAAGAGCTGCAACGCCTGACCGGTGATCGAGTACCAGAGTAATCGTCGATGCAAGGCAATCGCGCCGTAAGACAAGACGGAGTAGGCCAGCGCATGCTGCCCAAGTAGCGCGCCCGAATGGACATCCATGACGATGCCCAAGAGCCAGGCCAGTGCGATGCCAACACGTCGCGGTTGAAAGACATTCCAAAAAACCAGCACTAGGGCCAGCATGCTTGGCATGGGCCAGTGACCCCAGGGAATCATTTCAAACGCGAGCGCCCCCAGGAACGTCCAGGTCATCATCGCGGTGCTCGGGGTGCGCCCAAGAATGGCACGCCTCATTTGGTGCCTCCCTTCCCTTGGGTCGTTGCCGGCTTCGGATCCAGCTCACGCGGGGCTGGGGGAATCAGTGACTGATCGACCAGAATCACCAGGACATGACGTAAAGAGCCGATGGGAGCAACAGGGGCAGCCGTTACCCGAGGAAACTGTCCGGAGCCACCTCGCTCGACGCGATTGATCTTGGCTACAGGCATTCCCGTCGGGTAAAGCCCATCGAGCCCCGAGGTCACCATCAGATCTCCGGCAACGACATCGGCATTGATACTGAGATATTTCAAATCCACCTGTTGGCCATCACCCGTTCCGACCGCAACACTGCGAATGCCGGACCGCGGGAGATGCACTGGAACAATGAGCGAAGGATCAGTGACAAGTGCGACCTCTGCGGTGATGGGCGAGACGCGCACTACCTGACCGACAACGCCAACAGCATTAATCACGGGGTGGCCTGGGGCAAGGCCATGCTGACTGCCACGATCAATCACAATCCGCCGGCTAAAGGCATCTCGGGTCTCATGGCTGATCTCGGCCGCGACGGTTTTATGTTGGACGGATTTGCGAAGATCGAGCAGGCCACGAAGACTTGCATTTTCAATCCGCACCTGTTCGATCTGAAGCAAGGTGTCGGCGGCCAGGGTCTGTTTCTGCTCAAGTGCGTTGCGACTGTTGACCAGATCAATCATGGCGGAGCCGTAACTGCCAATCCAGTAGGCTGCATCTCGCGGGAACATCAGAACCTGTTCGATCGGATAGATCACGATCGACAGCCCTTGACGCAACGGCTTTAACAGACTCAGATGAAGATCTGCATAAATCGTTGCAGCGGCTGCGATTACCGCGATCAGCAGCCGAAGCCGCGCCGAGAGGCCTTGTTTAAAGAGCGGTGGAGGACTCTGTGAGAGGGCCATATCAGCGGATGGCGCTCCCCTTATTCATGCGCAAAGACTTCTTTGAATTCGTCAATTCGCTCAAGGGCTTCGCCGCAGCCGCGGACCACGCAGGAGAGTGGATCGTCAGCCACATAGACGGGCAGTCCGGTCTCTTCCGACAACAGGCGATTCAGATCGCGAAGCAGCGCACCGCCACCAGTCAGCACTAGGCCGCGCTCTGCGATATCCGCGGCGAGCTCGGGAGGTGTCTGCTCGAGGGCGTTCTTCACCGCCACGACGATCTGGTTCAGCGGCTCGGTGAGGGCTTCAAGAATCTCGTTGCTCGACACGATAAAGGTTCGTGGAATACCTTCACTCAGGTTACGGCCACGGACTTCCATTTCACGGATTTCACTTCCGGGGAAGGCGGAACCAATATTCTTCTTGATGGCTTCGGCGGTCTGCTCACCGATCAACATGCCGAAGTTACGACGAATGTAGTTGGTAATGGCCTCATCAAATTTATCGCCACCCACACGCACGCTGCCGGCATAGACGAGACCGCCCAGCGAGATCACGCCGACCTCGGTCGTGCCACCGCCGATGTCAACCACCATCGATCCTTGTGGCTCAGAGATTGCAAGGCCTGCACCGATCGCTGCGGCCATAGGCTCTTCAATCAGGTAGACCTGACTCGATCCGGCTGATAGTGCTGACTCCCGAATGGCACGACGTTCTACCTGCGTTGAGCCACAGGGCACGCAGATGATGACGCGGGGACTGGGGCTGAGAAATTTTTTCTCATGGACCATCCGGATAAACTGTTTGAGCATCTGCTCAGTGACGGTGAAGTCGGCAATCACGCCGTCCTTCATGGGACGAATAGCCTCGATGTTGCCGGGGACTTTGCCCAGCATCTGTTTCGCTTTCAGACCAACCGCTTCGATGATCTTCTTGCCGCCGGTGCCGCCTTCATAGCGGATCGCGACCACAGAGGGCTCATCCAAGACGATGCCCTTGCCACGAACATAAATCAGTGTGTTGGCGGTTCCCAGATCGATCGCGATATCCTGGGAAAAGTAGTTGCGAAGAAAGCCGATCATATAAACCCTGCGTCAAAAGAAAAGGATAATAAAGCACAATATGACCATTGATTTTCTAATTCTGTGAACCTCGAAACCAAAGACCTTGAAAAGCTCGCCCGACTGGCGCGGCTCGATCTCTCGTCCCAGGACCAGACTGCCGTTCTGGCCTCTCTTGATGCCGTCTTGAACTGGGTCGGGTCCCTGTCCCAGGCGCCCACCCAGGGGGTCGCCCCGATGGCCCACCCCCACGACCTTGCCCTTCGTCTGCGCGACGACGTGGCCACACCCCTTCCGGATCGAGCGTTGTTGATGCAGAACGCCCCGCAGGCCTCGGGCGGACTCTTCATCGTGCCTCGGGTGGTGGAATAGTCATGGCGCTTTCCCCTTTTTCGGATCTTTCTGCGCTGGCGCAGGCCTTGGCCAGCCGTCAGATCGGCGTGGTCGAGCTCGCCAAGGATGTCCTTGGGCGTATCGACGCCGATGCCACCAACTCGTTTCTTGCGGTAGACCCTGAGCGGACACTGGCCCAGGCACGTCTGGCCGAAGATCGGCTCAAGCAGGCTGCTACGCCCAGTGGTTCGGGCTTCTCGCTCGTAGGCCTGCCCATCGCCCACAAGGACATTTTCGTTACCCAGGGCTGGCCGACGACAGCGGCATCCAAGATTCTCAAGGGGTATCTCAGCCCGTTTGATGCGACCGTCGTGACTCGACTGTCTGAGGCTGGAATGGTGACGGTCGGAAAGCTCAACTGTGATGAGTTCGCCATGGGCTCGGCCAATACCCACTCTGCCTATGGCCCTGTGCGAAACCCATGGGACGCTGCGGCGATCCCCGGAGGCTCGTCGGGTGGCTCTGCAGCCGCGGTGGCAGCCGGCGTCGTCCCCGCCGCAACGGGGACTGACACGGGTGGTTCGATTCGCCAACCTGCCGCCATGTGTGGACTCACCGGAATCAAGCCAACCTATGGCCGTGTCTCGCGCTGGGGGATGATTGCTTACGCGTCGAGTCTCGATCAGGCTGGACCGATGGCGCGAACCGCCCGAGACTGTGCAGTGCTCTTGTCCGCCATGACAGGCTTTGACGAGAAGGATTCCACCAGCCTGGACATGCCCGCACAGGATTTTGCTGCCAGCTTGGAGTCGCCATTGGACGGCGGTTCGACGGCAGCCCCTCTGAAAGGGCTCCGAATCGGTCTTCCGAAAGAATTTTTTGCAGATGGTCTGAGCGACGAGGTACGGACCGCGCTGGATGCTGCTATCGCCGAGCTCGTGAGCTTGGGCGCCGTGACCGTCGAGGTGTCGCTGCCACGGACGTCGTTAAGTATCCCGGCGTATTACGTCATTGCGCCTGCAGAAGCGTCGAGCAACCTAAGCCGGTTTGACGGTGTTCGATACGGCCACCGAGCCAAAGACCCCAAAGACCTAGAGTCACTCTATCGACTCTCTCGTGCTGAAGGATTCGGGGAAGAGGTGCAGCGGCGGATTCTGATCGGCACCTTTGTGCTGTCCCATGGCTATTACGATGCCTATTACATTCAGGCGCAGCGGGTGCGACGGCTGGTGGCGCAAGATTTTGATCAGGCTTTCACCCAATGTGACCTGATTGCAGGCCCTGTCGCGCCAACCGTTGCCTGGGACATTGACGCACCCTCTTCAGATCCCCTTCAGGATTACCTGGCTGACATCTACACCCTGGGGGTCAACCTTGCCGGTCTGCCGGCAATGTCCATCCCCTGTGGATTTGGACAAGGGCCGCATCAGCGCCGACCCATTGGGCTGCAGCTGATTGGTCCGCGATTCCATGAGCAGCGCTGCCTGACCGCGGCGCATTGGTTTCAACGCGCCACAGACTGGCACTTGAAGACGCCCCAGACCACGACGGGAGGATCCGCATGAACTGGGAGATCGTTCTGGGTCTAGAGACCCATGTCCAGTTGAAAACGCAGTCGAAGATATTTTCACCTGCATCGACGGCCTTTGGGGCTGCACCGAATACCCAGGCGCACATGATTGATATGGCCTTACCCGGCGTGTTGCCCGTCTTGAACCGCGAGGCGGTCGCCTGTGCCATTCGATTTGGTTTGGCGGTGGGCGCGGAGATCGCCCCACATTCAATTTTTGCGCGCAAGAATTATTTTTATCCTGATCTGCCCAAGGGCTATCAGATCAGTCAGTTTGAAATCCCGGTGGTGCAAGGAGGGTTCGTCACCATTGTCACGGATCAGGGCACACGAAAAATTGCGCTCACGCGGGCCCACTTAGAAGAGGATGCCGGAAAGTCGATCCACGAGGGCATCGATGGGCTTCCTCAGGGATGTTCTGGAATCGACCTGAATCGTGCGGGCACGCCACTCTTAGAGATTGTGAGTGAGCCTGTGATGCGGTCAGCCAAGGAGGCCGTCGCCTATGCAAAGGCGCTGCACACACTCGTGACCTGGATTGGCATCTGCGATGGCAATCTTCAAGAAGGATCCTTTCGCGTGGATGCCAACGTATCGGTGCGGCCCGTCGGACAGACAACGTTTGGGACACGCTGTGAGATTAAAAATCTCAACTCATTTCGATTTCTGGAGAAGGCAATCGAGGTCGAAGCGCGTCGTCAGATTGCGCTGATTGAAGAAGGCGGACAGGTCACCCAGGAGACGCGTTTATTTGATCCCGAGCGTGAAGAGACCCGGGCGATGCGCAGCAAAGAGGACGCGCATGACTATCGTTATTTCCCAGATCCCGACCTTCCGCCGTTAGTCATCAGCACTGAGTGGATTGACACGGTACGGGCAGCGATGCCTGAACTTCCCGATCGTCTGCGTGAACGACTGGTGGATGCCTATGGGCTCTCGGACTATGACGCGTCGATGGTGGCGCAGAGCCGCGCCACATCAGAGTTCTTTTTTGCCGTATTGGCGGCAGACCAATCGGCGCCGTGTGATCCTAAGCTGACTGCGAACTGGATGATGGGTGAGCTCGCCTCGGCGTTAAATCGCGAGGCGATCGAGATCACAGCATCAAAGATTTCGCCCGCACAGCTCGCGGGGCTTCTTGCGCGCGTGGCCGATGGTACGGTGAGCAATAAGATTGCTCGCGATATCTTTGTCGCGATCTGGTCCGGAGAGTTTGCCTCTGCAGATGACGTCATTGATGCAAAAGGACTTCGTCAGATTCAGGATACGGGCCTGATCGCGGGGCTCGTCGAGGAGGTGATCGCGGCCAATCCGAAGATGGTGGAAGAGTTCAAAGCGGGCAAGGAAAAGGCCATGAACGCCCTTGTCGGACAGGTGATGAAGCGGTCGCAGGGCAAGGCCAATCCACAACAGGTGACGGACTTGGTCCGGGATCGGTTAAGCCAGTAAACGACTGCGGCAGCGTCAGCGGTGGTGACCGTAAGCAGGGAGTGACTGCCTTCGTCTAAGGGATATCTTGATGAGATAAAGGACCCCCTATGAAATCCCTATTCGCAAAGACCTGCCTGGCCCTGTTGATCGCGAGCACCTCCGCCGTATCATTTGCCGCCCTTCCTGAGCCGCTGGATCCGCGGGCAGTCGCGCAGATGTCGATGCAGGAGCGACTCGAGCAGAGCCGACAGCTCCGTGAGGCCATGACAAAGGCAACGCCTGAAGAGCGTCAGGCCTATCGTGAAAAGCTTCGCGCCAAGATGGATGCGCTGACGCCTGATGAGCGTCGTGCGCTCCACCAAAAGATGCGCGATGACTGGAAGCAGCTCACACCCGAGCAGAAGCAACAGCTAAGTCAAGATCGGCGCAGTCTCGTCGAGGGATTGAGTCGCGAGGAGCGTCAGGCGATGCGCGAGGAACGGCGTAAAGCCTTTGAAAAACTCTCACCTGAAGAACGAAAAAAGTGGCGTGATGACATGCGTAAGATGCACCATCATCATCACCATGACCACCACCGGCACGGACCCGAATCCGGCCATGGCCACGGCGCCGCGTGCTAACCACGATGTCTGTCTCGCCCGCGACTTGGTCTGATGACCGCGGGCTGTTTCGCTCGGCGCGCGCAGGGGAGCCGATGGCTGCGCGTGCACTAGTGGATGCCTTGAGTCCGCGTGCACATGCGTTGGCTTGGCGAATGCTCGGGGATGCCACAGAGGCTGAGGATGTCATTCAAGAGGCATTCATTCGGCTATTCAATGGCGCTGAATTTCAGGGCCAGTCTCGGCTAGCCACATTCTTTCACACGATGGTGGCACGGCTCTGTCTTGATCGAATTCGTCAGAAGCGACCCGAGACACTTCTTGCCCCCGAGGATTTCGAGCGCCTGTCAGACGAAGCGCTATCCTCAGCAGAAGACCCCCAGCAGCAGGTTTCGAGTCAGCAGACCGCCCATGCGATGCAGGCGGCCATTTCGCAGTTAAGTCCGCGGCAGCGTCTAGCGATTTCGCTCTGGGCGTATCACGATTTCGAGGCCATCGATATTGCGCGGGCACTCGATTGTGATCTCAACGCGGCCCATCAGTGTCTCCACCGGGCGAAGGGTTCGCTTCGGAAATTGTTAGAAGGAAGCGCTTGTGATGAATGATCAAGATGACAAACTAAAACACGCCATCCGTCAGGCCCCGCATCCGAGGCTACGACCAGACTTTACAGAGAAGACGCTTGCCCGGTTGGCAACAACACGATCAGTGGCGCAGGCCGACCAGGTCTTCTCTCAGAGTAATACGTTGGCGCTTGGCGGGCTTGGCTGGTCGGGATCGATAGCGCGCCGTCGTTGGATGTTGGCGGCAGCATTCATCATTGCCGCAGTGGTCTCTATTCAGGCGGTTCAGATGATGACCGCTGAAGATGATCTGCTTGAGCTCGACACCTTATCGATGTCAAGCCTTCTCGTACTCTAACCGTAGTCGATGATCAATGGGGCGTGATCAGAGAATCGTTTCTCTGTGTAGATAGACGCCGATCGCGCGATTGCCGCAATGCCAGGTGTCGCAATCTGATAGTCGATGCGCCATCCCACATTGTTGGCGCGCGCCTGGCCGCGGTTACTCCACCAGGTGTACTGATCCGGTCGCGGATCAAGGCGTCGAAAGACATCAACCCATCCGAGTTCATCAAAGACGCGGCTGAGCCAGGCACGTTCTTCGGGCAGAAATCCTGAGTTCTTGAGATTGCCCTTCCAGTTCTTTAGGTCGATTTCATGGTGGGCGATGTTCCAGTCCCCACAGATGATAAACTCTCGTCCGGTCTCTCGATGTTCTTTTGCCCATTGCGCAAGCACAGGAAAAAAAGCGTCAAGAAATCGAAACTTCGATGCCTGACGTTCCTCTGAGGCAGCGCCTGACGGGAGATAGACACTCACCACGGACAGGGGTGTCTTCGCCTGATCGAAGTCTGCACGAAGTACCCGACCTTCTTGGTCAAACTCGTCGACGCCAATGCCGCGGTGGATATGGGTTGGCGGCAGGGCACTATAGAGCCCCACGCCGCTGTAGCCTTTTTTCTGTGCCGTATAGAACACACCCGGCAGCGATCGGTCATTGTGCAGAATGGCCAGATGGACGTCTGACAAATCCGTCTCTTGTGCCTTGAGCTCCTGGACGCAGACCACATCCGCATGCTGCTGTCCGAGCCAGTCAAGGGCCCCCTTTGTCGCGGCAGATCGAATGCCGTTTAGGTTCAAGGAAATTAGTCTCATGGGGTATATTCTCTCGCATCATGACGCACCCCTCTCCTCCTCCTTCCACTGACCAGGCCTTTATTCAATTTGCGTTGGATTCAGGGGTACTTCGATTCGGCGAATTTAAGACCAAGGCGGGTCGTATTTCTCCGTATTTTTTCAACGCTGGTCTGTTTCATCACGGGGGCATGCTGGGAAGTCTGGCGCAGTTCTATGCCAAGACATTTCTTGCGGCAGAGTTTGATGGCCGCTTGTCCGTGGACATGCTGTTTGGACCAGCCTACAAGGGCATCACCCTGGCGAGCGCAACCGCGGTCGCCCTCGCGCATTCGGGTCGCGATATTGGGTTTGCCTATAACCGCAAGGAAGCCAAGGACCACGGGGAAGGCGGCGTCGTTGTTGGTGCGCCGCTGGCAGGTCGTGTGCTGATCATTGATGACGTCATTTCGGCGGGCACGTCTGTGCGGGAATCGGTGGAACTGATCCGTGCCCATGGGGCAACGCCTGCGGGCGTCTTGATTGCGCTAGATCGGATGGAGCGTGGCGGCACTGCCGAGTCTCCGACCGAGCGTTCAGCGGTGCAAGAGGTGCAGGACTTGTTTGGTATCCCGGTGATTGCGATTGCTACGTTAGCGAATCTCCTACAGTTTCTTGAGCAGACGAAAAGCCCAGAGCTCGCCCGTCATCAGGCAGCGGTGTTGGCGTATCGGCAGCAGTGGGGCGTCTAAAGAACGCGCTGCGGCCTGCTAAACATCATCAGGGGTGGCGTTCTTTAGAGTGAAGGATCGGGTGGAAGCGTCTCGAGGGTTCGACCGATCGCTTTCGCATATAACGGCAGCACCTGATCAAGATGTCGGTCAATCTCTGCGATGCGATTGTTTCCGGACGGATGTGTCGATAGCCATTGCGGTGGCGCATTCTTTGATGCGGCCGCCATCTTTCGCCAGAGCGTAATTCCTGCACGTGGATCAAAGCCCGCGCGCGCAGCGATGTCGAGCCCAATCAAATCCGCCTCGCTTTCATCGTCACGAGAGAATTTCAGCATGGTCAGCTGGGCGCCATAGTCCATGGCCATTCGACCCATATCCCCAAGCCCAAGTACCGATGAGAGCACGCTGGCACCGATGCCCGTGAGCTGATTTTTAGCCAGTCGTTCGCGCGAGTGTTCCCGCAGCGCATGGGCCATCTCGTGGCCCATGATCATGGCGACCTCGTCATCGGTGAGGGCGAGTCGTTCAAGGATCCCCATATAAAAACCGATCTTTCCACCCGGCATACAGAAGGCGTTGATCGTATTCGCGTTAAACAGCTGTACCTCCCAGGGCCAGTCTTTCGCGCGTGGATTCCATCGCACGGTATGAGGCAGTAGGCGATTGGCAATCGTCTTCAGGCGAATCAGTTGAGGATGGCTATCGTTTGCGAGCGCATTCTTTTGGGCGGCCTGTCGTTTCATCTGAACGAACTGCTGCGCGGCCGCGCGCTCAAGCTGGTCAGCCGGGACCAGATTGCGCAGGCGCGAGGGCTTCTCGACCACAATGCCCTCTTCTTCAGTGGCGGGTGCCGCACGACTGCTCTGCGCAACACTGGGGTCTACGGCAAGAGTGGCCGTACAGCAGATCATCAGAGTCGCCAGCAGGCGTTTATTTTTCAAAGCAGAAAATCTCATAAGCGTTGACAATACGTCCAGACCATTGAGTAGACGAGTCTTTATTGTGAACCAGTCTTCATCTGAGAGTTCCCCTCACCTGTCGGTGCCACCCCGCCGTGCACTGCTGATCATGACCCTCGTGCTTGGGTTTGCGAGCGGCCTTCCTTTGGCGCTCTCGACGGGCACCATGCAGGCCTGGCTGACGGTCGAGGGCGTCAATCTCAAGACGCTTGGCTGGCTGACCTTGTTGGGGCTTCCCTACACTTATAAATTCGCCTGGGCGCCCTTATTGGATCGGTATCGCCTCCCTTGGCTTGGTCGACTCGGTGGCCGTCGTCGCGGCTGGCTTGTGGTGTTGCTCCTGGCGATGGCGTTGGTGCTATTTGGCATGTCCCAGCAGACCCCTGGTGCCGCGACGGAGAGCCTCTGGGGCCTGGCGATATTGGCAGGACTGCTCGTAGTCTTATCTGCGAGTTTTGACATTGTGTTTGATGCCTGGCGTGCAGAGTCCCTCACCCCAGAGCAGCGCGGCCTAGGTGCCGCGTGGTCGGTGGTGGGCTATCGACTGGCGATGCTGACCTCGGGTGGACTCGCACTGATGCTGGCAGATCTCTATCTTGGTTTTGCCGGGGTCTATGCACTCATGGCCCTGTTCTGCCTGGTGCTTGCGGTGGTCGCGGCGTTTTCACCAGAGCCTTCGCAGGCAAGCCCACCGCGATCGCTCATTGAAGCGACGGTGGAGCCCTTTAAAGAATTTTTTAGTCGTGACGGGGCGATCCTGATTCTGATCACCATCATTCTTTATAAGCTGGGAGATGCCTTTGCAGGAAGTCTGTCGACGGCCTTCCTGATTCGTGGCGCAGGGTTTAGCCCTGCTGAAGTGGGTGCGGTGAATAAAGGGGTGGGTCTGGTCGCCACGCTGATCGGAGGCCTTGCAGGGGGGCTCCTGATGTCCAGGATCTCGCTGTGGACGGCCTTATTAATCTTCGGAATTCTTCAGGCGATCACGAACCTAGGGTTCTGGTGGCTTGCGGCATTTCCACCCAGTCTTGCCGGAATGACCGCCGTTGTGCTGCTAGAAAATCTCGCTGGCGGAATGGGGACTGCAGCCTTTGTCGCGTTATTGATGACGCTCTGTGATATCCGGTTTACGGCCACACAGTTTGCGCTGCTCTCAGCGCTCGCTTCGATTGGACGCGTGCTGGTCGGCCCGGTCGCTGGGGTGACTGCTACCGACTGGGGCTGGCCGACATTCTTTCTGTTTTCGACTGCAGCAGCGATTCCTGGGCTGGTGATGCTGGTGGGAATTCGCAAAAGACTCGCGGGACCAGGCCCCGCGACGGCGGTTACTTCACCACGATCACGGGAATCGGACTCAGACTAATCAGTTTGGTCGTGACAGAACCGAGTAGAAGATCCGTGACGGAACTGCGGCCTTTGCCGCCAAGAACGAGCAGTTCAATTTTTTCATTCTTGATGGTCTCGAGAATGGTCGGGGCGACTTCCCCATGGCCTTTGACGATCGCGGCAGATAGCCCCGCTTCAGCGACGATCGCCTTTGCATCGGCAAGCTCTTCTTCTGCGATCTGATCCATGTAACTTTCGATCTGTTTGCGATCAATGCCACGGGCAACGGGGGAGATCAGTGCCGAGAGATGGACATTGATGAGCACAAGTGATGCGGGTTCTTTCATCATCTTGCCAAGTCGGATGGCTTCTCTTAGCGCACGAAGAGAGTTTTCTGATCCATCAATGGCGATTCCAATTCGCATGGTAGTTTCCTTCCCTGAAAGCCCCTGCGTAGGGGGATTACTCAACAGTTACACTTTTCGCGAGGTTCCGTGGCTTATCGACATCGTTTCCGCGCGCTAAAGCCACATGATACGCCAGCAGTTGTAACGGCAGTACATGAAGGATGGGGGAAACCTGGCCCGCATGGTCGCCAAGGGTGATGACTTCCACGCCTTCCGAAGCAGTAATTCCAGATCCACTGTCAGCGACGATATACAGCGCTCCTCCGCGTGCGCGGACTTCTTGTAGGTTGCTCTTTAGTTTTTCTACGAGCTGGTCATTGGGGGCGATTGCGATCACGGGCATCTCTGCATCGACGAGCGCTAATGGCCCATGTTTGAGCTCTCCCGCCGCATAAGCTTCCGCGTGAATGTAGGAGATCTCCTTGAGCTTGAGCGCGCCTTCCATCGCGATGGGGTAGTGAATGCCGCGACCAAGGAACAAGGCGTGATCTTTTTGAACAAACGCCTCTGCCCAGCGCTTGAACTCCAGCTCTGCCGCGAGAATCTGCACCATGGCGTTCGGCAAATGTCGTAGCTGACCCAATGCAGCCTGCTCCATCTCTGACGTCAAGCGCCCTTTTGTCTTTGCCATGACCAGGGTGAACAAGAAGAGTGTGGCGAGCTGCGTGGTGAAGGCTTTGGTAGAGGCAACACCGATTTCCGGGCCGGCCCGGGTAAGAAAACGGAGTGTTGAGGCACGAATCAACGACGACTCAGGCACATTACAGATTGCGAGGCTGTCCGATAGGCCGAGTGAGATCGCGTGCTGAAGACTGGCCAGCGTATCGGCGGTCTCGCCCGACTGGGAAATGGTGATGACGAGCGTGTGGGGCAGGGCCACACTCTCGCGATAACGATACTCGCTGGCGATCTCGACTGACACAGGAATCTTGGCGATCGATTCGAGCCAGTACTTGGCGACTAACCCTGCGTGATAGCTGGTGCCGCAGGCCAGGATCAGAATCTGTTGTGTCGTCTGAAGCACTGGTGCTGCCTCATGTCCAAATAGTGCGGGCGATAGCGCGGAGGCGCCCATCACCTCTTCGAGCGTTGCGGCAACGGCACCGGGCTGCTCGAAGATCTCTTTTTGCATGAAGTGGGCATAAGGCCCAAGCTCGATGGCATCGAGTGATAGAGAGCTCTTGGTCGCCGGCCGGTCTACTGGCTGATTAGCACGATCGACAATGGAGACTTGATCGGGTGTAAGACAGACGAGATCTCCGTCTTCGAGATAAATGATCTCGCGCGTGACCTGAAGCAGTGCAGACGTATCAGACGCAAGAAAATTTTCTCCGCCCAAGGCCTTGTGTGATGGATCACCAAGACCGATCAAGAGCGGCGCTCCCTGACGCGCCCCAATGATCAGGCCCGGATCTTGGTTACAGATGACGGCAATCGCATAGGCCCCCGATAGCTCAGCACGGGCTGCCGCGACCGCTTTTTGAAGTGAGGGCGATGCCTGGCGAAAGTGATGAATAAGATGGGCGATGACTTCGGTGTCGGTCTCAGAGACAAAGACATAGCCTTTCGCCTGGAGCATCTGCCGCAGTGGCTCATGGTTCTCGATAATCCCGTTGTGGACAACACAGACTGCGAGGCCATCTCGCTCGGACAGGTGCGGGTGTGCGTTGTCGGTGGTGACGCCCCCGTGGGTAGCCCAGCGCGTGTGGGCAATACCGACCCGAGCCGTGAGTGTCTGTGACTGCGCTTCGAGTTCAGCGACACGGCCGACGGCTCGGACCCGTTCAATACCGGTCGTCTGCGCAATGGCAAGACCAGCAGAGTCATAGCCTCGATACTCGAGCTTTTTCAGGCCTTCAATCAGGACGGGGACAATATTCCGCGGATTTTGCTGGGCGGCGACAGCGCCGACAATGCCACACATCTCAGTGCGCCTTCTTGTGGGGGCGTTGGTAAGTCTTCAACGACACCTGCGGGCTTCTTGACAATGTCAACGTCTGCGCGGGCGCATCTTGGGTCAGAGTTGTTCCGGCGCCGAGGGTGGCACCCTTGCCCACGGTCACCGGTGCAACGAGTTGCGTGTCTGAGCCAATAAAGGCGTCATCCTCAATCACGGTGCGGTGTTTCTCTGCACCGTCGTAGTTACAGGTGATCGTGCCTGCGCCGATATTCACCCGTGCACCGACAGTGGCATCGCCGAGATACGACAAATGATTCGCCTTTGATCGAGGGCCGAGTTCGGTATTTTTGATTTCGACAAAATTGCCCACATGGGCCCCTTCGCCCAGTTGAGATCCCGGACGAATCCGAGCGTACGGCCCGACCACTGCCTTGGGGCCGATGATGGCCTGATCAATCGTACTGAAGGCCTCGATCTGAGCCTCGCTATCAATCTGGGTATTGCGTATGACACAGTAAGGGCCAATGGACGTGCCGCGGCCAATGGTGACCTCGCCCTCGAAGATGCAGCCCACATCGATGGAGACATCCGATTCGCATCGCAGCGTTCCCCGGATGTCAATCCGCTCGGGGTCCATGAGACGAACCCCCTGATCCATGAGCGCCTGGGCGCGTTGACGTTGAACACGACGCTCAATGTCAGCGCGCTGCGGCTGGCTGTTTACCCCCAGAATCTCGTCTTCTGATGTTGGCATGACACTACCGATGGGATGTTTGTCTTTCGAGGCCATGGCAATAATATCCGTGAGATAAAACTCGTGTTGGCTGTTCTGATTCGTGAGCTGCCCGAGCCAACGAATGAGGGGCACGGTTGGAGCGATCAGAAATCCGGTATTGATCTCTTGAATGGTCCGAATTTCCGGCGTGGCGTCCTTTTCTTCGATAACAGCGACGATCTCATCGGCTGCATTTCGAACGATTCGTCCATAGCCGAATGGATCCGAAAGTCTTGCGGTGAGGACTGCCATGCCTTGATGACGAAGGGCTTCGGCTTTTAGTCGCGATAGCGTCTCGCTGGTGATCAGGGGCACATCCCCATAGAGAATCAACGTGGGAACATCGGGTTCTAAAAAAGGAATGGCCTGTTGAACAGCATGACCGGTGCCCTGTGGCGGATCTTGAACGGCCCAGTCGATCGGGCACCGATCTTGCACGCGGGAATCAGTCTTTTTGGAAGTCGTCGTCAGCACCCATTGACGCACCTGATCGGCGCCGTGACCAACGACAAGGATCAGTCGCGTCGGTGAAAGCGTCATGGCGGTCTGGAAGACATGACCTAGCATCGGCACACCTGCAACCGGGTGGAGTACTTTCGGCAGTTCGGATCGCATCCGACTGCCTTTGCCTGCTGCAAGAATGACGATATTCATCGCGTTGGCTTAGATATGGCGGGCTTCACCGCCATGACCATGGCGTTGGTTTGGTGAGAGGAACGATCCGATCACCATGCCGAGCGCGCTTGCGAAAAGACCAATGAGCTGAGGCTCTCCCGGCCCTTCAAAACCGGTGATCTCTAAGACAATCCAGGTAGACAATCCCATGGCAATCGCAAGGCCTGCGCCAAGGTTACTCGCTCGCTTCCAGAATAGTCCAGCGGCCAGCGGCACAAAGGCGCCCGCCAATGTAATGCGATAGGCATGCTCCACCATCGTGTGGATGCTGGAATCTGTGGCGATCGCGTAATAGGTCACGATGGTCGTGAAGATCAGCACGGTGATCCGCGTGGCCCAGAGAAACTGACCGTCGGTCATTCGAGGCACAAATCCCTTCAGCACGTTTTCAGTAAACGTGACAGATGGCGCAAGCAGTGTTCCCGATGCGGTGCTCATGATCACGGAGATCAATGCGCCGAAGAAGACGACCTGCATGACGAACGGCATATGGTTCAGGATGAGCGTCGGCAGAATCAGCTGGGAGTCTTCGACGAGGAGTCGCTTCACCATCTCAGGGTCGATGATATTGGCGGTGTAGGCGAGAAATAACGGTACTGCTGCAAAAAAGAAATAAGAAATCCCGCCGAGCGTGGTGCCCCAGACGGCAACCGTCTCGTTTTTGGATGAGTTCACGCGCTGGAAGACATCCTGCTGCGGAATAGATCCCAGGGCCATGGTGACCAGTGCGGCAATCCAGCCCAGCATATCAATGAGATCGAGCGTCGGCAGAAATTCAAACTTGCCCTCTGCAGAGGCCTTCGCGATGACATGGGCAACGCCCCCCGCCTGATCTGCGGCGTTGCTCGTGACCAGCAGCAGACCAATCACAATGACAATCATCTGCACAAATGTCGTCAGTGCCACCGACCACATGCCGCCAAAGATGGTGTAGACCAAGACCACCCCTGCACCGATCAACATGCCTTGGTTGTTACTGATAAGACCTTCGGAGAGCACATTAAAGACAAGTCCCAGCGCCGTAATCTGTGCGGCGACCCATCCGAGATAAGAGACGATGATGCAGATGGATAAGAGGAGTTCCGTCTGACGGTTATAGCGCACGCGGAAATAGTCACCAAGCGTGATCAGGTTCATCCGATACAGTGGCCGTGCAAAGATCAGACCAAAGAGCACGAGGCACAGGGAGGCGCCTAGTGGGTCAGAAATCAGGCCTCGAAAGCCTTGTTCCAGAAACGTTGCGGAGATACCAAGAACGGTCTCTGCACCGAACCAGGTCGCAAAGACCATGGCCAGCACCATCACCAACGGCAGGTTACGACCGGCAGTGATGTAGTCCTTTGCGTTGTGAACCTTGGTAGCACCGTAAAGACCGATCGCGATTGACGCGACAAGATAGGCGAGCACAAGCCAAAGCAGCATCTCGAAAGACCTTATAAAGATGAAAGGGAAAAAACAGCCCCGATTATAGGAGCCAGGGCTGGGCCAGGATTAGTCCAAGCAGAAGGGTTAGCACCACTAATAGGGTCAGGTTCAGCCATTGCAGTCGGCGGGTCTGTCGCTGCGCCTGCTCGAGCGCTGCGATCTTCTGCTCAAGTGGCTGGCTGGGGTCTCGGCTGGCCTTCAGCAGGGCCTGATGCACCAGTCTTGGGAGCTGCGGCAGGGTCTGTGCCCACTGCTCGGACTCTTTCATGAGTCCGCGTCGCAAAGCGGAAAAGCCAATCTGGTCCCGCATCCATCGCTCCAGGAACGGCTTCGCGGTCTTCCACAGGTCAAGATCCGGGTCGAGCTGACGGCCAAGGCCCTCCACATTCAGGAGCGTCTTCTGCAGCAGCGTCAGCTGCGGCTGAATCTCGACGTTGAATCGACGGGAGGCCTGGAACAGGCGAACCAGGACCTGACCGAGGGAGATCTCTTTTAGCGGCCGGTCGAAATACGGCTCACAAACGCCACGAATCGCCGACTCTAGTGCATCGACACGGGTATCGGCAGGTACCCAGCCGGATTCGACATGCAGTTCGGCGACGCGTCGGTAGTCCCGTCGGAAGAAGGCGAGGAAATTGTGGGCGAGATAGTTTTTATCGAAGTCTGACAAGGTGCCGACGATTCCGAAATCCAGGGCGATGTAGTGCCCAAAATGGGGCCCTCGATCCGCGACCAGGATGTTGCCTGGATGCATGTCGGCATGAAAAAACCCATCACGAAAGACCTGAGTGAAGAAAATTTCAACCCCTTCGGTCGCCAGTTGTTTCAGCGAGATGCCTTCTGCGGTGAGGCGCTCAAATCGATTGATGGGAATGCCATAGATACGCTCCATCACCAGGACGTCCTGGCGGCAGTAGTCCCAGATCATTTCGGGGATCTGCAACAACGCAGAGTCTGCAAAGTTGCGGCGTAGCTGGCTCGCATTAGAGGCTTCACGAATGAGGTCGAGCTCATCGTGGAGATAGCCATCAAATTCTTCAACGTTCTCGACCGGCTTCAGTCGCCTGCCATCTGTTGAGAACCGTGCGACAAATCGTGCAATGAGTTTCAGTAGACCAAGATCCTGTTCAATGATCTCCAGCATGCCGGGTCGAAGCACTTTGACGGCGACCTCGCGCCCATCGCGTAGTCGTCCCATATGCACCTGGGCAATGGAGGCGCTGGCCGTCGGCATGACTTCAAATTCAGAAAAAATGGCGTCGATCGGCTGACCCAGCGAGCGTTCAATGGTGGCAATCGCCTGGGCAGAATCAAATGGGGGCACCTGGTCCTGTAACTTGGCGAGCTCGTCGGCAATATCTTCTGGCAACAGGTCACGCCGGGTAGACAAGACCTGCCCAAATTTCACAAAGATGGGCCCAAGCTGCTCAAGGGCCATTCGGATGCGCGCGCCGCGCGGTGCGGTCGCACGGCGGCCGAATCGGGATACGGCAATCAGTCCATTCAGGAGTGCGGAATCAAAAGTCTTTGCAGCACCATTGAAGGCGAGCTGATCGAGTCGAAATCGAAGCACGACACGAATAATAGTGAGTAGCCGAAAAAACGATCGCATAGACAGACTACTGGCGTACTGGAGGCGAAGGCTGAAAGACGAGAGTGTGCGCTTCTTCGCGTCCAAACTCAAAAGGATCGAAGGCCTTGTCTCCTTCGGGATTGGGCGTCTGGTCGGGTCGCAGGTCTCGGAAGTTAAACAGTGACCGATCTAAAAGGTGCGATGGCGCCACGTTCGTCAGTGCCTGAAACATGGACTCTACGCGACCCGGAAACCGCCTCTCCCAGTCGTTGAGCATCTGTTTGACCTGCTGACGCTGAAGGTTTTCCTGCGAGCCACAGAGATCACACGGGATGATTGGAAATTCACGAATCTCAGCCCAGCGCGCCAGATCTTTTTCTTCGCAATAAGCCAACGGACGAATCACGATATGCCGACCATCGTCCGAGACGAGCTTCGGCGGCATGGCCTTGAGTTTGCCGCCGAAAAATAGGTTTAAAAACATTGTCTGGAGAATGTCATCGCGATGATGCCCAAGCGCAATCTTGGTGGCGCCAAGTTCGGAGGCAACGCGATAGAGCACGCCACGACGAAGCCGGGAGCAGAGAGAGCACATGGTCTTTCCCTCGGGGATCACTCGCTTGACGATCGAATAGGTGTCCTGATCTTCGATGTGAAAACGTACGCCCTGCGCCTTGAGGTAATTGGGCAGGGTGTCCTTTGGAAACCCTGGATGCCCTTGATCGAGATTGACCGCGATCAGTTCAAAATCGATGGGGGCGCGACGGCGCAGGCTTAAAAGTAGATCGAGCAGTCCGTAGCTATCTTTGCCTCCCGACATGCAGACCATGACACGGTCACCCGCTTCAATCATGTTGAAGTCGATGATGGCCTGTCCTGTCAATCGGTGCAGTCGCTTCGATAACTTATTCGTTTCAAAGGCAATCTTGTCGTGTGCATTCATGATCTTGCACCCGCCCAACGAAAGATTTCGATGCCGACGGTTTTACAGTCGGGATAGACATCGGGTTTCTGACTCTCGACGCGAACGGCGCGCACGAGAGGCTGTGAAAGACATAAGGCTGCAATCTCATCAATCAGCGTCTCTTGCAGATTGAAATGGCGAGACTGGGCAATTCGCGCGACCTGCTGTCGAATGAAGTCATAGTCCAGAACATCATCAACCTCATCCCGGGACGAGGTGCTCTGGGCAATTGGGACAAATAGATCCACACTGATCAAGATGCGTTGACGCGCTTGTTTCTCAAAGTCATGAAAGCCGATTGATGCTTCAATCGAGAAGTCATTAAGAAAGATCCGTCGGCAGTCGGCAAGGCGGGGGTCGAGAAGGTTCATGATCGGATCATCATCATGACATCACGGGATTGGGCCATCAGGTGCTGGCCGCCATCAACGAGCAGCATCGTGCCAGTCACGGCACGTGCCTGGGCGGCCCATACCACGGCGTCGGCAACCTCCTCCGGTCGGCTTGACGCGCCCAGTGGTGTCATCTGGTGGGTCTTGTGAAATTCCTCTGCAGTCTGATCGCCCGATGCAAGCGTAATGCCGGGCGCAACTCCAACCACGCGAAGGATGGGGGCATAGGCCATTGCAGACAGTCGGGTGGCCTCGAGCAGCGCAGACTTCGATAGCGTATAAGCAAAAAAATCGGGATTTGGGTTGGCCAGCTTCTGATCGAGGAGGTGAATGACAACTCCCATCGGGTCTTGGCCAGGCGGATGGGCTGGTTTTAGGTGGGCGTAGAGCATCTGACTGAGCAATGTCGGTGCGATGAGATTGGCGGCCATGTGATCGTGAATGCTGGCAGCACTCGTGGCCTCGGGCCGATCAAACGCAAAGCGTGAGGCGTTGTTCACGATCGCGGACAGTCTAGGAAAGCGGGAGCACACGGCGTCAAACAATGGCGCAATCGTCTGGGCATCACTTAAGTCAGCGGCAAACGCATCCGCCTGTCGACCCAGACTGCGAATGGCGTTGACGGTGTCCAAAGCCTCTTGTTTCGAAGACCGATAATGAACAGCAATATCCCATCCCGCGGTCGCCAAGGCCAATGCAATCACACGACCGAGTCGTGTTGCGGCACCAGTGACCAGGCAGGCACGGGCAGTGGGGTGCGATTCAGAAGCGGATAGTTGCATACCCGAAGTGTAGCTTTGATACCCTGGACCCTCATGCAGACACTATTGGAACTGATTGCCCAGCGCATCCGAGCGTCAGACGGCTGGATTGGGGCGGATGACCTGATGCAGATGGCGCTCTACAGCCCGGGACTTGGCTACTACACCGGGGGCGGTCAGCCCTTCGCCCTGGCGCAAGAACCCCACAGCGGACGCGGGGACTTTGTCACCGCACCGATGCTGGGACCCTGGCTTGCCGAGGCCATCGTGCGCTGGGCGACGCCGCTCTGGTCCTATGTGTCGCCATCCGCGTCGGGGCGACAGTGCATTCGCGAATTTGGTGCGGGTCGCGGGGACCTCGCGGCAGCGCTGCTGGCGCGGGGAGAATTCTCGATGGAGCTCATCGAGGTCAGTGCCGGGCTCCGGCAGCTTCAGGCGAAGACGACTGAAGGGCTTGGCACGATTGTCTGGCGTGACCAGTTAGTGTCGGGCTTTGCAGGGCTTGTGATTGCCAATGAAGTCCTAGACGCGATGCCTGTGAAGTGTTTCGAGTGGGCGGGAGATGACAAAGTCCTAGAGTGGGGCATTGCTCTGGGACCCGGCGCCGATGCTGATTCGCCGTTCTGCTGGCAGAGCCGACCGGCGACCGACCCGATGCGCCAGGCAGTATTGACACGCAGTCAGGCGGCGGCTGCCCGTGGGTGGCCTTGGCCGGTGGGCTATCGCGGTGAGTGGTGTCCGTGGACCGCGCCGTGGATTCGTGCACTTGCCGACAGCATGACTTCTGGGGCTGTGCTGTTAATTGACTATGGGGCTGCGCAGCCAGAGCTTGATCATCCTGGCCGGTCTCAGGGGTCTCTTGCGGCGCATTATCAGCACCAGCGGTTTGATCATCCTCAGGCATTGCTGGATCGACTCGGGCGACAGGACCTTACGGCGCATGTGAATTTCAGCCACGTGGCGCAGGCCGCGCAGGATGCAGGGTTCGCGGTCTCTGGGTTTGTCACCCAGTCGCGGTTTATCTTAGAGAGTGGACTGATGGATCATGCCCAGACCATGATCGATGCCATGACTGATCCGATGGCGCGCATTCGCGCGCTTCAGTCGTTTCAGACCCTTGTGATGGAGTCTGAAATGGGCGAGGTATTTAAGTGTCTGCTGTTGACCAAGGGGCTCCCGGATGCAGCGGTAGAACAACTAACGGCCTGTGGTTTTGCCGGTGGCGATCGTCGCGAGAGTCTCTGGGCGTAGCAATCAGTGCGTTGGTGTTGGGCGATCGCGAAACAGGGGATGGTCTGCCAGCATTGAGGCCCGTGTCTTGAAGACGACCTGCTCAATCGGTTCTCGAGTCGCCTCTGCCTGAGTCGCCGCTTGTGCGACTGCCATCGTGACCTCGCTGGACTGAAGATAGGTCAATACCTGAACAAGTTGGTCATGCGCATGGCGGGTGAGTAGTCCTTTGATATCGAGGCAGCCAAGGAGCAATAGGAACCGATCGGGCTTTCGAAGTGCATCCCCTTGGGTTAGCCATTTGAGCAGATGGGTCGCCCTCTCAGGATCTGACGTATCTTGGAGAAGTGCGTCGATCGCTTTCGCGTCGGCGGACTGCCGAATGACTAACTGGGCAAGTTCTTGACAGGCCTTCGGAGCCTTAAAGACTGCTGGGTCTCCGAGGGGATGACCCATGTTATCGATCAAGATGGCATAGCGTTGGGAGAGATCGCAGGCTGTTGCGGCCATCGCATCAAGTCGATGAAGTGTGTCTGCGGATACGGATGGTGCATCCTGGGCGAGGTCTTTCCAGGCCCCTACCGTTTGCAAAAGCTCAAGACATCGCGAGGGGCGCGCTTCCATCAGCGCCTTGCTCAGTTCCTGCCAGACACGTTCAGGTACCAATGCCTGGGTCTCGCCGGCATCAACGATGGCACGACACAAGGCAATTGTTTCGGGGGCAATCGAGAAGTCAGGCCACCGCGCTGCAAAGCGGGCGAGTCGAAGCAGTCGAACAGGGTCTTCTGAAAAAGCAGGCCCGATATGGCGGAGCGTTCGCGATTGGAGATCAGCCAGGCCATTGCAGGGATCGATCAGGTTGCCTTGCGGGTCGGCAGCCATGGCGTTGATCGTCAGATCACGACGCGCAAGATCCTCGTTCAAGGTCACGCTGGTGGCCGCAGAAAAAACAAACCCTTTGTAGCCGGTGCCCTGCTTTCGTTCCGTTCTAGCCAGCGCGTACTCATTGTGATCGATCGGATGAAGGAAGACAGGGAAGTCATTTCCCACCGGGGTAAAGCCAGCATCCACCATATCCTGTGGACGTGCGCCAACGACAACATAGTCACGATCAACACATGACTGACCCAGCAGCGTATCGCGTACCGCGCCACCGACGCAGTAGATGTCGATAGAACGAGGAAGTCGTTGTCGAATCGGGTCCGATGGCGGCGTGAGTGCCGCAAGGGCCGAGAGCTGCGCCGGTGTCAGATTAGGTTTTGGCACGGCGCTCGGGCAGCCGTCCGCGAGGCGATGCGTTGCCCAGATAGGTCGGCGCAGAGGCATGGAGTGACAAGGGTCGCTCAATACCAAGATCCGGTGACATCGGTGCACTGCCGACATTCGGGACACTTGCAGAAGCAAGATTGTCACGCGACAACAGAGGCTGACCGGGAAGGTTCTCCATGACAAAGGCCTGGAGCCAGGCGGCACTGTCTGGAAGTGGAATGATTGGTCGCGGGCAGCCTGCATAGACCCCAGCCCAGTGCACTAGCTCGTACAAGGTGAGCACCTCGGGACCCACACACTCATAGTGCTTGCCGATGGTGACGGGGTTATCGAGGCAGTTGGCAATCGCATTGGCTAAGTCACGAACGTCGATGGGCTGGAACCGAGCGTGCGGTGTTGCCAGAGGGATCACAGGGGCGAAACGCTGCAGCCTTGCAAAGAGATTCAGAAACTTATCATCTGCACCGAAAACGACGGATGGACGCAGGATCGTGACATCGATATTTTGGTTGGCGCGCAGTGCTGCTTCTCCGGCGGCCTTGGATCGAAGATACATCGAGGGGGCATGATCTGCAGCGCCAAGGGCACTCACGTGAACTAGTCGGCGTATCTTTCGTCGGTTCATACAGCGTGCAATGCGTGCCGGGAGCTTCACATGGGCCACATCAAATTCGGGTCCCCATGGCTTACCCGTTTTGCTATGGAGCACGCCCACGAGGTTCACGACAGCATCCGCATTTTCGAGCGCGGCGTAGAGCTCGGCTTCGTCATGGGGGTTTGCCTCAATGATCTCAATCTTGGGTAAGAGCCATAGGTCACGGGCCTGCGCCCGCTTGCGAGTAATCACCCGAACGGACTTCCCCCTCGAGATCAGTACCGAGGCGACGGCCTGACCAATAAACCCCGTGCCTCCGATGAGCACAACATCCGCATGCAGTAACGACATAAATCAGACTCCAGAGGTTGACGATTACGACGGCTCGCCAGGCATCACATCGCCCAGTAGCTGTTTGAGCGAGGGCGCTTTACCGCCATTATGAACTGCGTGATACAGAACCGCATTGGTTAAGACATGCTTTACATAGTCACGCGTTTCTGGGAATGGAATTGATTCGGCAAAGGCGGCCCCGTCGATCCGTCGCGGTAGCGCAGCCCGCCAAGAGACCGCCCGTGACGGTCCGGCGTTGTAGGCGGCAGAAGCAAGGAGTGCGGAGCCTCCAAATCGGTCGTGGAGCTGCCGCATGTAGGTGGTACCCAGCCGAACATTGGTATCGACGTCAGTCAGCCGAACAGCGCCCGGTTTTAGCCCGACATTCTTGGCCAACATTTTTCCGGTGGCCGGCATGATCTGCATGAGTCCCGAGGCGCCCACAGACGACTTGATATCCGGAATAAACCGAGACTCCTGGCGGATCAGCCCCAGCACCCACCAGGGATCCAGGGCCCGCTCTTTTGCAGCCGGGAGCACCTTGTCTTTGAAAGGCGTTGGGAAGCGGAGCGTGAAATCGTGTGATTCACGCGTTCGATCTGCGGCAGCAATCATTCGATCATAAAAGCCTGCCTGCTTCGCGTGGAGTGCGGCCTGAAGCAACTCAGCATCGGTGCGGCCGCGCATGGCAGCCGACCACTCCGCGACGGCTTCGCCGCGTAGGCCAGCGCGCACAAGGGCGTAACTTCTCCGCATTCCTGGATCACGATCAAGTCGGCTCCGATCCGCGTCAGACAATCGAATGGGTGCGCTAGTGGGAATGACGGTGGCTTCACCCATCAGTTCACGGGCTAAGACACCATAGAACCCAAACCCTTCTCGAAGTCCGCGAAGCAATGGATCCGCTTTTTCAGGGGCGCGCTGCTCACGAAACACAATCGCCTGCCAGTACTGCCATGTTGGTTCGGCGCGGGTGACAGGGCGCATGGCAGCAATCACTTGTGACAGCGGCGTCCAGGCCGATCGACGAATTGCCTCGCGCGCAGCAATCTGCAGAATCTCATCGGGCTGTTGTGTCAGACTCGCCCAACCTTCTTGCATCAGGGACCAGGCGTCGGGGTGACTACGTCGCCAAAGGGCAGCCCCAACGGCGAAGCGTGCGTAGTCAAGCTGCTCTTCATTGAGGTCTTTGCGATGGCGTTGCAGGCTGCTGAAAGAGGCTTGACTGTCGACCCGCGAGGTTTTGAGGATGCTGCCGAGTAGGCTCTCACTCTTGAGCGGGTCAAGACCGCGCCCCCCCGTTTCCATCGGCAGACGGTGGGATTTCAGAATATCGATGAGGTCTTGGTGGCTGCTATCGCTGCCGATTTGCGCGGCCCATCGCACCCGTTGCCGAAGATAGCCCACCGAGACCTGGCCTTGCTTGACCAAATGTTCAACAAGTCCGATGCAGGCATCACTGGTTTCTTGGCCCATGGGTAATGCGATCAGCATCTGTTGGAGCTGTTCGCGGTTATCCGAATTCAACATGCCAAGCCGTCCTCGGGCGCACATGAGACCCGGACTCACGAGCGCATCGGGAATTGTCTTTAGGGCGCGTTCAGCATCGTCCCAGAGATTTTTGACCACCAGTGCATGGACCCAGTCTCGCTGTGCATTTTCAGCCAAGGGATGCTGGCCATGACGACTTAGAAATCCTTGGACCTGGCGCCGCATGTCGGCAGCATCCACGCTCGGTGTGCCCAGCAGGATCTTTAATCGCCAGTAGTCTGGCCAGGCGGCCAGCAGTGTGCCCTGGCTCTTGGCGGTGAGTCGCTCTAACTCAGGCAGCCGACCCTTTAGGAAGGCCTCTTTCGCTTTGATAACGAGTTCTGCCGATGCCTTGTCTTTCGGAGAGGGGTCTGTCGAGGCCAAGAGCGGACCCACAGGAACGCCAATCAACACGAGGGCCGATGCAAGCATCAGTCGCAGGCGAGACAGAGGGGTTCCCCTAGCGGAAATGGGCTGTTTGAATGTCGACACAGGGAGTAAATTTAACTCTGAAATGATCAGATTCCTATCGCCACAGAAAGATCCCCTCCGACGCCTGCTGTTAGAGCAGCGAGAGCGTCTGACAGGTGAGTCGCGGCTTGCTGCCGAAAAGCGGATTGCGGACGTGCTGTCACAACAGGCGGTGCTCCAGGGATGGTCTCATGTTGCCGTGTTCCTTCCCTGGCGAGGAGAACCTGATCTGATGGCGACCTGGCGGGCTTGGCACGCGCGGGGCATTGCGCTTGCGCTGCCGGTGGTGGTGGCGAGAGATGCACCGCTCGTCATGCAGGCGTGGACGCCGGGCGCACCGTTAATTCAGGATGCCATGGGGCTGCGCGCGCCAGCAGATTCACAGACGCTTGTCTGCGACACCTGGATCGTGCCGTGCGTTGGTGTCGACCCTTCGGGCGGTCGACTCGGCGCTGGAAAAGGATTTTATGACCGGACCATTGCCGTGACGCCGTCACCACGGCCGCGGCTGATTGGTGTGTGTTTTGATCACGCACGGCAGACGCAGTCGTTTGCGGAGCCCCACGATATGCGTCTGGATGCCTGCGTCACTGAGAGCGGCATCACGCTGTTTAATCAATAAGTTCGAGATTGCGCAGAATTGCCAGCGTTGGTTCGGCACGATTCATTGTGTAGAAGTGCAGCCCCGGTGCGCCGCCGGCAATGAGTTGATCACAAAGGTCAGTGACGACCTCTTGGCCAAAGGCCACGATCGACGCCGTGTCATCGCCATAGCCTGCTAGGCGCGAACGAATCCAGCGTGGAATCTCAGCGCCGCAGGCATCGGAGAATCTCGCCAACAGCGTGTAGTTGGTAATCGGCATGATGCCGGGCGTGACCGGCACCGCTACCCCTAAGCGTTCCACATCTTCCAGAAATCGGAAGTAGGCATCTGAATTAAAGAAGTACTGCGTGATCGCACCCGTTGCCCCTGCGGCGACCTTCTCTGCAAAGAAACGCAGATCATCCTGCGCGCTGCGTGCCTGGGGATGGACCTCGGGGTAGGCGGCGACTTCGATATCGAATGCAGCGCCGTAATGCGTTCGAATAAAGCGAACGAGGTCCTGGGCAAATTGAAACTCGCCCCCCTGTCCGTAGCCCGACGGAAGATCACCTCGAAGCGCAACGATGCGATCGATCCCCATCTCTTGGTAGAGCGCGATGAGTTCATGCAGCTGTGCAGCGGTCGCCCCAATACAAGACAGGTGCGGCGCGACACGTTGAAAGATGGGCAGCATCTGTCGCACGGTGTCGAGAGAGCCTTCTCGCGTAGAACCCCCGGCACCATAGGTCACCGAGACATAGTCCGGTGCCACCGCAGAGAGCTGCTCTGCAGTGGCTCGAAGCTTGTCCGAGGCCTCGGGTGTCTTGGGCGGAAAGAACTCAAGACTAAGGCTGACCCCGTGGTGACGGGGTGCTTGATCGCGCATCAATGCCTGGCCTAGTAGCGATAGGCATCAGGCTTGTAAGGGCCTTCTACCGGAACGCCGATATAGCGGGCCTGCTCATCGCTGAGTTCGGTCAGCTGTGCACCGAGTTTCTTCAGCTGTAGGCGTGCCACTTTCTCATCGAGGTGCTTGGGCAGTACGTAGACCTTGCCGCTCTCATAGAAGTCTTTGTGGCTGTAGAGCTCAATCTGTGCGATGACCTGATTTGCGAAAGACGAGCTCATCACATAGCTGGGGTGCCCTGTGCCGCAGCCCAGGTTCACCAGACGGCCCTTGGCCAGCAGGATGATGCGCTTGCCGTCCGGGAAGATCACATGATCGACCTGGGGTTTGATCTCTTCCCAGCCACACTTGGAGAGCGATGCGACATCGATCTCGTTATCAAAGTGTCCAATGTTGCAGACAATAGCCTGGTCTTTCATCTTGGCCATGTGGCTGTAATCGATGACATTCTTGTTACCGGTCGCGGTCACAAAGATATCGGCTTTGTCTGCTGCGTAGTCCATGGTGACGACGCGATAGCCTTCCATCGCGGCCTGCAGTGCGCAGATGGGATCTACTTCTGTGATCCAGACCTGTGCCGATAGCGCCCGCAGCGCCTGCGCAGAACCCTTACCCACGTCACCGTAGCCAGCAACGACCGCTACTTTGCCAGCGATCATGACATCGGTCGCGCGCTTGATCGCATCGACCAAGGACTCACGGCAGCCATACAGATTGTCAAACTTGCTCTTGGTGACCGAGTCATTGACATTGATCGCACGGAAGGCGAGCGTGCCCTTTGCCGACATCTCCTTGAGACGATGGACACCGGTTGTTGTCTCTTCGGTCACACCGATCACTGCGCGCAGGTTGCGCTCATAAAAGCCAGGATCTTTTACGAGCTGTTTTTTGATCGCATTAAACAGACAAATCTCTTCTTCGCTCTTGGGGTTCGACAGAAGCGATGGATCTTTTGCCGCATCGGTGCCGAGGTGCAGCAGCAGCGTCGCGTCGCCGCCGTCATCCAAAATCATGTTGGAGGGCTGGCCATCAGACCATTCAAAAATCTTGTGGGTGTAGTCCCAGTACTCATCAAGTGTCTCGCCTTTGTAGGCGAAGACGGCAATGCCCGAGGCAGCGATGGCGGCCGCCGCGTGATCCTGCGTTGAGAAGATGTTGCAGGATGCCCAGCGGACTTCTGCACCGAGATCGACGAGGGTTTCAATCAGGACGGCCGTCTGAATCGTCATGTGCAACGATCCGGTAATGCGCGCGCCTTTTAAGGGCTTCTTCGCAGCATACTCTTCACGAATTGCCATCAGACCAGGCATCTCGGTCTCGGCGATCTTGATCTCTTTTCGGCCCCAATCGGCCAGGCTGATATCAGCGACTTTATAGTCGGGTTGACCGTTCGCGGTCACGGGTTTTAATACGGCGCTCATCTCGCGCTCCTCTTTGTTGGTGGAAAGGGTTCGCGAGCGCCGTTCAGTTCAGACACTGTTCAAGCCTGGGATCGAGTGAACCCGATCTCGCAACGCTCCTTGAACAGAGAGCGAAAGTGTAAAGCAATCCGGCGCTCATGGCGAGCGCCGGTTTAACGATTTACAGTCCGCAGGCGGCTCGAAGGGCCTGGGCTTTGTCGGTTTTTTCCCAGGTGAACTCGGGGACCTCTCGACCAAAGTGACCGTAGGCCGCCGACTTCTCATAAATGGGACGTAACAGATCGAGCATCTGCACGATTCCTTTGGGCCGCAGGTCAAAGACTTCTTGAACGGCCTGGGCAATCTTTTCGTCCGAGACCACGCCGGTGCCCTCGGTGGTGACCATGACGGAGGTGGGTCGTGCCACGCCGATGGCGTAGCTCACCTGGATCAAGGCTTTTTTCGCAAGACCTGCCGCGACAATGTTCTTCGCCACATAGCGTCCCGCATAGGCGGCGGAACGATCGACCTTCGAAGGATCTTTCCCCGAGAAGGCGCCACCGCCATGAGGGGCGGCCCCGCCATAAGTGTCCACGATGATCTTGCGACCCGTCAGTCCGCAGTCCCCTTGTGGACCACCAATCACGAATCGTCCGGTGGGGTTCACGAGATATTTGATCTCGCCTTTAATCAGTTCTTTGGGTAGGACGGGTTTGATGATTTCTTCAATGACGGCCTCGCGCAGGGCTTCCAGTCCAATATCCGGCGCATGCTGGGTCGACAGGACGACGGTGTCGATGCTGTCAGGGCGACCGTCAACATACCGCAGGGTGATCTGGCTCTTTGCATCGGGGCGCAACCAGGGCAGTCGTCCATCACGACGCAGCATCGACTGACGTTCTACGAGACGATGCGAGTAGTAGATCGGTGCGGGCATCAGCACAGGCGTCTCATCGCAGGCATAGCCAAACATCAGCCCCTGGTCGCCGGCGCCTTGATCGAGATTGTTGTCGTGGGCTTTGTCCACGCCTTGTGCAATGTCGGGACTCTGCTTGTCGTAGGCGACGAGCACAGCACAGCCTTTGTAGTCAATACCGAACTCGGTGTTGTCGTATCCAATTCGCTTCAGCGTGTTGCGAGCGACCTGAATGTAGTCGACGTTTGCGGTGGTCGTGATTTCCCCGGCGAGCACGACGAGTCCGGTATTACACAGGGTCTCTGCAGCGACCCGGGAGCGGGGATCCTGGGCCAGGATGGCGTCAAGGATCGCATCGGAGATCTGGTCCGCGACTTTATCGGGGTGGCCCTCTGACACGGATTCAGAGGTGAAAAAGAATTCTTTCGGCATTGCAAGCTCCTGAGTGAAGGACCCACAGTTGCGGCTCTGCTAAGCGAGCGCGTGATGCAGGAATCAGGGTTGCATGAAGGCTACGCTTTAGCGGAATTTGGTGAACACATCTACACTTCTGATGCGTCGTCGCCCCGCAAGTTGTGAATTAAATCGGCGATAGGACAACTATAGATCAGATGATTGCGCTCTTCAAATTCGCTTCGCGACTGCCCCTAGGCCTCGTCCGGTTGTTCGGCTGGATGTTGGGCTGGCTGATCTGGTGTCTGTCGCCTCGCTATCGAAGGATGATGCGGGCCAACTGGGATTTGGCGGTGCGATCTGGGCGACTCGGCTTATCGCCCGGCGAGGCTCGGCGAGCCTTTCGTGCCGCGATTGGCCATGCTGGCTTGATTGCAGCAGAGCTTCCGAAGATCTGGTGCGATCCGAAGGTGGGCGAGCAGATGACCCTGGTCGGTCTTCATCATCTGCACGAGGCGATCCAGCGCGGTAAAGGCGTCATGATCATGACGCCGCATATCGGCGCCTTTGAGCTGACGGCCCGGGTGCTGGCCCAGCATATTCCGATGACGGTGCTTTATCGTCCGGCCAAACAGGCGAGTTTTCGCCGATTGATGGACGCCCTTCGCCCCATGCCGGGGCTCATTACGGCAGCGCCTGCAAACGCCTCTGGGGTGCGCCAGTTGGTTCGTGCCCTGCGCAAAGGCGAGGCGATTGGCATGCTGCCCGATCAGGTCCCTTCGGAGGGCGATGGCGTCTGGGCCAACTTTTTCGGCCACCCGGCCTATACGATGACCTTGGCCACACGGCTGGCCCAGTCCACGGGAGCCGCCATGATCTGGGTGCCCGCAGTGAGAACCCAGAAGGGCTGGCGATTAACGCTGACGCCGTGGACGGTCGCTGACGATCTGGACAATCAGGCCTGTGCTGAGGCGCTCAATCGCGCGATCGAATCGCAGATCGCACAGGCACCCGAACAGTACCTGTGGGCCTATAACCGCTACAAGATTCCGAAGGGACAACAGTCCCCGACGAACCCTCAGGAGATCAAGGCGTCATGAGCCGACTGTTGACCTGGTTTGGGCTCTGGTGCTGCCGGCTGCTGGCCTTTGGGCCTCGACCGCTGCTGCGCGTCGTTGCGACCCTTCTGGGCCAGTTGAGCTATCGACTCGCAGGCAGCCGACGAGCGATTGCATTGGCCAATCTCAAGATCTGTTTTCCCCAGTGGCATCAGGCGCAACGAGAGCAGATCGCGCGTCAGCACTTTGTCTGTTACGCCAGAGCGTTTCTTGAGCGATTTGAGATCTGGTTTGGATCCGAGGGAAGACTGCGTCGCCGTGTCGAACTGCTCGATCGCTCGCACCTGGAAGCCTTTGCGGATCGCCCGGTCATTATTCTTGCTCCGCATTTTCTTGGGCTCGATGCGGGGGGTGTTCGGTTACAACTTGATCGTCAGTTTGCATCGATGTATTCCCAGCAATCGAATGCAGTGCTCGATGACTGGACGCGGCGCGGCCGCAGTCGATTTAACGACCCTTTGCTCGTGTCACGACAACATGGCATGACGCCGTTGGTGAGGGCATTGAAGCGCGGGTTGCCACTTTACTTTCTCCCGGACATGGACTTTGGCGCGCGGGATGCCGTTTTTGTACCGTTTTTTGGAGAGCCTGCTGCAACGGTGACCACCGTCGTGCGTCTGGCGCGCCGTCTGAATGCCGCAGTCGTGCCGTTAGTGACGAAGATGACGGCCAACGGCTATGAGGCGCGTTTCTACCCGGGCTGGCTGCATCCCGATGACGACGGCCAAGAAACCATTGCAGACGGCGTCGCTCGGATGAACCGGTTTATCGAGGCCAGGATTCTGGAGATGCCAGCGCAGTACCTCTGGACCCATCGCCGGTTTAAGACTAGGCCTGTCGGGGTAGCGTCGGTCTATGGATAATCGCGGGTTATGAAACTTGCGTTCACCAAGATGCACGGCGCCGGCAATGACTTTGTGGTCATTGATGCCACGCGCGAGCCAATTCATCTGACGGCAGAGCAATGGCGTCATCTTGCCGACCGCCATCGTGGTGTTGGGGCTGATCAGATGCTGGTGGTGCAGCCAGCAGACGGCCCTGACGTTGATTTTGTCTATCGCATTTTTAATGCGGATGGTGAAGAGGTGGAGCAGTGCGGAAATGGTGCGCGCTGCTTTGCCCGGTTTGTCCATGATCGTGGTCTGACCACTGCCTCAACGATTCGTGTACGAACCAAGGCAGGAGTGATCACACCAACGATTCAGCCAGATGGTCTGGTCACGGTAGATATGGGGCTACCGCAAATGTCGCCCGACTCAGTGGGCTTCGATGTGCGCGGACTGACGAATCGTCGCGAGGGTGACGCTGATCAATGGCAGATGCTGCCGCCGGAGCACCCTCCCTGTTGGATTGCAGTCGTCTCGATGGGCAATCCGCATGCAGTGCAGTGGGTAGACCAGGTCGCGACGCATCCTGTCGCGGCGATAGGCGCCTGGCTCGAGTCTCATCCGCGATTTGCTCACCGCGTGAATGCTGGGTTTGCCCAACAGACATCGGCGGACGAGATATCGCTTCGTGTCTATGAGCGTGGTGCGGGCGAGACCCTGGCCTGTGGCACAGGGGCGTGTGCTGCGGTGGTCAGTGGTGTGCTTGCGGGGCGGCTGCCCAAGAACAAATTGGTTCGCGTCCAGACCCGGGGCGGCCTGTTGAAGATTCAGTGGTCGGGTCAACGTGACGGTCATGTCATGATGACGGGACCAGCAGAAACTGTCTTTGAAGGAGTGATTGCGTTGTGAGTCAGAAAGAACCCACCTTAGGCCTATCGAGTGCGCCAGTCACTGCAGAGCAGGTTGCGGAATACCTGAAGCGACATCCTGATTTTTTTAATGAAGCGGCCCATCTGCTTGCCGAGATCAATGTGCCGCACCCGCAGTCGGGTCAGGCGATCTCGTTAGTTGAGCGTCAGGCTGGCGTGCTGCGAGAGCGGATTAAAACGATGGAGCTCAAGCTCGCAGAGCTACTGCGACACGGCCAGGAAAACGACGCGATATCTGCCTCGATGCAACGATGGATTCGTGGCCTGTTTCTGCATGCGAATCCTGCAACGATGCCAGAGTTTCTTGCGGACTCGCTGTCACAAGTCTTCAGTGTGCCGCAGACGGCAATCGTGATCTGGCGACCCCTTGCAGACTATGCGCAGGCGAGCTGGGTTGGGTCACCGACGGCTGACTATGTGGAGAGTATTGACACCATGCGTGCACCGGTCTGCGGGCCTGCGGCGATATCGCCAGTCGCGCGATTACTCCCAGAAGCGGGTCGTGACTGTGGGTCGATGGCGGTGTTACCGCTTCGCATCGGGGCTGCGCCTTTCGCCTTTGGTGTCTTGGTCCTTGCGTCTCCCGATGCGCGTCGTTTTGCGCCGGATCTTGGCGTTGCCTTTCTTGAGCGTATTGCAGAGATTGCAAGCGCAGCGTTGTCGTCGGTGGCGAGGACGGGGGCCGATTAGCCGTGACCCAGGGTCTTGCCGGGCAGACTGCTCTGCAGACATTGATCGACACCTATCTGGGTGAACTGGCGCATGAGCGCCGTTACTCACGCCTGACGGTGAGTGCGTATGCGCGAGAGCTCCAACATCTTTTGCAGCTTCCCACGGCATCATCGATACAGGCGATTGCGGCGACAGACGTTCGAGGCGCGGTGGCCCGATGGCGGTCCGCAGGCCTCTCGGCGAAGAGCATCGCGCGCAGGCTATCGGCCTGGCGATCATTCTTTGACTGGGCCGCCTCGCGTGTCACCCTGACGGCAAACCCTGTGGCCAGTGTTCGCGCCCCAAAACCACCGAAGCGACTACCCAAGGCGCTCTCGACAGACTGGGCGGTGCAGTTTGTGAGCGCCAACCCCGAGGCTGTAACAACGGCAGCGGTATCTGCGCAAGAAGACTTTCTTGCACGACGGGATCGCGCGATGGCAGAGCTGATGTATTCCTGTGGACTTCGATTGGCAGAACTGGTGGGACTCAATTGTCAGCCGCCTGCTCGCCAGGCTGGCGATCAGCATGGATGGATTGACCGCGATGCGGCCGAAGTCTTTGTGGTCGGAAAGGGTGGAAAGTCTCGACGGGTACCGATCGGTCGTCCGGCGCTTCTCGCACTGGAGGACTGGCTGTTGGTGCGGAAATCGGCTGCGAGAGACGAGACGGCACTCTTCATCAATGCCCAGGGGGCACGGTGTTCGCCGCGCACGGTGCAGCGTCGGTTTGCGCAGCGTGCACAGGCATCGGGGATGCCCACGCAGGTTCACCCCCATATGCTGCGACATTCATTTGCCAGTCATTTGTTACAGTCCAGTGGCGATCTGAGAGCCGTGCAGGAGTTATTGGGGCACGCCCAGATTGCGACGACCCAGGTCTATACGCATCTGGATTTTCAGCATCTGGCGCAGGTTTATGATGCTGCCCATCCACGGGCAAAGAAGCGCCCTAAAACTGAATAAATTTTTCGGAGTTTTACAGTCATGTCAGCCCCTGTTAGCGCTGCACCGGCGATGGTGCCAGTAACGATCCTGACCGGTTTTCTTGGTGCAGGAAAGACGACGCTCTTAAAGCGAATCTTGAGCGAGCCGCATGGCGCGCGGATCGCGGTGATCGAGAACGAGTTCGGCGAAGAAAGCATCGACAACGAACTGCTCTTTGAAGACACCCAAGAGCGAATTATTGAAATGAATAACGGGTGCATCTGCTGCACGGTGCGTGGGGACCTGATCGAGATGCTTGGGCGACTCTGGCGTCAGAAGGTCGATGGGTCGCTTCAATTTGATCGTGTGATTATCGAGACGACTGGTCTGGCGGAGCCTGGGCCTGTGGCGCAGACTTTTTTTGTTGACGATGAGATTGCTGAGCGGTTTCTGCTGGATGCGGTGGTGACTGTCGTCGATGCGGTACATGGCCCCGATCAGCTAACGGCGCATCCCGAGGCGCAGGCCCAGGTCGGATTTGCGGACCGGATCTTGATCTCGAAGTCTGATCTCGTCTCTGCAGAAGTGTTGGCCGATTTGCGCGCACGTCTGGCGCGGATGAATGCACGTGCCACGATTGATGCCGTGAATTTTGGTCAGACCCCAATTGAGAAGATCCTCGATATTCGTGGATTTAATCTGAATGCGGCCTTAGAGATTGACCCCACCTTTTTAGAATCCGACAGCCACAGCCATGTCGATGATGTGCAGTCGTTTGTCTTTAAGTCAAAACGACCGTTTGATTCGGATCGCTTTGAAGGATTCATGAGCGCCGTCTCGCAGGCCTATGGGCCGCAGTTACTGCGTTACAAAGGGGTGCTCTATATCAAGGGCAGCGACCATCAGATGGTCTTTCAAGGCGTTCACATGCTGATGGGTGGTGACGTTGGACGCCCTTGGGCAACGGGTGAAGAGCGGCAGTCGAAACTTGTCTTTATCGGCCGAAATCTGCCCCGCGATACAATAGTCAAGGGATTAGAGCAATGTCTTATCTGAAATCTGAATTGAGAGTAGTCGTATGTCACGCGTAAGTTCCAAACCGATTACCACTGAGAAAGAGCTCTTGGCCCAGCCGGCCGACGCTTACATGAGTCCAGCACAGCTCGACTTCTTTAAGCGAACCTTGCTGGCGCTGGAGTCTGAGCTGCGCGCGAATGCCGGAGAGACCACTGAGCATTTGCGTGAGACGGTGTTAGTGCCAGATCCTGCAGATCGCGCCACCATCGAAGAAGAGCATGCGCTTGAGCTGCGTACGCGGGATCGCGAGCGTAAGCTTATTAAGAAAGTCCAACAGGCATTGGCTCGAATCGAGTCAGGGGAATATGGTTACTGTGAAGAGACGGGCGAACCGATTGGGCTTAAGCGTCTTTTGGCGCGGCCCACTGCGACGCTCTCGCTCGAGGCACAGCAGCGCCGAGAACTTCGTCAGCGCCAGTTCGGCGACTGACCAGACCGCGATTCATGGCCCCTTGGCTTAAGAGCCCGGGGTCTCTTCGATCGAAATCTCTGCGACGGCCGCCGCGCTCATCAGCGCGAGTACGCACAGGCAATAGACCATCTCGCTGGCCATCCATCGCACCGTGATTGGCGCGGCCCAGGTTCTTGGTGCGAAGAGCCGCGCACACCAGAGGCTTACCGCCGCAGCGACCCAAAGCCCCCAGACTGGCTCTGGCCAAAGTGCAAAGAGAAGAAGGGGCGCGGCACCAATCAGCAGGCCAAAGACCCGTGTCATGGCGGGGGCTGGACGACAGTCTAAGAACGGTTCTGCACGGGCGGTGAGCGTGGCGCTTCGCGCCCAGCCCGCACTGCAGATCAGAATGACACCGATCCATTCGGGATCAATATCAGAGAGCAGTTCGACCTTCGCCATCAGCATGACCCCGAGCGCCAGTGCCGACAGCGGTGTGAGCGTGGGTTCTTGTAACGGGCGCAGACGCCTTGACTGCGCTGCCATCAGATCAATGACCAGTGCGCTGATCAGCGCCACCAACAGGGCGAGTCGTGCGGAGAACAGCAGACTCGTGAGCATGAATACCATGGCACTGATCACGCCGATGATCAGTCCGGCAATACATCCGCCGACCAGCCGCTCTTGCGCAGAGAAGGTCTGGGCGCGACTGTCCAGTCGGTGAGCCCATGGGCTAAACAAAAGGGGTGCGGTCAGGTAGCGCTTCACGGTCGGAAATCAGGGCTTCGCGGGGCAGTCAGGTTGGGACCATCCGGTCTTACAATTCAGCGAAGGATTAGACCACTATTTCGAACTGACAGGCGACCATGAGCGATTCCTCCGATAAAAAAAGCGACCGACCCGATGCATCGATGAAGGCAGCCGTCTTGGCCGAAGCCCTGCCGTATATCAAACGTTTCCACGGCAAGATGGTCGTGATCAAGTACGGCGGGAATGCAATGACCGAGGAACACCTGAAGCAGTCGTTTGCACGGGACATCATTCTGCTCAGGCTCGTGGGAATTCTGCCCGTGGTGGTGCATGGTGGTGGACCACAGATTGAGTCGTTGCTCGCCCGAGTGGGCAAAAAGGGCGAGTTCATCCAGGGCATGCGGGTTACCGATACGGAAACGATGGATCTGGTGGAGATGGTGCTCGCAGGACAGGTCAACAAAGAGATTGTTGAACTCATCAATCATGCGGGGGGCAAGGCTGTTGGACTCACGGGTCAGGATGGTGGACTGATTCGGGCCCGCAAGATGCTTGTGAAAGCAGATGACACATCGACCGAGGCCTTTGATCTTGGTCATGTGGGAGAGATTGAATCGGTCGATCCCGCCATCATTCATTCGTTATTGGCGAGTGGTTTTGTACCGGTGATCGCCCCGATTGGCTCGGGCCGTGAGGGCGAGACCTACAACATCAATGCTGATCTTGTCGCAGGAAAAATTGCTGAGATTCTGAAGGCCGAGAAACTTATTCTGATGACTAACACCCCTGGCGTGTTGGACAAAAAGGGCAATCTCATTACCGGGCTTAGCGCAAAAGAAATAGACGGACTGTTTGCTGACGGCACGATTTCCGGCGGCATGTTGCCTAAGATTTCGTCTGCCTTAGATGCGGCCAAGAGTGGCGTCGCATCGGTACACATTGTTGACGGCCGTGTGCCGCACTGTCTTTTGTTGGAGATTATGACCAGCGAAGGCGTGGGCACCATGATTCGTTCCCACTAGTGGGCGTCTCGTCTCCCCTGTGGCTGATCGATCTCGATAACACCCTCTACGATGCCTCATGGCGGGTGATGGGGGAGATCAATCAGCGCATGACGGCGTATGTGGCGCAGACCTTGCATCTGCCCCGAGATCAGGCGAGCCGTCTGCGTGAGACCTACTGGCATCGTTATGGTGCCACGCTACTGGGCTTGGTGGCGCATCACAAGATCGACCCGCACGATTTTCTTGAGAAGACCCATCCCACCAACAGTCTGCCGGGTCTGGTGCAGCGCATCTGCGGTGAACGGGCAAGGCTGCGGCAGCTCGTTGGCAGACGATGGCTATTGACCAATGCGCCAAAGGCGTATGCCTTGCATCTGCTGACCATGTTCGGACTGCATCGACTTTTCGATCGTGTGATCTCGATCGAAGATATGGTGATCGCAGGTCGGTTTCGACCCAAGCCGTCACGTCTTTTGATGCGTCGCGTCCTGCGGCAGACCCATCGTCCGGCGTCACGGGTGGTGCTGGTCGATGACCACAATGAGAACCTGCGGTCGGCCCACCAATTAGGGTTACGAACCGCCCGGATCTGGGCGTCCGGCACTGCGCTGCGGCAGGCCCGCCATTCGGGTCGCCCCCTATCCGTTCGCCGCCCAGGGTATGTTCGGCTTCAAGTACACTCTCTGGGGTTATTAGTTCGACACCAGCACCTGCTGGTGAAGAGATCGCACGACGGGTATGCAGCCGACATCACAACAGACAGAGCAGCCAAACGCCCCTTCGGGCCGTAAGCGTCCAAAGCCAGGCGAGCGACGGCTGCAGATCCTGCAGACCATTGCGGCCATGCTGCAAGATGGCGCCGCAGAAAAGGTCACGACGGCTGCCTTAGCGGCACGCCTGTCGCTATCGGAAGCGGCCCTCTATCGACACTTTGCGAGTAAGGCGCAGATGTTCGAAGGGCTGCTCGATTTTGTCGAAGAGACAATCTTTTCCCTCATCAATCAGATCGAGTCGCGTGAGACTCCTGCGGCTGTGAAGGCGCGAGAGATTGTCGTGATGCTCTTAGGCTTTGCTGAAAAGAATCCTGGTATGACCCGAGTGTTAATTGGGGATGCCATCGTGAACGAGGATGCGCGTCTCCAGCAGCGCGTGAACCAGCTGATGGATCGGGTGGAGGCATCGCTACGTCAGTGTGCTCGGCTCCAGCTCGCCGAGTCTCAGGCGGCGAGCACGGTGGATCCCGCGGTTCAGTCGGGCCTTGCCATGGCCTTCGTGCAGGGACGATGGCTGCAGTTTGCAAAATCTGGTTTTCGTAAGCGCCCCTCAGAGGGCATGGACCCCGCGGTCCGACTCCTCTTTCCTTAACGACACGCTCGCGAAGTAAACGATGTCTACCGTCGGTCGGATGTTCCGCAGACGGGACATTTGGGGTTTCGAGACAGCTGAAGCTGTTGCCAGCGTCCCGATCGGACATCGAGCATGGATAGCAGCTGAGGACGGTCTGATCGTTCGCGTGACACGATCAGCTTGAGGGCCTCGGCGGCCTGATGACAGCCCATTGCACCCACCATCGCAGACAGCACGCCATAGGCACCGCAGGCGTGTTCTTCGGGGCTGGACGCGGGATCAAAGACACAGGCGTAACAAGCCTGTTCAGAATGTCTTGGGTCGATCACCATCAACTGCCCCGACCATTCAATGGCCGCTGCGGTGACCAGTGGTACTCGGTGCGCGACACAGACGCGATTGATCAACTGGCGCGTTGCCCATCGATCCGTGCAGTCCAGCACCACTGACGATGACGGCACATGCTGCTCAAGAAAAGCCTCGTCGGCATGGTGTGGGATGGCGGTAATCTTGGCAGTCGGGTGAAGCCGCAATAGCGCACGACGACCCGCCTCTACTTTTTTCTGGCCAATGTCATCGGGACCAAACAACACTTGACGGGCCAGGTTCGTGGCATCGACCGCATCGCCATCGACCCAAGTGACATGGCCGATGCCAGCGGCCGCAAGATAGGTAGCTGCTGGACAGCCCAGTCCGCCAGCGCCGATGATCAGGACATGGGCGGCACGAACTGCATCCACCCCCTGCGCATCAAAGCCATCCAGAAGTTCGTGACGGCTATGACGCAGGGATTCGAGATCAGACATTATCCGGTCGCGCAGACGTGGCGACAGGTTTACCTTTGAGATGGTTGAGTGCCTGCTGAAGCTGGTAGTCGTCAGCACTGCCAAACTCAATCGGTTTGAGTGTTTCTGGTGCAGGAGTGGTCTGCTTCTTCTCGGCGGCATTCGGCTTTGCTTTTTCAGCAATGGGTTTGCCATCTGGCCCTTTTCCGGAGAGGTGACGTGTCAGATCCGCCTCTCTTGGACGAATGCCATCGATCCCTGCACCCGATGCGCTCTCTTCTACCCAGAGGTCCGGTGTAATTCCCTTGGCCTGAATCGAGCGACCCTTCGGCGTGTAGTAACGCGCGGTGGTGAGCTTGATCGCGGTGTTGGTCGTCAGGGGAAGAATAGTCTGGACAGACCCTTTGCCAAAGGTCTGTGTGCCAAGAATGGTCGCGCGCTTGTGATCCTGTAGCGCACCGGCGACGATCTCTGAGGCAGACGCTGAGCCACCGTTGACGAGCACGATCATGGGGACTGTCTTGGCCTGTGGCGAGAGCTTTGCGAGCGGATCTTCTCGACCGAGGCGAGCATAGTCACCAATCGTGGCGAAGTATTTCCGTTTGGAATCTTCCTGTCGTCCGTCGGTTGAGACCACCAATGTTTTTTCTTCCAGGAAGGCCGCAGAAACACCGATCGCACCGGTCAGTAATCCGCCTGGGTCGTTACGCAGATCAAGTACAAGCGACGTCAGCGGTGCTTTTTCCACCAACTGATTGAAGTGCTTCACCAGATTTTCAACGGTGTGTTCCTGAAACTGAGTGATGCGGATGTAACCGACACCGGGTTCGAGCATCTTGGACCGAACGCTCTGGATCTGAATCACATCACGTACTAAATTAAAGACGAGTGGCTTGGTCTCGCCCTTGCGACTGACGGTGATCACGATGGGCGTCTTCGGCTTGCCGCGCATCAGCTTGACCGCGTCATTGATCGCGAGCCCTTTGGTGGACTTGTCATCAATTTTGATGATCAAATCGCCCGCTTTAATCCCTGCACGGGCCGCAGGGGTCCCCTCGATCGGGGCCACTACGCGAACAAACCCGTCTTCCGTGCCGACTTCGAGCCCAAGTCCGCCAAATTCTCCTTGTGTCCCCACTTGGAGTTCTTTGAAGGCGTCCGCGTCCAGGTAAGAGGAATGCGGATCGAGCCCTGTCAGCATGCCGCTAATGGCTTCCGTAATGAGCTTTTTGTCTTCGACTGGTTCAACGTAGTTCGCTTTGATCGCGCCATAGACATCGGCAAACTGTCGCAGCTCTTCAATAGGCAGGGACAGTCGGCTATCGCGCTGGGCGACTGCCGAGACGCCCATACTGACCAGCACACCGCTGACCAGTCCGACCGCGATCCAACCGGTGATCTGTAATTTTTTAGACATGGCACTCACTCGCAAGGGTTGCGACAACAGACAACAAAGGCTTTCTTAGGCAGCCGTTCTGCCGGAAAGTTTAGGCGGTTTTGGCTTTTCCTTGGTTAGCGACCGCAGCCAGTGCCGCCTGAATCACGGCTGGATCCGCCAGGTACTGCCGGTCGACACAACGCAGATTCTCGTCCAGCGTGATCGCGAGGGGCTGCGCAGTCGGGATGTTCAGCGCCAGGATATCGGCCTCGGACATGTCTTCCAGGTACTTGATCAGGGCCCGGATCGAATTGCCATGGGCAGAGATCAGTACGCGCTGCCCAGATTTGACCGCGGGCGCAATTTTCGACTCCCAGACAGGAATGACGCGCTCAATCGTATCCTTGAGACACTCGGTGGCGGGCAGAAGCGATGGCGCAATCCCCGCGTAGCGAGGGTCTTTTGCTGGCCAGTGTGGATGCTCAGGGGTCATGGCGTCCGGGCGGACATCGTAGGCACGGCGCCAGGTCAGCACCTGGGCTTCGCCATACTTCGCAGCGGTTTCCGCTTTGTTCAGCCCCGAGAGTGCCCCGTAGTGACGTTCGTTGAGTCGCCACTCTTTCGAGACGGGCAGCCACATCTGGTCGAGCGAATCGAGCGTGATCCAGAGGGTTCGAATCGCCCGCTTTAAGACCGAGGTAAAGGCCTGATCGAACTGATAGCCCTTGGCGCGCAGCAGGGCCCCGGCCGCTTTCGCCTCTTCAATCCCCCGGGGGGTAAGATCCACATCCACCCAGCCGGTGAATCGGTTTTCAAGGTTCCACTGGCTTTCGCCGT
The DNA here is from genome assembly GCA_964409175.1 of uncultured Burkholderiaceae bacterium. Classification (GTDB taxonomy): domain Bacteria; phylum Pseudomonadota; class Gammaproteobacteria; order Burkholderiales; family Burkholderiaceae_A; genus Lacustribacter. Next base: position 60,185 of record CAYPCG010000004.1, read on the forward strand.
GGCGTAAGACGACAAGAGTGAAGGTTTTGCTCATAGCCGCCATTCTATAATTTCCAACTACGGCGAGCAGTCCGCCCTATTAACCAGTTGAGGTCCCTGTGGCATTTATTACTGAAAACATTATCTTGATCATCGCAGCGTTTCTGAGCGGTGCACTGCTGGTCTGGCCTGTAGTGACCCGAGGGACCAGCGCCCGGGTGATCAACACGCTTGGTGCGACCCAGCTGCTCAATTCCGAAGATGCCATCCTGATCGATCTGCGCGAGACACGCGAGTTATCGCGAGGAATGGCCCCGCAGGCATTGCACATCCCGATGAGCACCCTGCCGAGTCAGGTGGATGAGATTAAATCGAAGGCCAACAAGGGCAAGAATCAAGTGCCGGTGATTCTGATGTGTCAGAGCGGCTGGCGCGGCAACAAGGCGGGCCGGATGCTGAAGAAGGCAGGCATCGAGGCCGTATTTAACCTTGAGGGAGGCTTCGATGCCTGGCAGCAGGCAGGGCTTCCTGTGAAGAAATCCGGAAAGGCATAGACCATGGCGAAGGTTGTGATGTACAGCACCGCAGTCTGCCCGTATTGCCAGCGCGCAGAGATGCTGCTCAAGCAGCGCGGGGTAACCGAGATTGAAAAAATTCGGATCGATCTGGACCCAGCGCAGCGCGACGCCATGATGGCAAAAACAGGCCGTCGCACGGTGCCTCAGATTTTTATTGGTGAGCGTCACGTCGGTGGATTCGATGACCTCTCCGCACTTGACCGCGACGGCGGACTCGTGCCCCTCCTGGCGGGTTGACCCCTGCTGTTTCTTGCACCAGGTGACGTCGGTTGCCTGCCTATTTGTTGAAAGTGGTTTATGACTGAACAGACTAATTCCGCGAACGCGCCAGCACCGCAGTTCAACCTGCAGCGCGTTTACATGAAAGACCTGTCATTAGAAATTCCTGACGCACCCAATGTCTTTCTGGATAACGCAGAGCCTCGCCTGGAGTTTCAGATTGATGCGCAGGACAAGGAGATCGGTCCGAACGTTCACGAAGTGACGGTTCGTTGCACGGTGACCTGTCGACTTGGTGAGAAGGTGGGCTTTCTTGTGGAAGCCAGCCAGGCCGGTATCTTTGAAATTGTGGGCATTCCACAGGAACAGATGGCGCTGCTGCTTGGCATCTCGTGCCCCAGCATTGTCTATCCTTACCTGCGCGCGAACATCGCCGATGTAATCTCACGGGCGAGCTTCCCGCCAGTCCATCTTGCAGAGCTGAACTGGGAAGCCTTCTATCAGCAGCGACTTGCCGCTCGCGCAAACGCCTCGGCCAATGGCGATGCAAAGCCCAGCGGTCTGATCGTTCCTCCGCAATAAGTGTCGAGTCACGCCGTGTCGATTCCTGTTCTCGTTGTTGGAGCAGGTGCTTGGGGCACGGCGATTGCGGCGCACCTCGCCGCTCGATTTTCAGAGGGCGCGGTGCAGCTCTGGGGGCGCAGTGCAGGCGACCTTTCGGAGATGACCACAACTCGCGAGAATAAGCGCTACCTTCCCGGCATTGCCTTACCTGCTGGGCTGGTGATCGAGTCGAATCTTGATTCTGCTTGTCAGCGCTGGCGAGCGCAGTCGTTGGCCCACGCAGGTCTGCACCCCAGTGCCGTCAGTCATGGCGTCATCATTCTCGCAACACCGATGTCTGGACTAGAAGAGGCGGCCCGTGCGGTGGCGGCACGTTGTGGCGCTGCTCAGCCTGGAGAGGGATTGCTCTGGCTTGCGAAGGGACTTCGCGTCTCGGGGGATCTCAGTGCGCCTGTCTTGGAATGGCCGCATCAGATTGTGGGGCGACACTGTGCCGGCTGGCCGCAAGGGGCGTTATCCGGCCCCAGTTTTGCGCAAGAGGTTGCACAGCAACGTCCGGTGGCGTTGACATTAGCGAGCCAGAATCTGAGCTGGGCGCGCGCGGTGGCGCAGGCCTGTCACGGCGGTGGCATGCGGATCTATGCAGGGTCCGATCTACTCGGAGTCGAACTCGGTGGCGCAATGAAGAATGTTCTGGCGATTGCGGCTGGGGTCTGTGATGGTCTTGGACTCGGCGGGAATGCGCGCGCGGCCTTGCTGACCCGTGGTCTAGCGGAGATGGCACGACTCGGGGTGGCGATCGGTGCTCAGCCACAGAGTTTTATGGGCCTGGCAACGCTGGGGGATCTCATCTTGACGGCAACGGGCGACTTGTCGCGAAATCGGCGCGTCGGACTCGCCTTGGCGAAAGGGGATGCGTTAGCGGATATCGTCCGCTCGCTCGGACATGTTGCGGAAGGCGTGTCTACTGCACCAGCGCTTCTCGCACTGGCCAAACGATCATCCGTTGAGGTACCGATCACCGAGTCAGTCTGTCGCCTGCTGCAAGGAGAGATCTCGGCGGATCAGGCCATTACACAATTGATGTCAAGAGAACCAAAGGATGAAATCAGTGGGTAAGCCAGTGAAGTCGATTACGGTGTTCTGTGGATCGCGTAGCGGACGCGATCCCAAATGGATTGAAGTCGCAGCGGCCTGTGGTCGCGAAATGGTCAAGCGTGATCTTGCGCTCGTCTTTGGTGGCGGCAGAAATGGACTGATGGGGGCCGTCGCGCGCGCCGTGATCGAGGCAAAAGGAAAATCAACCGGTGTGATTCCCGAGAGTCTTTTGGCGATTGAGCCGGCGATGGAAGAACTCACCGAATTATTTGTCGTGGACTCGATGCACACACGCAAGGCGTTGATGTCAGAGCGGGCCGATGCCTTCTTAGTGTTGCCCGGCGGTATTGGTACCTTTGAGGAATTCTTTGAGACCTGGACCTGGCATCAGATTGGGTTGCACAGCAAGCCGATCGTTTTGTTTAATCTAGATAACTACTACACACCCTTGTTACAGTTCTTGCGTCAGTCGATGGACTGTGGGTTTTTAAATCCGCGACATCATGATCACCTTCGTGTCGCCACAACCGTTGAGCAGGCGTTTGACCTCTTGACATCGCCTTACGAGATTCCGCCGTCGCCGGGCAAACCAGCACCCGAGTAACCCAGCTGTCGCCAGGCTTCATAGACGACGATCGCCACCGCATTTGACAGATTCAGGCTTCGATTATTAGGCCGCATCGGAATGCGCAGACGTTGATCGGGCGCAAACGAATCGAGACGTGCGCCCAACCCTTTCGTCTCAGAGCCAAAGATGAGCCAGTCATTCTCGGCAAAGGGGACGTCAGACAGGCCACGCTGCCCTTTGGTGGTGATCGCAAAAAGTCGGCTGGGATCCGGCTGCGCTTGGTCAAGAAACGCTTCCCAGTGGCGATGACAGGTAAACGAGGCGAGCTCGTGATAGTCCAGGCCTGCACGTCGCATCTTGGCGTGGTCAATTGGAAACCCAAGCGGCTCGATGAGATGAAGGCGTGCACCTGTGTTGGCGCACAGACGAATGACGTTTCCCGTGTTGGGCGGAATTTCAGGTTCGACAAGAACAACGTTGATCATAGGAAGTGATGCGTGATGGCACGCGAGGGATTTTTTACGCGTGCGATCACCGCTGCGGCGATCACCGTCCCACCGCTTGTATGAATGGCACGCGAGGCTTCTCGAAGAGTTGATCCAGTCGTCATGATGTCATCAATGAGCAGACAGCGTCGTCCGGCAACCTGTTCGGATGCCGAAAAACTGCCGAACAAATTAGCAAGCCGTTCATCGCGATGTAACCCCGCCTGTCGTGCGGTGGGTTTTGTCTTTCTCAGCCATCGGGGCGCCATCGATAAGCCCCAGGCCTTGGCGACCTGACGTGCAATGACAATCGACTGGTTATAGCCGCGATTGGCGAGTCGCTGATCAGACAGTGGGACCGGAATCACTGTTGGGGAATCACCGAGCCATGGCCGGGGCAGCTGACCCAGACACTGACCCAGCCATCGCGCGTGCCCCCAGTCGCCAAGATATTTGGCACGGATTACTGCATCACTCAGAGGGCCGCCGTAAGACTCACGAAACAACACGGGGATCCGATGGTCTGCAATCGAGAGGCTGGTCACCCCCCATGGACGCTGACGGAGGGTGCCTGCGCAGCGATCGCAAATCGCTGCGCCATCTGCTGACTCATCACACAAAAGACATGGTGACCCGAGAATGATTCGCAGGGGGCGCCACAGGCATTGCTCTAAGGAAAGCTGCATCGGCAAACTATACTCAGACGATGCCGTCTGATCCGCTCATCCGTTCGATTGATCCGCATGCCGTTCGCGCTCAGCTGAAGCGGCGTTCGCCCGTCGCCGTCTCTGCCCATCCGTTGTGGCAGGAAGCGGCCGCGCGATTAAACGATCGACTCTCCTATATTCGGATGCCGGAAGGAGCGCGACTGGACTATGGCATTGCGCAGTTCGGTCAGCCGATCTCGGCGACAGCGGGGTCCTTGGGCATGATTGTTTCAGTGGGCCTGTTGGCCTACCTATCGGATCAGCGAGCCACGCTTGAATTCTGGGCAAGGACGCTCGCCCCCGGAGGGCTTTTGATGTTCTGCAGTCTTGGCCCGGATAGTTTTCGGCCACTGGCTCTTGCGCTGGGGGATGAGGATCAGACGCGTCATGCCGCAGGCTATCCCGATATGCATGACTTAGGAGATGCGTTGGTCGGCCTGCGCATGGCGAATCCGGTCATGGATGTGGAGTGGCTCACGCTGACCTATGCCGACCCCGACTCTGCCCTTCGCGACCTGCGGCTTATTGGGGGAAACCCTATGTTTGGCCGGGGAAAAGGATTGCGTGGCAGGGCCTGGCGTGATCGCGTGCTCACGGCGCTATCGACCCTTGAAAAAGACGGCCGCATCGAAATTCCGGTTGAACTCGTCTTTGGACACGCCTGGGCAGGGGGGGCGACCAGCGGGGCAGCGCAGGCGAAAGACCAGGTGCAGACCATTCAGTGGTTCGGGAAAACGCCAAAAGATTCGGGAAGCGACATATAATCCCGCCGACTCGGTCGTAAGCCTGACGACGTTAGGGGGAGAGCGTGGAGACGGAATCGAGATCATGGGTGCTCAAACGCAACTGCGTCATGACACCCCGCCAGTTGCTGGGCGCCTTTGCGATGCTCGGTGCTGGGTCGGTCGCCGTCTCTGTGGCATGGGCACTGTCGGGTGCCTGGTTGGTCATCCCCTTTTTGTTGATTGAGCTGACGGCGCTCGCCGTGGCCTTTTTTGTCTATTCACGTCACGTGAATGATGGCGAAAGGATTACGTTGGACGAGGCGAAGGTTCGTGTGGATGTCACCGAAGGAATTAAGACAAAAACACTGGAGCTTCCACGGCAGTGGCTTCGATGTGCCCGAGACGATGGGCATCAGGGGCTAGTGCGATTAAGAAGTCAGCAGTCAGAGCTCGTGGTCGGGCGGTTTGCAAGCCCGATAAGCCGGGAGCAGTTTTATCGAGAGTTTCGATCGGCGATCCGCATTAGCTGAGCGTCGTGCAGGGGTCCTCATGGAATGCATGAGGCCAAGAAGTTTGCGGTGGACATTTGAGTCAACAACATTGAAGACGGGGAGATCTATTCAATGGACGGTCGGTATAACCTTCAGACACCTGCCAGCATGATGGCGACGGATCTGTACAACCTACACACATTTTTGTTTCTGCTCTGCCTCGTCATTTTTGTGGCGGTGTTCGGCGTGATGTTCTATTCCATCTACGCCCATCGCAAATCAAAGGGACACAAGGCTGCGACCTTCCATGAGAGCACTGCGGTAGAGGTGGCCTGGACCGTCATTCCTTTCCTGATCGTAGTGGTGATCGGTGTCTATGCGACCCCGATCGTGATTGCCCAGAAAGATACGGCTAACGCAGACATCACGATTAAAGCGACCGGTTATCAGTGGAAATGGGGCTATGACTATCTGAAGGGCGAAGGCGAAGGCATCTCCTTCATGTCGACGCTCTCTACGCCCCAAGACCAGATTCGTGGCATCGCGCCCAAGGGGGAACACTATCTCTCAGAAGTGGATAACCCTGTGGTCGTGCCCGTTGGCAAAAAGATTCGTGTGGTGACGACCGCCAATGACGTGATCCACGCCTGGATGGTGCCAGCGTTTGGTGTGAAGCAGGATGCGATTCCAGGTTTTGTACGCGACACCTGGTTTAAGGCAGAAAAAGAAGGCACTTATCGCGGTCATTGCGCAGAGCTTTGCGGCAAAGACCACGCCTTTATGCCGATTGTGGTGAAAGTGGTCTCTGCTGAGGAGTACACCAAGTGGGTGGCCAGTCAGCCGAAAGCGGCTGCAGTGAAGACTGCTGCGCTGACCCCTGCTGCAAAGTAACGCGGCACGTTCCGAATTTAAGGAGAAGAGTATGAGTGCAGTTCTCGAACCCGGCCATGGCGTAGCAGGCCACGATGATCATGCCCACGACCATCCGCATGGATGGCGCCGCTGGGTCTTTGCGACCAACCACAAAGACATCGGCACGATGTACCTCTGGTTCAGTTTCGCCATGCTGGGCATTGGCGGCATTCTGGCCCTGGGGATTCGGGCGGAGTTGTTTCAACCCGGTTTACAGATCCTAAGACCCGAACTCTTTAACCAGTTCACGACCATGCACGGTCTGATCATGGTCTTCGGTGCGGTGATGCCTGCGTTTGTGGGTTTTGCGAACTGGATGATTCCGCTACAGATTGGGGCCAGCGATATGGCCTTTGCGCGAATGAACAATCTGAGCTTCTGGCTGTTGATTCCTGCGGCACTCCTGCTGGTGGTCTCGTTCTTTGTGCCCGGTGGCGCAACTGCTGCAGGCTGGACGCTTTACGCACCGCTCTCGACGCAGATGGGTATTGGTATGGACCTCGCGATCTTCGCGGTGCATATCCTGGGCGCGAGCTCGATCATGGGATCGATCAACATCATCACCACGATTCTGAACATGCGGGCCCCTGGCATGACCCTGATGAAGATGCCCATGTTCGTCTGGACATGGCTGATTACGGCCTATCTGCTGATTGCCGTGATGCCGGTTCTGGCAGGCGCGATCACCATGCTGCTGACGGATCGTCACTTCGGCACCAGCTTCTTCAATGCGGCCGGTGGTGGTGATCCGGTCATGTTCCAGCACATCTTCTGGTTCTTCGGGCACCCCGAGGTCTACATCATGATTCTGCCGGCCTTCGGCATCATCTCGGAGATCGTGCCGACCTTCTCGCGCAAGAAGCTGTTTGGTTATAGCTCCATGGTCTATGCGACCGGATCCATTGCGATTCTGTCGTTCGTGGTCTGGGCGCACCATATGTTCACCACAGGTATGCCGGTGACTGGCCAGCTCTTCTTTATGTACGCCACGATGCTGATCGCTGTCCCGACCGCTGCCAAGATCTTTAACTGGCTTGCAACGATGTGGAAAGGCGAGATGACCTTTGAGACCCCGATGCTCTTCGCAGTCGGATTCATCTTTGTGTTCACGCTCGGTGGCTTTACCGGCATCATCCTGTCGGTCGCGCCGATTGACATCCAGCTGCATGACACTTACTACGTTGTGGCGCACTTCCACTACGTGCTCGTTGCCGGATCGCTGTTTGCGCTCTTTGCAGGTACCTACTACTGGCTACCCAAGTGGACGGGTCACATGTACGACGAGACGCTGGGCAAGACCCACTTCTGGCTGTCCATGATCTCGTTCAACATTACCTTCTTCCCCATGCACTTCTTGGGCCTTGCAGGGATGCCGCGTCGCTACGCCGACTACAACATGCAGTTCGCTGACTTCAACGCGATTGCATCTGTTGGCGCCTTTGGTTTTGGCCTGTCGCAGCTGCTCTTCCTGTACATCATCATTAAGTGCATTAAGGGGGGTCCCAAGGCCGCTGACAATCCCTGGGGCAGTGATGGTGGTGGTCTGGAGTGGAGCGTGCCGTCGCCCGCCCCCTTCCATACCTTTGAGAC